>JACDCD010000059.1 GCA_013694625.1 Actinomycetota bacterium | reverse complement strand
CACGCCCCCACCTCTTGCAAGACGAGTCGCCTCTCGCAAGGGACATCACCAGCCACCGTCCGCCGGACATGACTATCCCAGGCGGCCGGCCCTGTTCCTCGAACTCCCCCGAGTTGAGTCCCGCTATAAGTCGCCGGCCGCTACACTGGAGAATATTGGGTATCGAGACGAGAAGGGGCCGGGCTAGACCATGAGAGCAGGGATAAGAAACGGGCGCGTTGTCCTGCACCCTATTGTGAACTCAGGTAAACGGCGGGTTGCCCTCTGGATGGCCGCCGCCGTCACCGTCTCCACGATCGTTACAGGGGCCGGCACAACCCAGGCCCGGGCCACGGGCTACAGTTGCGCCGGAAAGCAATCGACCCTTACGGGAACCTCGCGCTCCGATAACCTGATCGGCACACAGGGAAGGATCAACGTCATCCAGGCCCGGGGTGCCGGAGACTCCGCCGCCGGACGAGATCGCGCTGATCTGGTGTGCGGCGGCAAGGGTGCCGACCGTCTCGGCGGCGGTGACGCCGCGGACCTGATCCTGGGCCAGGACGGCGCCGACAAACTGAAGGGTGGCGCGGGGGACGACGTTCTCATCGGCCAGGCGGGGGCCGACGAAGCCGACGGCGGAGGCGGAGTCGACAGCTGCTCGGCAGAAGTGAGCATCCAGTGCGAGCACGTCGGCCCTGCGGTGTCCTCCTTCGGGGACGCCATCGCAGCGGGCGAGGGCGCCACTGTTGTGTTCATGCCCGGAAACTATGCCGGTGAATTCGTGCAGCCCAACCGGAGCGAATGGTACGCGAGCCCCGGTACGCGTCTGAGAGGGGAGATCACCTCGGGTCAGGGCGCTGTGCTGAATGGCTTCGAAGTCTACGGCGCGCGCGTCGGCGTCCGCTGTAAACCCGGCACAACCTGCGAGAATCTAGACGTCCATCACCACAGCCAGGCGGGGATCCAAGTTGGTGGGGGGAGCGTCGATTTGACGGACAGTTACGTTCATCAGAACAACCTCGACTTGACGCCGGATCCTCTTCACAATGACAACCCCTGTTTCAACAGCGGGGGTGTCCATATGGTGGTGGGCAACAATGTGACGCTGACAAGAAACCGGCTCGATAACAATGGGTGCGACGGAGTCCATTCCGATTCAGGCATGAAGTTCATCTCGTACGAAGACAACGTGATTACCGACAACACCCGATTCGGAATATTCATCGAAGTCAGCTGCGACCAGACCGTCACCGGCAATCGCATTCAGAGAAACAACAGCCACGGCGTCTATATCGCCAATAGCCCTCGCGTCGTCGTCACCGACAATGTGTTCGGAGACAACGGGGGCGAAGCCATACGCTGGAAAGACTTTCCCAATCGCTCTTACAACAGGCCCAGCACAGATGATTGTGATCCAAAAGACAAGAGCGGAGGCAGCCAGAGCGGCAACACGCTCAACGGCGACTCCGTAACAACCGCCCCGTCAACCCCCTAGCCGTCTGCCCACCCTGCGCGCCGGGCGCAGTGCCCGGCTCCCTGGCACTCGGGGGAGCCGATACGAGCTCTATTGCACTCCTGGGCCCGGTTTCCGGGTTGGTTGGTGCAATGGACCGTCAGGCTGAGTCTGCATCTTCTTGCGTGGGTGGTGGGGCGTACTGGGATTGAACCAGTGACCTCTTGCTTGTCGAGCAAGCGCTCTCCCGCTGAGCTAACGCCCCTTCGGCGAGCGATGATTCTACCCGGCGCGTCGCCCCCGGGTGGGCCCGGGATCCCGGCCGAGTGGCGGGGAGATAAAAACCATCACTCGGGCTCCTCCTGGATTGAGGCGGCGAGCGGAATCGAACCGCTGTGCGGGGCTTTGCAGGCCCCTGCCTAAACCACTCGGCCACGCCGCCGTGAACTCCTTACGCGGCAGGATAACCGGCCGGGCCTGCGCCTATTCCTGCCCTTTGCCCCGCAGCCTCGACACCCCGGGAGCGCTTCCCTGGCTGATGCGCTGGGCCAGGTACACCGGTATGAAGCTCAGCAGGATCACCACGAATGCCACGACGTTCACCTGGGGTCGCTGGTTCGGGAGCCGCAGGTTGTTGAATATCCACTTTGGCAGAGTGGTCTCAGTGCCGGATGTGAAATTCGTGACGATAATCTCGTCGAAAGACAGGGCAAAAGCCAGCAGTCCCCCGGCCACCAAGGCGGTCATGAGACCGGGAAGGGTGATGTAACGGAACGTCTGCCATCCGTCGGCCCCCAGGTCCCAGGACGCCTCGATCAATGAGCTCGAGGTGCGCCGAAAACGGGCGACGACGTTGTTGTAGACAACCACGACACAGAACGTCGCGTGGCCGATGATGATCGTGCCGAGACCGAACTCGAGGCCAAGCGTCTCGCCGCCCGCATTGATCGCCGAATTCAGCGCCATGCCGGTCACGATGCCGGGAAGCGCCAATGGCAATATAAGCAGGAACGAGACCGACTCACGCCCGAAGAATCTGAAGCGGTGGACCGCCGCGGCCGCCATGCTGCCGAGCAGCAAAGCTATCCCCGAAGAAGCGAGACCTGCCTTGACGGACGTGAGCAGGGCGCTTCGGACCTCCCCGTTGTTCCACGCCACCTCGAACCACCTCGTCGAAAGACCTTCAAGAGGCCAGGTCTGGGCGCGCGCCGGATTGAAGGCGTAGAGAATGACAATGAACAGGGGAATGTACAGGAACGCGAGCACGAGCACGCTGGCTACACGCATCGCGACCCGCACCCCCCGGGGCTCCGTCCTGCGCAGCTCACTCACAGCGCTTCGAACGCCTTCATCTTGCGGGCGATGGCCAGATACACCGCCATGATCAGAACGGGCACGAGTGCATAGGCCGCTGCAAACGGGATGTTGTTGGCTACGCCGACGTTCTGGTAAACGACGTTCCCGATGAACTGGGTGTTTCCAACCAGAGTCGGTGCGATGTAGTCACCCAGGGTCAAGGAAAACGAGAATATCGACCCAGCGACGATGCCCGGGAGCGCGATCGGCAGAATGACCCGCCTGAGCGTTGTTATCCATTTTCCGCCGAGATCTGAGGAGGCTTCAAGGTACGAGTCAGGAATCCGCTCGAGCGCAGCGTAGATAGGCAACACCACGAACGGCAACCACAGGTAGCAGAAGGTCAGCCATATGGCCCAGTTCGAATAGCCCAACTCGAGCGAACCAAGACCGAGCGCTTCCAGGCTCCAGTCCAGGAAGCCGCCCCCTGCGAGGATCACCCGCCACGCGTAGACGCGCACGAGATAACTCGACCACAGAGGCAGCACCACAAGCAGCAGCATTACTGTCCTCATGCGTGGCGACGCCATCCGTGCAGCGAAATAGGCTATGGGGAAGGCCAGGACGATGTCTGTGAGCGTCACGGCAAAGGCGATGCCCAATGTTCGCAGGGCGACGGTTCTGTAGACAGACTCCTCTATCAGCGTCTCGAAGTTTTCCAGGCTCCAGTCCCTGACCACCAGCGCTGTTAGCGGATCCTGGCGCCAGAACGCAGACAGGAACAACAGCAGGAGCGCGCCGAGGTAGACCACGACCATCCAGGCCATGGGTGGGCCCAGAAGCAGGCCCAGCTTCGCCCCCCTGCGGTAATGCAAGGCCCCCGAAAGGCGACGAGCGAGTGAGGGCCTATCCAAGGTCATCGGCGCTGAACGTCCGCGATGAAACTACGACGCGCGAACCTCTGTCCACCGCTGAGTCCACTCGGAGTAGTCGGTGCATTCCATTCCCCGTTCATCACCACAATCGGGGATGGGGGTCTTCCACAGATTGATCTGGTCGAGAAAGCTGTCCTGCCCGCAGTGATAGTCGATGGTGGCCGAACGACCGAGGCTCTTCTTGAGCGGTCCGCACGCCGTGGTGAGGCTTGGAGTGCCGCCGAACCAGGTGGCCGCCTCCGCCTGCACCTCTGGAGTCATGGTGTGTTGCATCCACATGTACATGCAGTTGGGATGCTCGGTGTTGGCCGACATCATCCACGTGTCTGCCCATCCGGTTGCGCCCTCTTCCGGAATCACGGCATCCACCGGCTCCTTCTCGGCCTTCAACGAACTGACCTGGTACGGCCACGCCGTGCCCACCACGAGGTCACCGCTTGCAAAACCGTCGATCTCGTCTGTGTACAGCGCCCAGTACTTGCCGATGAGCTCGGACTGTTGATCCAATAGTTCGACCGAGGCGTCGAGCTGCTCCTCGGTGAGTTCGTAAGGGTCGGTAATCTCGAGGTCGGGGTCGTGCGCCTTGAGGTAAAGCGCTGCGTCGGCGATGAATATGGGGCTGTCGTAGGCGGTCACCTTCCCGACATACGGAGAGTCCTCTTCCCAGGTGATATCCCAGCTGGTCGGCTTTTCCTTGACGACATCCGTGTTGTACATGAGGACGTTGGGACCCCACAGATAAGGCACACCGTAGTGCTTACCGTCCACGGTGTTATGGCCTGGTGACTGGAGAGACTTCATGACGTCGTCGTAGCCGTCGATCAAGTCGATGTTCACCTCGGCAACGTCCCCTGCGGCGATCAAACGGTTGGATGCATCGCCCGACGCCGAGACACCGTCGTAGACGGCGCCGTCACCCTGACGCATGAGCGTCACCATCTCATCGGAGGTGTCGCCATACTTCACATTGACCTTGCAGCCCGTCTCTTTCTCGAATGGAGTGACCCAGTCGAAGGCTTTGTCGTTCGAGCCGTCCTCGACATAGCCTGACCATGCGATCAGGTTCAGCTCGCCCTCGCCCTTGCCTATCTTGGTGGGTAACCCTGACCCTGATCCCGTCTCCGCCGGAGCGTCCGTTTCGCCGTCCCCACCCCCGCACGCTGCGGCGACCAGGGCGAGCGCCAATGCTCCGGCCCCGATTGCCATTCTTCGTCGCATTCCCCTCACGAGGTCTCCTTTCCCGGTTCCCCATCACGTCTCGTCGTTCCATTGTCATTGGCTAGAGGCCGGTTGTTCTCCTTGGCCCACGTAAGCACCACCGAACGCCCCCGCTCCCCCTCAGATCCATCGGTTGCAACCTGTGAGTTCTGGCGGGTTACGACCAGTTGCCCCCCGTTATCGAGCCCCACCGTATAGCGGGTGAAGGCGCCGAGATAGGAGATATCTGTTATCCGTCCCTTAGCCGTGCAGTCGCCGGCGTTCCCCAACGGGGCACCGGGCTCGCTCATGACGATCTTTTCGGGACGGATCGTGAAGTCTGACTCGTCCCCGGTGATGGAGCGCGCTGCGGGGCCCGACAAGACGTTGGAGACGCCGACGAAACCCGCCACGAAGCTGGTCGAAGGCTGCTCGTAAACCTCCGAGGGAGTGCCCACCTGTTCGATTCGCCCCCCGTTCATGACCGCCAGACGGTCGCTCATGGTCAGGGCTTCTTCCTGATCGTGTGTTACGTAGATGAACGTGATCCCGGCACTCTCCTGTATCGACTTGAGCTCCACTTGCATCTGTTGACGAAGCTTAAGATCGAGCGCGCCGAGCGGCTCGTCGAGCAGGAGCACTTCAGGTTCGTTAACGAGAGCCCTGGCCAGCGCAACCCTCTGTCGCTGCCCGCCGGACAGGTCTCCCGGCTTGCGCTTGCCGAACGCTTCTAGCTGCACGCTCTCCAACGCTCCCGCCACGCGCCCCCGACGCTCGTCTCGAGGCACGCGTTTCACTTTCAGTCCGTACTCGACGTTCTGGGCAACACTCATGTGCGGGAACAAGGCGTAGTCCTGAAAAACGGTGTTGACATCGCGTTCGTAAGGGGGAAGGGCCGAAACGTCGTCGCCCTGCAGCAGAATCCTCCCCGAACTGGGGGCCTCAAATCCCGCAATCATGCGGAGGCACGTTGTCTTGCCCGATCCCGAAGGGCCAAGGAGAGAGAAAAACTCGCCGCCATATACATCGAGACTCACGTCTTGGACGGCGGTCACACCGCCAAAAACCTTGCGGACCCCCTCGAGCTTCACGAGGACGTCAGCCATTACACCCCGCTTGTCTCATTTGCCTACCTTCGCACACAGAATGCCCCGAGCTCCGGCAAATTTCTCCCACTCGGGTGGTAAGGGCTCAACTCGACCCAGACTGCATTTAATCATGGGGAACGGCGCCGGCGCCGCCGCCCTTCGATGTCGCGCTGGTGGTCATGACCCTTACCGCGGTTGCCGTCACCGCCGTCCAGAAGCCCCCGAGCGCGAGTCCCCCGAGGATGTCGGTGAGCCAATGAACCCCAAGGTAGACCCGGCTGAAGGCAATTAACACGGCAACACCGGCAGCAACGGTCCAAATCGTGACGCTGGGCCGCCAATCCCGGTGACGGGTGAGCAGATAAGCGATCGCCGCGCAAGTCGCCGCGGCGGTGGTCGCGTGCCCGCTGGGAAAGGAGCTTCCTGAGGCCTCAACCAAAGGACGCCAATGCGGACGGGGGCGGTCCACCAGCCTTTTGACCACATCATCCAACACCAGGGCGCCGGCCATCGTGGTCGCAAGGAAAATGACCCAGCGCCTCTGACCGGTGCGCCGGTAGATGATCACGGCCGCAAGCACGAAGACAAAACTCACGAACGGGGCGCCGCCGAGCGCCGTGATCACCACCATTACGGTGTTCAGGACCGGTTCGCGGTGCGACACCACCCAATGCAACACCGGCCGATCGATGACGACCGCATCCTCGTTGCCCAACACATTGTCGAGCAATCCACCGAAGAGGGCCGCTCCCGCAACCGCCAAAGCAAAACCGAAGGTCAGATACAGTCCGAAACGCTCGGTGGGGTCCAGCCGTCTTGCCAACCAGTCGATCTGAGGCCGCCACCGGGTGATGAAGCGCTTGACCGCTGGCCGTGTGAGGAAGTCTTCTCTCAATCCTCGGAGAACATCCAGGTGTCCCTGGAGCCAACGGGCAACGAGCGTCAGTCCCACTCCAACGACCACGAGTCCGGCAAGGAGGAGGCTCGCCTCGCCTGCATATCGCTCGACTACGTGCCAACTTCCGCCAGCCGCCACCCCGAGCAGGATGAAAGCCGTCACCCACACAACCGCTCCCGTCACGCTGTAGACGACAAATGACCTGTAGGGCAACCCGGCCGATCCGGCAATAGCGGGCATCAAGGCTCGGAGCACTCCGACAAAGCGCCCAATTAGAACAGCGCGCGCGCCCCTCGCCCGCAAGTAGGCCTGTGCTCGCTTCCAGCGCTCGAGACCAATCCTGCGGCCAAGCCGTCCTCGCATCAAACTCGGTCCGAGTGACCTCCCGATGGCATAGCCCACGGAGTCTCCTACGATTGCTCCCGCACATCCAACCAAGATCATCAGGGACAATGAGGCACGTCCCTGGTACACGAGCACTCCTCCGAGAAGCATGGTTGCCTCTCCGGGCAGGAGCAGACCGATGAACGCCGCCGATTCGGCCGCGGCGATGATCGCAATGAGCACATAGGCCCAGGGTTGAGTGAGATCCAGCAGAACGTCCATGCGGCGAAACGCTAGTCCCTCGGGACGGCTATCGGGGGCGGCGTGCGGCGACGCGTGCGCCGCACAAAACTGTCATCCTTGCTTACTGGAGATCGCTCTGGCGAGCTGTTTCTTGTTCATCCTAGATGTCCCTGAAACACCCAGCTTCCTGGCCCGGTCGATCAGCTCGTCGCGAGTGTTTCCGTTTAGGTCGACGCCCCCGAAAGTCTCGCGTTCGTCTTGGACCGACTCTGGAGCGCTCTTGGCCGCTTGGGGATCGGAGGGCCCTTTCTCCTCCTTGGGCTCCCAGTGGCCATCCATCTTCTCGAAGCTGTGCTTGAGCGCCGAATAGGCGGTTCGATGGGCCCGCTCGCCGTCGCCATACGTCTCGACGGCACTGTCGTGCGCCTTGGCCCAGGTTCGTTGAGCCTTGGCGGGCGAACGCTTGATCGTCCCGGGCACCTCCTGCCAGGTCTCGTCGTCGATGCCATCGGGTGACTCGTCCGTCCGCATTCTTGCTACCCCTATCTACCTTTCGACGTTGGCCTGCTCGTCGGCCGATTCGCTCGATTCCTCCGGGGACGAACCACCCTTGGGATCGGAATCGCCCCCATCGGACTGCTTCCCTCCCCCTTCGGGGCTTCCGCCGCCCGGTCTGTCATAACCGGAACCGCCGTCCCCTCCCGAGGACTCAGCTCCCCCCGGACCATCCGATGGCGTCTGCTTGGGATCCTGTTCGTCGGTCATGTGCCTCCCTTCCTTTCGTTTGGTGGCCGCCGGAGATCACAGACCGGATCTCCTGCCCATCCCGGTCAGCATCTCGCGTACGCGTCCACGCCCGCTCGTTGCAGGGTCTAGAGGCGGCGTGGGAGTTCCCGCCTCGGCGCGCATCCCCTCGAGCAACTCCATCACCGCCTGAGAGGAGGAGTAGCGCGGGCTCCAACCGAACTCATCGCGAGCACGCGCCGTGTCCATAATCGGCACGCTCCGGCCCATATCGAGCCATCCCGGGGGAGTCGGCTGCAGGTGCATCCGCCAGGTTGCATTGACGAGTCCCCGGAGCAATCCGGGCGATACCTTCAGGGGCTTCGCATGCAGTATCCGCCCCAACTCCCGAGGGTCCAGAATCGGCTCGGCCGCCAGGTTGAAAGCTCCCCGGACATCCCGGGTGAGGGCTCGTCTGTAGGCGTCGGCGACATCGTCGGTGTGCAACGCCTGGAACCGCAGGCCCTCCACATCCGGCACAAAAGGGATCAGCTCCCGCCGCACCAACGACACCGGGACGAAGGGGCCCGCGAAAAGCCGCCGCTGCTCGGTCGCAGATGCCCTCTTGAAGAGGAGGCCCGGCCTGAGACGGACCACCCTGATGCCGGGATGCTGGGCTTCGAAGGCATCCAGGGACCGTTCGACCTCGGCCTTGTGCCGCGAGTAGAAAGAGGTGGGTACCCCCATCACCGGCCAGCCCTCATCGACGCGACGGTCCTTCGGGCCCGGTGAATAGGCGCCGACGGAGGACGCATACACGATGGTTCCCACCCCGGCTCGAGCTGCGGCGTGGAAAACCCTTCTCGAGCCTGCCACATTGGTGCGCCACAGGAGGTCCGCCTGCCGCGACGGCTGGATCAGCCACGCAAGATGCACCACGGCGTCGGCGCCTTCGAAGGAGCCCGCAAGATCGTCCGTAGATACGTCGGCCGCCACCCAGCTCGTCTTGGCGGGCTGCCACTTCGGGGCGCGCCGGGCGAGTCCCACTATGGACGTCACAGCGTCGTCGTCGCCGAGGGCTCTGACCAAGCTCGCGCCGACATTCCCTGTAGCTCCGGTGACCACGACCCTCATGCAGGGATTCTTCCCAATTTTCGGAGGTGGACACTCTCCGACGAAAGAGCTTTGCGCGCTAAAGCCCTCCCCCAAAGGTGCCGATAGAAGATATCGGCCGGCGTTCCCAGACGCTAACTGTCTTCAGGCCGGCGTTACCTGGGACGCGAGCAACGGGACATAGGAGGGGGACCGAAGTGAACGGTCAGAACAGAACCGGCGAGGGGTGGAACTTCTTGAGATGGACGCTCGGTGCAGGTCTCGCAGCGTTTGCGCTGCTGGGGCTCCTGATCCTCGTTGGCCTGGTTGCCGTAGCCGTGCAGCCACCGGAGTGGATACAGTTCGCCCTGGGGGTGACGCTCGCCGTCGGCTCAGCCTTGTTCGCGGGTCTGGTGGCACAAGCCCTCCGTTCGGAGGATCGCATGGAGAACGGTTCCCCTCATTTGGCCGGCCAGCAGTCTGGCGAC
Organism: Actinomycetota bacterium; assembly: GCA_013694625.1. Lineage (GTDB taxonomy): Bacteria > Actinomycetota > CADDZG01 > CADDZG01 > WHSQ01 > JACDDL01. The sequence goes on along the minus strand of JACDCD010000059.1, from coordinate 476 downwards.
GACCGCGAGCGCAAACGGCGGACCGCCTGAGCGATCCGCCGTCCGTACATCTCTGCGGCCGATCGGCCGCATTGCTTGCCTTGACTACCTGGTGGTTTCGGTCGAGCTGGTGGTGCTGCCTTCTTCGTCGATGTCGATGCGCTCCTTGCGGACATCACCCTCGACGGTCTCTTCGCCCGTCACGGTCTCCTTGCTGACGCGAAGCTCCTCTTTGACAACAGGGCGCTTCTCGACGACAGCCTCTTCCTCGACGATCGGGACGGTCAACTCGCCCTCAGAGAATTCGGCTTCGGTTGAGGTCCCCTCGCTTACCGGGACTCTCTCGACGGTTACTTCCTCACGGCTCGTGGGGACGGTGGTCTGAACCTTCTCGGTGTCGACGTACTTGCGAACCCTCACCTGTCCGGCTTCGCGCTGCCGGGTGCCGGTGCGGAGCTCTTCCTCCGAGCGGGTGACCGTCTCCGACGAATCGATTC
>JACDCD010000039.1 GCA_013694625.1 Actinomycetota bacterium | reverse complement strand
GCGAGCGGCGTCGATTCCCACAAGGAATCACTCGCTGCAGCGGCGGTCGCCGCTTGACAACATAGAAGGTCATACACCTGGGCTTTTGGAGTCGGGAAGGCGGGATTTGAACCCGCGACCTCTGCGTCCCGAACGCAGCGCGCTGCCAAACTGCGCCACTTCCCGTACCCGGAATACTAACGGGCGCGCCAAGCCCTGTCTTCCCCGGGAACGGCGGGCTCGAGTTTCAAAAGGGTCGCCTCCGGCCGGCAGTTGAAGCGGATCGGCGTGTAGCGTCCCTGGCCAAGCCCCGGACTCACGTGCAGCCAACCCTCTCCTACTCGATGGAGCCCCCCCGCCAGTGCAGCCGGGAGATTGCAGTTGGTCACAAGCGCCCCAAAAAAGGGAACCCGTACCTGGCCCGCGTGGGTGTGACCACCGACGACGAGATCAAAACCCGCCAGCAGGTACTCGGACACGACATCGGGTGCATGCACGAGGCCGATAGCAAGGACATCTCGGGTGGATCGGCTTATGTGGGTGGTCCGGTGGCGTTTGAGATAAGGATCGTCGACACCTGAAAGGCGGATCGTCCCGGAAGCGGTGTCTATTGTTTCGCTTCTGTTTGTTAGCGGGATCCAACCCTGGGACTGCAAGCCCTCTTCAAGACGATGGGTGTCTGCCCCCGGTGCTTTGGTTACTCGATTGTCGCCCGTGAAGTACTTCTTGAAGGAGCGGATATGAAACTGTGCTTGGAAGTAGTCGTGCGAACCTAGGACATAGAATTTCCCGAGCCGAGCGTCGAGCGGGGCGAAGGCCTCGAGCAGCGGTTCGATGCCGCTGTCGTTGTCGATGAAGTCTCCGGTGCCAAGTATCAAGTCGGGTACCTTGCCGAGTTTATCGGGTAAACGGCCAATCCACGACTTCAGCCTCTTGTCGCTGCCGGTCAGATGCGGATCCGAGAGGTGCAGGGTGGTCAGGGTAGGGCCTTGGTGCCCGGTCACCAATGAGCGTTCGATCAGCTTCAGCCAGTAGGGCTCGGCCAGGCTGTAGGCGGCGAGCCCGGTTCCAGCGGCAAGGGTCGCTGGGAGCAATTTCATTGTGTCGAGGATACTTGGGGAATGCGTATGTCATTGCGGTGGAAGATCGTGGGCGGCTACGGGCTGTTGCTGATGCTCATCGCCCTTCTCGGCTGGGTGACCTTTTCGATGTTCGGGTCCCTGAGGAGCGTGCAACGAGACGTGTTCGACGAAGCCATTCCACAACTTGAGGCGGTCAACGAGATCGTCCGTTCCTACACCGCTCAATCGGCGGCTGTGCGGGGTTTTCTCATAAGCAGCAATGGGGAGTTGTTGCAACAGTATTCGAGCGAGGTTGCAACCGCGCGAACCTGGCAGTCCGAGGCAAAACGTTTGCTGTCATCGCGCCGCGACCATCGTCTGCTAAAGGACCTTGTGGATACGGGCGAATCGTTTCAGCGCCTCGTCAACGAAGAGGTGATCGCGCGTGCCCGAAGGGGCAAGCGAACCCAAGCATTCCGCATCCTCGGGCAAGATGGCGCGCCGTTGATCTCCGAGATCGAGGTGCTGGGCAATCTGCTCCAGACCGTCCAGAAAGACAAGGTCGCTGCAGGTGAGTCTGAGCTTCAGCAGAATTCGAATGACGCCGTGGTGACGCTGCTCTTTGTGACGCTCGGGGCTCTCGTCATAGGGGTTGTGCTTGCAGTGTTGTTGCCGGGCAGGCTTGTGGCAAACATATCGAGATTGGTTGAAGCGACGCGTGCCATCGGCAGGGGTGATTTCGACCAGCGAGTTGAGATCCATTCCGGCGACGAGATCGAAGAGCTCGCCGAGCGCCTGGACGAGATGCAGGAGGGACTCAAACGGCTTCGCCTGCTCGCCTACCAGGAACGAGAGCTGGAGATTGCGGCTGCTATTCAGCAGAACTTACTTCAGAGGAGCCTGCCGGATGCGCCGGGCGCAAAGGTCTGGCCGCTCCAGCGACAGGCGAACCTCGTGGGCGGGGATTGGTATGACGTCGGCTTCTCAGGAAAGACGCTCACGGTGGTTATCGGGGATGCCTCGGGGAAGGGGGTCGGGGCTGCACTGATGGCGACTGTGGCGCTGACCGTTCTCCGGGCAGAGCGAAGTCTTGGAACGGGCCCCAAGAGGGTCATCGAGAAAGCGAATCAAGCGCTCAAGGAGGCAACCGCCCAGGATTCGTTCACCACCCTCGTGTATCTGACGATCGACGTCTACTCGGGAGAGGTGAGGTGGATCAACATGGGTCACCCATCGCCGTTCCTGCTGCGCTGCGATGGAGATGACGGACAGACCGGCCGCGGCTATTACCTCGAAGGCCCTCGGAACCGGGCCCTCGGTTGGTTCGACGATCCGGGCCTCGCCGAAACCGTGATCCAGCTCCGGCCGGGGGATCGGCTGGTCCTGTTCACCGACGGTTTCCTCGAGGCCAAGGCCCCCAGCTCCGAGGTTTTCGGGGAGCACCGCCTGGCCCAGGGGCTCTCCCGCCTCAGCCGGGTTGGCTCCTCAGAGTTGGGGGAACAGCTTGTGCAGGAAGTGGAGCGGTTCGCGGCCGGTAAGCTCGAGGACGATCTGACGATGCTTGTGACCGAGTTCTACGGGTCGGAGGCGTCGCCGGACGGCCGCCCAGAGGTGGCGGAAGCCGGTACTGAAGTGTGAATAGGAGAAAGAGTGAGTCAGCAGAAGATCGAAATCGAAATCGAAGATGCGACTGATTATCACATTTTGCGAGCCGTGGGAGATTTCGATGTCTACACGGTGGGAACGCTGCGGGACTCCATCGGGACCATGATCGAAGAGGGCAAGACGGTCGTGGTCGTCGACCTGGACGAGGTGCCGTTCATGGATTCCTCGGGCCTGGGCGCCCTCATGGGAGGGGTTCGCCGCCTCCGGGAAGCCGGTGGAGACCTTGCGATATCGTGCACCCGCGAGCCCCATCTCAAGCTGTTCGACATAACCGGCTTCGGGGAGGGCGTGTCCATCGCCCCAACGGTCGAGGAGGCCGCCAAGGGCCTCAGGGACGGAGCGAACGGCTAAGGGTCGATCGGCGGCTTTGCTCGAGAGCGGGCCCTAATCGCGCAGCATTAACTCGAGGATGACGCACTCCTTGCGCCACCTCTGGGCCGTCTCCTCGGGAAGACCCGGGATATTCAGCCTTTTCTCGGCGATCTTTTCGGCCGCCTGATCCCACTCGGGTCCCGGCTCGATCACCTCCACCGCCGCAGGGATCTCCGCGATTCGGGCGTTCTTGCCCTTCCACCTCAGAATCACGTCGCATTCACGCATCTCGGCCGCCCCGGGAATGATTTGCTGGCGCTCTCCCGACAAGACATAGATGCGCCCCTTGTCGTTCACGAACCACACCGGCATCGTGTGCTGCTCGGACCCCGTCTCCCAGCGCATCCAGATGATCGTCGACTTCTTCAGCGCCTCCTGGACGGGGGCAGCGCTTGAGCTTCCCAACAGAACCTCGAGGCGGTCCCCCCAGTCGAGCTCGGGAGCGATCTGGAGGACGATGTCTTCCCAGGTGCGGTCTGTGGGAGTGAGCACATACCAGGAGGCCAGGTTGAAGAAGCTCCGCAACGCCTCTTCGGGAGTGGCGTAGTCCTGGTGGTAGGCAAGTTGTATTTCGCCATCCGGCCGTTCGTGGAAACAGAAGAACCAGTTGCGGTAGTCGGGGGTGAGATAGCACTCCGCCCAGTGAACCCGCGGCTCGGCGACCTCCAGGTGAAGGCCGATGGACTGCCCCGGCACATCGGCCTCGAAGGCCGTCCAGTAGACCTGTACAACCCTCTTGATGTTCTCCTCGAGCTCGACCCGCAACACGCCCGGAGCCTCCGAGGCGCTGCCCGGCCTGATGCCCCGCCGCCCCGTGGCCCGCATGACCTCTTCGATGATCGCTACCAGCCGCCTGTCACCCTGCTGCTCGACGATTGCCATCAGATGAACGGCGAATCGGCGATGGCCGACCGCATCATGAAGAAGGCTGCCGGGGCAAAGGCCGCGATGAAGAGCGCGAACTCGACGTAGGCGAAGCTCTTCTGCTTGAGCGCAAGATTGGGCCAGAAGTCGAACAGGATGATCCGAAGGCCGTTGAGTGCATGGAACAACGTCGCACCGACGAGCAGCACTTCGAACGGCTTGAACCACCATTGCTGGTATAGCTGAATGGTCTCATCGTAGAGTTCCGGGCCGAACCCGACGCCAAAGGTGTCAACTATGTGCCCGAAGAGGAAGGCAACGAGCCCCACGCCGGTGATTCTGTGAGCGACCCACGACCACTGGCCGACGCCGCCTTTGTAGGCCGTGCCGGGATCGGCGCGCCGGAGCCTGAGAAGGTCAACCACCATGTAGAGGGCGAACACCCCCGAACCGGCAGTAAGTATGAAAACCAGACCTTCTATGAGCTTGGCGATAATGGCCATTGCCAAGGAGTGTAACGGCACCAGTAGAACCCGGGCACGCGGTTCACCCCGAGGGGAACATCTGCTCTGAGATGGCCACGAGTCCGGGAAAGTCAACCGCCTCCCTTTCCAGGTAGGGCACCCTCACCCAGCGATGACGGGGGATCTTGCGCGCAAGTGCGGTGAGGTTGTCTTCTTCGAGGCGGACGACACGCATGAACGCGGCTTCGTTTTCGAGCAGAGCAGCAAGCAGCCGGGCGTCGGAACCGCCTTTCTTCAGGCTTTCGAGGTGGCGTGCCTTCACCACCTGGATCCCTTCACCGAGCTTGGGGTGCACCCGGTTCACCACAAGGGCTCCGAACGGCAGCCCTGATTCATTGAGCCGGCTTCCGAAGTAGGTTGCCTCCCCCACAGACTCGTCCGAGGGAGAGGTGACCACGACGAACGAGGTGGCGTCGGATCGCAACAAGGCCGCGACCTGCAGAGCGCGCTCCTTGAAGCCGTCGTACATCCCTTCGAGATTCCCGAAGAATTCCGCTGTGTCCTGTAAGACCTCCCCCCCCACCATCCGCTTTACGAGCCTTAAGAAAGTGTTTGCGGCGACATTCGCGGCTCGCATGATTCCTCCCCCTGCCTTCATGTAGGGGATGAGGAACCAGCGCAGCATGCGGCTCTCGAAGAAGTCCGTCAGGCGCCTGGGCGAATCCAGAAAGTCGAGAGCGTTGCGCGTCGGAGGGGTGTCGACCACCAGCACGTCGTAGTCTCCACTCGAGTGCAGTTCGTAAAGCTTTTCCATCGCCATGTATTCCTGGGTCCCGGAAAGTGTGCTCGAGATATTGTGGTAGAAACGGTTTGCGATGATGCGCTCGGCTTGAGCCCTGGTTGGTGCATATTGCAGCACGACCTCGTCGAATGTCGTCTTTGTATCGAGCATCATTGCGTGAAGCTCGCCAATTGGATCGAGCCCTGCGGCCGTGAACTTCCGCCGGCTCACTTTGACGGGATGGTTTGACAGCTCTTTAAGGCCCAGCGATGAGGCCAGCCGGCGCGCCGGATCGATGGTCAGAACCGCCACTTTCTTGCCTTGCAACGCTGCTCGAAGGGCTATGGAAGCCGCGATCGTGGTCTTGCCGACGCCGCCGGAGCCGGCGCAGACGATCACTTCCTTGTGCTTGATGATGTCCTCTATGGGATTCAAATGTCGGCCACCCTGACCTCGATCTCATCGGCCAACCGTTCGATGTCCGGAAGCGCCAGACCGGCAGAGAAAAGGAATGGCAGCTCGATCACCGGCTCTTCGATGTTCCTTCGGAGCCCAGCGAGGTGGCGCCTCTGGATTGCGCTCCGGGCTTTGAAGAATCCCGCATAGCCGATAAGTGCGGTGATGTCGTCATCTTCGAGACGAAAGCCTGCCGCCTTCGCCTCCTGCTTGAGGACGCCCGCGTCCAGCTCTTCCGGCCTAAACCGCTCTAGGCTGCCCTGGGAATGGTGGTGGGAGGTGTAGACGGCGTTCGCAAAAGCCACACCCGGCACCAGCCCGACTCTTGCGCGCAGCGCATCAGAGGTTTCTACCGTTTCCTGCACCGGCATCTCCTCTGCCAGGGTCACCATGTGAACGCGCGTTCGCTCGCGGTCGCGCAACATGTCGATGATCCACTCCGACTGCCGGCGGAGTGGGCCGACCTGCACGGCGTCGGCCAGACCCATGGGGGCCGACAGGAACGTGAGCATGTGCCCGCCCGCTTGAGCGTCGACGATGATGGTGTCGAAATCTTGGACTTGTCCACCGGCGGACCGCCCCTGCTCGAGATACCAGATCTTCCCAAGCACAAGAATGTCTTTCAGGCCGGGAGCGGCCGTCGTGATGTAGTCCACGAACTGGGGGCTTGTGAACATCCTGGAGATGCGATTGAGGTGGTATTGGACCTTGAGATATTCGGCCAGAGCCTCCTCCACGATGACATTCATCCCCCAAACGCCGGGAGACAGTTCAGAGGGCTGGTAGCCGAGGGTTCCCCCCCCGAACAACCTGGGAAGGGTCCCTTTACGGTCGATCTCGGCGACGCAGACCTTCCGGCCTCGGCGGGCCGCAACCAGGGCAAGTGCGGCCGACACGGTCGTCTTGCCGACGCCGCCTTTTCCCGCAATGACCAGGATGCGTGGGGAGAAGAAGTCATCGAGCAGCATCTGGGTTTTCTATCCCACCAGGGACACTACCTTCTCCGTGCGCTGCACAATGGGGGCATGTCGGTCTCGCAGCCCCTGGCTGTCCCTCCCAGGAAGTGCGCACTCCTGTGGCTGGTCCTGGTGGGCGTCTCGTCCTGCCTGCTCGCCGCGCCGGCGCGGGCGACCCAGACCCAGAACCGGGTTGTGGACGTCATCGAGGTCAGTGGGCTCATCGACCCGCCCACCTCGGACTACCTGTTGGATCGCCTTCGGCAGGCGGAAGAGGATGGCGTGCATGCCGCAATAATTCAGTTGAATACCCCCGGCGGGCTCGACGCCTCCATGGAAGAGATCATTGAGGAGATGCTCGGGATGAGCGTCCCCGTGATCGTGTGGGTTGCCCCTCGTGGCGCGCAGGCGGCCTCCGCCGGCACCTTCATCACCTATGCGGCGAACCTGGCCTATATGGCCGATGCGGCTGGGATAGGGCCGGCCGGTCCGGTCAATCTTGGAGAAGGAGATCAATCTGAGACACAGGAGCACGCCACCGCGGAGCGAGCGACCGCCGCCATCGAAGAGCTCGCCGTCGCGCGATCCCGGAACCGCTCGTGGGCGGTAGATGCAGTTCGCGACGGAGCGACTCTGGGTGCGGCGGCGGCTGAAGAGATCGACGTGGTTGACGGCGTGGCTTCTTCCCTGCAGGAGTTGTTCGAGGAAATGGACGGCCGAACTGTGACCACGGCCAACGGCGGGACGCTGAGGCTTGAGACGTGGGACGATGCCTCCGGCGCCCTGTCCAACAGGGTGCGCTTCCAACACATGAGTCCGTGGCAACAACTTCTCCACGGTGTGGCGACGCCGGAGGCGGCGTTCCTGTTATTGCTGGTGGGAATGTTTGGCCTGATCTTCGAGCTCTATAACCCCGGGATCGGTTTGGCGGGGATCATCGGCGGGGTGTGCCTGGTGCTGTCTTTTTACGGTCTTTCGGTCCTTCCGACCGAGTGGCTCGCAGTCCTCGCCGTCGTGGCAGCGGTGGGCTTTTTCGTCGTGGACGTCCAAACCGCAGGGCTGGGTGCATGGACGGCCGCCGGAGTCGTCGTTCTCATACCGGCGGCCCTGCTGTTGTTCACCGGGACATCTTTGAGTATCGACGGTTGGGTTGTCGCTGCCGCGGTAGCAGGAACCTTGGTCTTTTTCGTATCGGTGATGACCGCGGCTCTGCGCGTGCGCCTGAGGCGTCCGGTCACCGGGGAAGAAAGCCTCATCGGCATGATCGGCGAAGCCCAGACAGACATTGCGCCGGAGGGCACGGTTCGGACCAATGGAATGCTGTGGCGGGCCCGCACGATGGAGACCGGCATCGCAGCAGGCTCCCGCGTCGAGGTCAAAGCCAGCGAGGGACTTGTTCTCCTGGTCGAGCCGTTGCATGAGAAAGAACCCGCTGCGCAGACTCTTCCCTCGATCAAAGGAGGCAACTCATGACCTTCGTCGTGCTCGGAATCCTCGTTGTCGTGGTTCTTGTGGTGGCCGCCGCATCCGTGAGAGTGGTGCAAGAATACGAGCGGGGCGTGATCTTCCGGCTGGGACGTGTGCTCCATGAGGCCAAGGGACCCGGTTTGTTCTTCATAATCCCGGTTATCGATCGCATGGTCAAAGTGAACCTGCAGATCGTCACCCTCGATGTGCCGCCACAGGATGTCATAACCAAAGACAACGTGACTCTGCGGGTTTCGGCGGTCGTGTACTTTCAGGTCTTTCAGCCGATCAAGGCTGTTGTTGAGGCGCAGAATTACCTATTCGCCACGTCGCAAATTGCCCAGACAACGTTGCGCGCGATTCTTTCCAAGGTCGATCTCGACGACATCCTCACCGAGCGCGACCGGCTCAACTCCGATCTGCAGAAGATCATCGACGATCTCACCGAGCCATGGGGTGTCAAGGTGTCCTTGGTCGAGATCAAGGACGTCGACCTTCCAACCGAGATGCAACGAGCGATGGCGAAGCAGGCCGAAGCAGAGCGCGAGCGGCGCGCCAAGATCATCAACGCTGAAGGTGAATGGCAGGCATCCGAACGTTTGGCGCAGGCGGCGGCGGTCATCGCTCGACACCCGATCGCCTATCAGCTCAGGTATTTGCAGACGGTCACCGAGGTTTCGGCCGAGAAGAACTCGACCTTGGTGATTCCGATCCCGATCGAGTTGCTGAAGCCGTTCCAGGCTGCGTTCGGGGGCGATGCCTCCACCTTCGATGAAGTTGGGAGGGCCGAAACCGGCGCCGCCTCCCAAGTGCCCGCTGCGGATACGCCCGTCTCCTCGACCAGCACCCCTCAATCCCCACCCGAAGCGCAGGCGCCGCAAAGCCCATAGATCTCGACGGTGTGCGTCACGGCGGTGAATCCGTGGCTCTGAGCACTCTCCCGCGCCCATTCTTCGACTGCGGCGCTCTCTAGCTCCTCGGCTCTGCCGCAGGAACGGCACACGAGATGGTGATGGTGAACGGGGGTGCCGCAACGCCGGTACGCAGCCTCCTTGCCGGCCACATGCAGGACATCGATCTCGCCCCGGTCATTCAGTGATTGAAGCGTCCGGTATACGGTGGTGAGACCTACCCTCGCCCCCTCCGATCTCAGTCTTTCGTATAGATCCTGAGCGCTCATGAATGTTCCTGCGTTCTCGAGCGCCGACATGATCGCGGTGCGTTGCCAGGTGGCTCTCGGGTAGAGCGGTTGGAGGGTCATTCGACCAACAGAAGCGCGGCCATGACCGCAATCCCAAAGAAGAGCGCAAGGACTTGAATCAGCGACTTGCCGGGCTCCGGCTCCTTGTGCAGCTCGGGAATCAGGTCGGTGCTCGCAATGTAGATGAACCCCCCCGCCGCAAAGGGAAGCAGCAACCTGGTGGTGCCTGCCCCGGAAGCGAACCACAGGGTGACGATGCCGCCGACAACGGCGGTGAGCCCGGTCAGCAGGTTCAGCGCCAGAGCACGCCGTGGATTGAGTCCCGCGTGTACCAGGATGCCGAAATCCCCCAGCTCCTGCGGGATTTCATGCAGAGCGACGGCTGCCGTCGTCGCAATGCCCAGTTGTGTCGAGATCAGGAACGCGCCCGCGATGATGACTCCGTCGAGGAAGTTGTGGATCCCGTCACCGATCAGGTTCGAGATCGCAACCGGATGCAGCACCTCTTCTCCTGGCATATGGGCGTGATGCCAATGGAGCATCTTTTCGAGCAGGAAGAAGCTGGTGATCCCGGCCAGTGTCGCGGTGGACGCGGTGATGTCGAAGCCGGCGGGTGACTCCGAGATCTCGGGAATGATGTGGATAAAGGCATCGCCCAACAGAGCGCCGGCCGCAAAGGCCACGAGCACTACCAGCGCCCGCTGAAGCGCCCTGGGCCTGAGCACCAGAGTCACGGCGCCGATGAGCCCGAAGGAGCTGACGCCGAGCAGCGCAAGCAGTGTCCACACCCACACGGATTTAGAGGCGATCATGCCGCCAAGTCTGGCTTAGATGAAAACGATTGTCAAAACCAATATGTGGGGCGTTCATACTCGGGTGACGTCCCGGTAGCATCTCCAGGACCGTCTCTAAGGGGGCCCCATGGATCTGGTGTTCAAAGGGTCGAATCAACCGACTCTCGGAACCGAGATCGAAGTCGAGTTGGTAGACGATCAAGGCGCTCTGGCCACCGACGCTGCGGCGACGAAGATACTTGCCGACCTCGAGGACTTCGAGGGCTACAAGCATGAGCTTCTCGAATGCACGATCGAGGTCATTACCGACGTCTGTCCCACCGTCGGGCATGTCCGGCGCGACCTGCGGGGCAAGCTTGACCGCCTGATCGAGACCGCCGATCGTTACGGGTACCGGATCATCTGCTCGGGAACCCACCCGTTTTCGGCGTGGAGCGATCAAACCGTGTCACCCGATCCTCGCTACCACCGCCTGATCGAGGATTGCCAGTGGACCGCCCGGCGCCTGCTCATCTTCGGAGTGCACACGCACGTCGGTTTGGGCTCCGGCGAGGAAGCCATTGCGGTGGGCAACAGCATCTCCACCTACATCCCCCACTTCCTTGCGCTGTCATCGTCGAGCCCCTTCTGGAACGGCCGGGACACGGGGCTGGCTTCGGTGCGTTCCAAGGTGTTCGAATCGCTGCCGACAGCGGGCCTTCCGTATCCCATGGAGAACTGGGGCCAGTTCCAGCGCTTCATGCGCACTCTCATCGGAGCCGGCACCATCCGGACAATCCGGGAGGTGTGGTGGGATGTCCGGCCGCACCCCGAATTCGGGACACTCGAGCTCCGTATCTGCGACGGCATCCCCACTATGGACGAAACCTGCGCCACCGTTGCACTCAGCCAGTGTCTGGTCGTCTATCTCGCGGAGCGCTACAATCGCGGACTCGAAATCCCACAACATAAGCAGTGGACGATCCGCGAGAACAAATGGCGTGCGGCGCGTTGGGGCCTCGACGCAGAGATCATTCGCAACGAAGAGGGCAGCCTGGTTTCGTTGCGGCGGTCGATTGCCGACCTCGTTAGGATGCTCGAGCCCGTTGCGGAACGGCTCGGGTGTGAGGAGGATCTCCAGGGAATCAACAAGATCCTGGCGCGTGGGACTTCCGCGACGCGCCAGCGGGAGGTCTTTTGGAAGACGCATGATTTGTCCCAGGTGGTCGACGCTATGGCCGAGGAGATGAGCTCCGGCGCGCCGGTGCCTCTTCCCGACTCCGATTTCGTGGGTGGAACCGTGGTCCACGGAAACCCCCTCCACGGGGAGTAGCCGGCGAGCCTCCGCCGAGTGGGTTGTGAGTGTGCATAGTTCACATCTCTCACCCAGTCGGATCTAGCTAGCTAGGGAGTTGGGCCCAGAACCCTCGAATCGCCCTGGCGGCGCGTCGCACCGGTCTGATCGAGCCACTCGCACAGCGGGACCGCATACTTGCGAGAGGTGCCGAGAAGATCGCGGATAGCCGCCACCGTCGCCGAGCCGGACGCCTCGAGATGGACCCTCACCCTCCGGCGAGCCTCCTGCACCTGCCGCGTGGTGAGGTAGAAGTCCGACACCTTTACGAGCTCACCGCTCTCGATGAGGGAGCGCAGGAGAGCCGGATCGACGCGCAGATCTTTCGCGACAGGAGGCGAAAATCCGGCAGACTCGATGTCTCGGATAAGAGCGTCGCGGGCCAGCCTCTGTGCCGGGGCAAGCTGGACGCGATGGTGTGCGAGCCGCATCAGGCTCCCCTCGTCGGCAACCTCGGTGTCCAGCGCCACCAGAGCATCGAATTCCTCCGCACCCACCTCCACAGCAGTCCGGGCTGCTTCCCTGGACAGCCCCCGCTCGAGCGGATGCTCCCTGTGATGCCGCTCGAGGGCCCGGTGGAGCGCCTCATGCAGGCTCGCGACGTGTCCGGCGGACGCCAGCATCCGACCCAGCGGTATGACCTCCGGAGGAAGCTCGCCCTCGTGATGGCCGGCCCGCAGCGCGGCCTCCTGGGCTTCGGTTGCCGCCTCCGCCTCCACGATCGCCGCCAGGGCGGATGCTGGGTTCGCACCGCTCAGGCGGCGGAGCAGCCGAAGCCGTGCCGGATCGTTGCGGCGCGCCGGGCGGGCCCCCGGGTCGAGGACCTCTCCGCCCGCCAGGGTCAAGACGCGTCCGGCATCGCGCACGACGAAGCGGTCACCCCGCCCGAGCGGTAAGGGATCACGCAGAATGAGGTGCGCGAAGCCATCCTGTCCGGGCTCGAGGCGCTCCGAGCCGTAGAGCCTGAGCCGTACCGGGACCTCCGCAGAGCCCACGTAGAGCAAATGGGACCCCTTCTCCGCCAGCCCGCGGCGACCCGATGCCACGCCCGGGCCGCGCCGAGCCTCCCTGGGTGCGTTGCCCATCTGGGCGAGGCGCGCCGAGTCGACCACGCGAATCGATCCGTCGAAGCTGTGGGTTGCCTGCCACTGGGCGGGCAGCACGATTGCATCGCCCCGCCGGGCGCCCTCGCGTTCAAGCCCTGCGAGGTTCAGCGCCACACGGTTGCCGGGGGGGATGCGTTCAACCGCTCGCTTGTGACTCTGGATCGTTCGGATGCGGGCGCTTCGCCGGTCGGGCGCTACCTCGATTTCTGCTCCGGCCTCAAACGAGCCACCCGCGAGTGTTCCAGTGACGACCGTCCCGGCCCCCGAGATGGTGAAGACCCGGTCGACCCACAGACGCGGGCGACCAAGATCGGGTGCATGGAGAGCTGAAGCCACGGCGCGATCGAGCGTCTCCAGCAACAAGCCGATTCCGTCACCCGTGACGGACGAACACGGGACGATTGGCGCGCCCTCGAGTGATGATCCCTGGAGGTTGGCGCGGATCTCCTCGGCAGCCAACCCGATCGTTTCGGGATCGACGGTATCGGCTTTGGTGAGGGCGATCACTCCTGTCTCTACGGCCAGGAGGTCGATGATCGCAAGATGCTCGGCCGACTGCGGCATCCACCCCTCGTTCGCTGCGACTACGAACAAGCAGACGGTGATGCCCCCGGCGCCTGCGAGCATGTTCCTGATGAAGCGTTCGTGTCCAGGCACATCGATGATCCCGATCTCGCGCCCCGACGGAAGCGGCACCCATGCGAAACCGAGATCTATCGTCAGGCCACGCCGCTTCTCTTCGGCGAAGCGATCCGGATCGATGCCGGTGAGGCGTTCGACCAGCGAAGATTTTCCGTGGTCCACGTGTCCCGCCGTGCCGATAACCTGCATGGCCCGACGATACAGGCGCCATTCATGCCAGAGACCGGATTGGTCCTCTACGCGTGGGCGCCCGAGAGCCGGCAAACATGGTGCGCCTCACAGGTGGATCACAGCGGTGAGCCACCCGGACTAAGCCCCTTAGCTGCTTGAGATATGGCCCAGGCCGCATTTACGAGGCCGATGTGGCTGAATGCCTGGGGGTAGTTGCCCAGCAGCTCTCCGGTACTCGGGTCGACTTCCTCGGCCAGAAGGCCGACATCGTTGGCGTAGCCGATCGCCTTCTCGAAAGTCGATCGGGCATCGTCGACATGCCCGGCAAGGGCTTGCACCTGAGCGAGCCAGAACGTGCACAGGAGAAAGGTTCCCTCCTCTCCCTCGAGACCATCATGCGACTTGTAACGAAAGACCAGACCGTGGTCGTCGGTCAGGCGCTCTTCGGTCGCCTTTATGGTCGCCAGCATGCGGGGATCGTCGGCTGCAATAAACCCCATGATCGGCATCATCAGATTTGCTGCGTCAAGGTCGTCTGAGCCGAACGCCTGGGTGAAGGCCTGGGCCTCATCGCTCCAGCCGCGCTCGAGTATCGCTTCTTTGATTTCTTCGCGTATCCTCTCCCATCTGTCGACGCGGTCATTCCCGCCTAGTTGGTCGGCGAGGTAGATGGCTCTATCGAGCGCCACCCAGCACATGAGCTTCGAGTACACGAAATGTTGGGGTTCACCCCGTTGCTCCCACAGGCCCTGGTCGGTTTGTTCCCAACGCGTCGCGGCGGCTTCGGCGACGTCCACCAGAAAAGCGGCGGTCGTGGGATCGAGCCCGCTCAACTGGTCCGAGAGCCGGTAAGCGGCGTTCAGCAATTCGCCATATACGTCGAGCTGGCGCTGGTTCCAGGCACCGTTCCCGACTCTGACCGGTCGGCTGTTTCGCCATCCCGACAGGTGGGGAAGCTCTCGCTCGCTTAGATCTCGCTCACCGCCGATTCCAAACATGATCTGCAGATCCGCGCCGCGCCGCATCTGTGAGGCCGAGGCCCCCGCCATGTAATAGAAGAACGAAGTCGCCTCGTCGGGACAGGCTGCAACCCATAGGGCTTCGAGGGTGAGACTTGCATCTCGCACCCACGTGAAGCGATAGTCCCAGTTTCGCCCTCCGCCCGGTTCTTCGGGCAGCGAGGTTGTTGCCGCGGCGCAGATGGCGCCGGTCGGCTGAAAGGTTAGGGCCTGTAACACCCGCCCGCTGGTGTGAATGAGCTCTTCCCACGGCCCTTGGTAGTTTTGGTGAAGCTCGGACCACGAGCGCCAGGCTGCAATGGTGTCTTCGAGGCGCCCCAGGATTTCCTTCTGACTCCATACCCGCGGGGGCTCCTCCCAGCTCGCCCGGTGGTGCAGTGCGAAGGCAACGGTCTCCCCCTGCGTGAGCGAGAAGTGGACCCGTGCCTCCGAGCCGTCGATCTCCATCTCGAGCGGCGTCGACAGCACCAAACGCTCGGCTCCACCGCGAGCGGTAATGCCTCCCTCAGCCGGCGCCAAGAGAGGGTGAATGAGCCCATACTCCGGCCGGGGCTCGTACTCCACGACAATGTCTGCTTCACCCTCCAGGCAGGACACTCGCCGGAGCAATACGTGGGGGCTGTCGGCACCGAGCTCGTGACCTCGTTCACTACCGCCAACAGCCAGCGCATCGACAAGGCCCACCGTGCCGCTGGCGGTTCGAAACTTCGTTTCGAGAACCATGGTGGGCCCGACATATGAACGGCTTGTCTCTTCGATATCTAACGGATGAATCGAAAAGTGTCCACCGTCCTGGTCGAGGAGGCGCGCAAAGGTAGAGGGTTTGTCGAAGCGCGGAAAACACAACCAGTCGATCGAACCTGCCCGGCTGACGAGCGCGGCGGAGTGACAATCGGAGATCATTGCGTAATCGGCAATGGGAGTATCGCTCATTCACCCTCCTCGGGGTAATCGTAGTTCTCGATCGCCTTGAGCCACACTTCACTGAGGCTTGGGAAAGACGGAACTGCATGGCGCAGCCGAACTAACGGCACCTCAGCGACGATGGCGATGGTGGCGCCGTGCAACATGTCGCCGGCGTCGGACCCGACAAAGGTAGCGCCCACGAGCACCTGACGAGCTCTATCCACGACCAGATCAACCCCTACGCTCTCGAGCCACTCGACGTGGAGCTCGTCATTCCAGGAGTTGGTGATCTGGTCCCGCCGCTCCAGCGCAGCGCCGGTATCGATCGCGCGCGTAATCGCCTCGCGCGCCCCCGGGACGCGCTCCGCCGCAGCGAGAACATCCCCCGGACGCAACAAACCTTTGCTGGGCATGCATCCCCAAAAGGAGCACTCGCCTCCCACGAGCTCGCGCTCGACAATCACCGTGGAGAGCCCCCCCATTGAGCACCGTTCGGCGGCAACCTCTCCTCCGGGACCTCCTCCGATTACGATCACGTCGTAGTCCTTGACCACTCTCTCTCCCTTTTCAGTGCCCTCTGGTGAAGTCCCGTGCACTCTTACTCCTGACGACTGGCGTGCTGTTTGTCTCGTGTTGTCGTGGTTCTAGTCTGGCAGAGGTCGCTTTGCTACACGTTGGCACGTTACAGACCGGGGTGTCTTGCCCGATCGCTGTAATGCCTGTACAACTTCCGGTAAGTAGGCACCCAATGGCCGCAAAGGGTTGGCCGGGTGGAGGAGGGGGAGCCATGCGGGGATTGCAGGGCAAGAATGTGCTCGTAACCGGCGGCAGCTCTGGAATCGGGCAGGCCATCGCCGTGCGCTTCGCTGAATACGGCGCCAACGTCGCCATCAACTACTTGGGACACGCGCAGGAAGGTGCGGAGACCGAAGAGCAGGTCCAGGCCTGTGTCCGCAGGGTCAGGCAAGAAGGCGTGCGGGACGTACTGGTCCAGGGAGACGTTTCAAAGGAGGATGACGTCGTCCGGATGGTCGATCAGGCCGTCTCCGAGCTGGGTGGCCTTGATGTCCTTGTCAACAACGCGGGAATCCAGATTTCCCGTCCGTCTCACGAGCTCTCGACCAAGGATTTCGACAAGGTTCTTGGTGTCAACCTGCGCGGCGCGTTTACATGTGCACGCGAGGCGATAGGCTGGTTCCTACAGGGGGAGAAGCCTGGTGTCATCATCAATGTTTCGAGCGTCCACCAGCGCATCCCCAAGCCGAATTTCCTTGGATATTCGGTTAGCAAAGGCGGGATGCAGAACCTGACCACGACGCTTGCACTCGAATACGCAGGCAGAGGCATCCGGGTGAACGGGATAGGCCCCGGGGCAACGATCACCCCGATCAACCGAGCGTGGATTGACGACCCTCAGAAGAAAGCGCAGGTGGAGGAGCACATTCCGATGGCGCGCGCCGGGACGGCCGACGAGATGGCAGGTGTCACCTGCTTCCTGGCCAGCGATGACGCGGCCTACATCACCGGTCAGACCTTGTACGTCGACGGTGGTTTGACCCTGTATCCATCCTTCAGGGACCCGTGGTCGTCGGAGTGACGGGAGCCGACAACCGGAATAGAAGTCTTTTTGCGGTCGGCTGCCCAGAACTGTGGGGCGCTGAACCAGCGTGAGCAACCTCGGGGCTTCGCTGGGATGGGGGATCGTGATTGGGGCGAGCCTGCTCCTGGGGGCGGTGGTGGCCGCCGCAATCAAGCTGCCTTCGCGAGTGGCGGCCATCATCACTGCCTTCGGGGGCGGTATTCTTCTTGCGGCTATCGCCCTGGAGTTGGTGCCGGAGGCGGACGAGATGGCGGGTGTCTGGCTCACAGCGCTGGGTCTGTTGGTGGGGACGCTCGCATACGTCGGGGCCGATGCGTGGCTGACCCGCGACAAGAGCGCGGAGACGATGCGTCGCTCCGGCCATGCTGCTGCAGCGGGACAGCCGATGACCATGCATTCCGGAGACGCCGACGCAGCGAGGGGCGAGTCCATCGCTGCAGGGCTGTTCGTTGACGGGGTGCCCGAATCCATAGCGCTCGGGCTCACGGTCGCAGAGGGCGCGATCGGATTTGCGTTGCTTGTGGGCATCCTGGTCGGAAACGTGGTGGAGGCGTATGGAGCGGCTCAGCCGATCATCACCGGCGGTCGTTCAAAGCGCTTTGCGATTGGGCTTCTCGGCGGAATAGGCATCGCCCTCGCGGCCGCCACCGTCCTCGGGGGAACCGTTCTCGCCGACGCCAGTCCTGCACTCATCGGAAGCGCTCAGGCAATCGCCGCGGGCGCTGTCCTCGCAGTCGTATCGATTTCGATCATCCCGCATGCGTTCTCACAGGTGAGCAGCCTGGTTGCATCCGCATCCGTGCTCGGTTTCATAAGCGGGTACCTCCTCACCTAGTGGCTCGGCGCGCAAATTCCCGTTCGATGCGACCCTGTTGACTACGGGCTGACCGGACCTCCGTTCGCCAAGCTTGCAGAGAGAGCTGCCTCGAGCCCGTCGTCCTGCTCCGGCGCTACCGTTCGCAGATCCAGCAACACCATGTCGTTTTCGATGCGCGCAACAACAGCCGGATCGCCGTGGCGCAAGGATCTTTCGATGTCTGCCGCGCTTCGTTCAGGATCGGCAATGGAGATTGCTCGCGAGCTCAGTTGGGTGCCGGGTAATGATCCACCGCCGAAGACGGACTCGGAGGCGACGCTATGCATCTTCAGGTCTGCTCTGCCCAGGGTTTTCGTCAGAGAGGCGATTATCCGCAGGGCTCGTCCCTCCAGATCATCTGGAGGCGTCAATGCCATGCCCCACAAAGGAAGCTCGGATGCATCGCCTTCGAGATAAACGAGCAGAGTGGCCTCGAGAGCCGCGAGAGCGAGCTTGTCCACGCGCAGAGCCCGCAACAATGGGTGTTTGGAGATCTTGGTAATCAGATCGGAGCGCCCGGCGATGACGCCGGCCTGGGGACCACCCAGGAGCTTGTCACACGAGAACGTGACGATGTCTGCACCGTCGCTTAGTGCAGCGATCACCGGAGGCTCATCCCGAACCCAATCCGGCGCGCCGGTTGCCGTCAGCAACCCAGATCCGATGTCGTAGATCAGAGGGAGATCATGTGCTCGCGCCAGGCGCGCCAGTTCGGGCATTTCGACCGCGGCAGTGAAGCCCTGAATTCGGTAATTGGCCGGATGCACCTTCACCAGGGCGGCGGTGTCGGCAGAGACGGCGCGTGTGTAGTCGATGATACGCGTGCGGTTGGTTGTTCCGACTTCGACCAAGCGTGCGCCGGCGGCGGAAATCACGTCTGGGATCCTGAACTCTCCGCCGATCTCGACTAGCTCCCCTCTGCTGATTATCACCTCTCGCCCGCCGCACAAGGCGCCCAACGCCAGCATCACCGCCCCTGCGTTGTTGTTGACGACGAGGGCGGACTCTGCGCCGGTCAGCGTTTTCAAGAGCGCAGTTGCGTGTGAGTAGCGGCTCCCGCGTTGGCCTGCCGTGAGGTCGTACTCGAGGTTGGAATAACCCCTGGCCACCGCGACAACGGCGTCCATCTGGGCCTTTCCCAGGGGAGCGCGCCCCAGATTGGTGTGGATGAGGACCCCCGTGGCGTTGATGACGGGTTTGAGCAGCGCCCGGCCGTGAGCTGCAGCATGCGACTCGGCGAGCGTGACGATCTCTGGGAAAGAGAACCGCCCGGTTCCCGACTGCACGGCCAACCGCGCTGTCGAGATTGCCTCTCGAGCTGCCTGTGCCCGCGTGCTCGCAGGGATGCGGTCGTCGAGAGCCTCCATCACATGGTCGACCCCCGGCAGTTGCCGGAGATCCTCGGAAGGATGACCGTCGCGATTTGCGCTCACCTCAGAGATGATGCCAGAGGTGCGCGGGTTCCGGTGCAGCGTGTTGGATTTCTTTCTAAAGCGCCGACGTGCACGTGTCGAAAACGTATCAATGAAACCAAAAATGTCTGTTTTCGTGCGCACATGGATCGCCCTGATGTGCCTGCTGGTGGGCACCGCCGGCCTGCAGCCGGCCGCCTTTGCACGCAAGTTCGACCGTTCGCTGAACAGACGTGATCGCGGAGCGGACGTCAGGGCCCTCGAGATTCGAGTTGCGGGATGGTTCTCGCACGACAATCAGTCGCAGCTTCCGGTAAACAACCTTTTCGGCTACAGAACGAAGGTGGCGGTGCGCCACTTTCAGAACCACTATGGTCTTAAGCCCAATGGTACTGCCGGTAAGGGCGTCTTCCGGGTGTTCCGCCGCTTGCAAAGCCGTGATGGTTCGACGCGCAACTTCGACTTCAACGAGTTCGCACAACACAGCAACTCTTCCTGCGGCGCACAGGCGAACGCCTATGCGGGAACATTCCGCGGGGGAGCCATCTCGTTCGGTCGTGTAAAGAGCAATGTACGCCGGTTGATGTGGCGGCTCGAGGCTGTGCGTGCAAAATCCGGAGCCAATCCCATCGGTGTCAACTCCGGTTTCAGGAGCGTCACCTACAACGATTGCATCGGCGGGGCGAGCGCGTCGCAGCACATGTACGGCACGGCGGCAGACAATCGGATTGCCGGTATCGGCAACCGCCGCGCCCGTGGCCTCGCCAAGAACAGCCAGGTACAGGGCATAGGTTGCTATTCGTCTGCGTCACACAATCATTTTGATCTGCGAGTCGAAAACCGCTCGCTCCCATCTAGCCGGTTCTGGTGGTGGCCCGATCGCGATTCGGCGGGACGGGATCTCGATGAGACCGGACGGCCCTGCTTCGGCGAGACAAGCCGTGGTCGCGGGCGTAGCCAGAAGACCCTTACCACCCTCGAAGCGGTGAGCGCCGGGACTCTCGGAGCGGGATCCTTTATTCCCACGCCCGCAGAGGTTGCAGCTTTCGAGCAGGCCGGCGAACCCGACGACCTGGGAACCGCCGACTGAGTCGGTGAGAAGCGCTGCGCGCTCCAGACGGTCCACCCGTCTGGTGATCTTGTGCCTCCTTTTGGTGTCGCTGGGAGCCGGATGCGTGGTTCAGGGCGAGAAGGCCGACGCGCCGAACACCCGCAACCGTTCTCCACAGCAAGCGCCGACGGAGCGCTCATCTCTTTTGTTCCTCGAAGGCCGTTCGCTGCTTCGCCTCGATGCCGCCTCCGGGCGCAGGACGAAGCTGGGTGCATTTCCAACTCCCGATGTGCGGGCCTCTCCAGGTTCAACATGGATTGCCTATGTCGTTCCCGGGCAGCCAACGTCGGAGTCCCACCCCGACTTTCTCGCCGACCCGCGTCTGCGTCTGTTCGATGCGGGCTCCGGTGAGGAGGTGGCCCTGGGCCGGGGCTTCGCCCCGCTGTGGGACCCATCCGGGAGCAGGGTTGCCTACTTGAAATCGTCGCCGGCCCGATCGTGTGATGGCGAAGCCTGTACCGGAGGGGTCTCCGTGAGGATGGCGTGGCCGGGGACCGGCAGGAGTGAGACGATACTCGATGAAGGTTCGTACGGGCTTCTCGGATGGGCCGGAGACAGACTTCTGGTCGCCGTCGGCTCCGACACTGCCCACACCCTGAGCGTCGCGCCGACGGGGGACGAATTGGAGCTTCCCCTGGCGCCAAGCCAATTCTGGGGCGCGTCTCCCGACGGACGTTGGTTGGTGAGGGTGGGGACGGAGCAGACTGTGTTCGTGCGGCTTCGGGGCGGCCGTTTGACAGCGGAGACGACGCCGATAGCCCTGGGGGGCCGACTGTTGGCGGCCGGGACCTGGGCAACCGATTCTTCTGGGGTTGCCGCAATGGCCCTTGGAGGGCGCACCGCCCCCGAGGTCGTCCTCTTCTCTCCCGAGGAGCCCGAGCTGCGTGCCCTGCCTCACTCGAGGGGCGTCAGCGGCGCGCCATTGTGGTCGGGCGACGGCGACTTCCTGTTGTTTCCTCGCGACTCCGGAGGAGGGGGCGGGACTCTGAATGCGAGCCTGTGCCCGGCAAGTGTCAACCCTTCCCAGGACCGCACCGGAGGGTGCCGGTCACTGCTGTCCTGGCGAGAAGGCGTGGTTCTTCTCCGAATGGAGCAATGACATCACTTTTCCCTCCCGGTTCAGTCTGGAGCGACTTAGGCCGAGGGAATAAAAGTAGGGAATCGATTTGTTTATGGTGAAAAAGTAAGGGAAATACGGTAGACATCTAAGGGTGCCGGTTCGGCACTCCAGATGAGGAGGAACCCCCTTGTCCGTCATGGACACAGAGACTCTAGATTGGCAAGACAGCGCAGCCTGTCGCGAACACAGCAATTTGCTCTTCTTTGGAGAGGAGGGCGAATCCGAGCTCGAGAAGCAGGCCCGTGAGGCGCGCGCCAAGGGCGTCTGCGCCCGTTGTCCTGTGACCGAGCCGTGTCTCGAGTTCGCGATGGAGACGAATCAGAAGTACGGCATTTGGGGTGGGCTGACCGATAAGGAAAGGGCGTCGCTCAAGAGGCGGCGCGCCCGGGCCCGCAGAGCCTCCTAGACTTCTTCTCCGGCCCCCGGGGGGGCTTTGGGCTGGGTGAGACGTTCCGCGACCTCCCGGTAGCGTCCCACCGGTACCAGATGTACGCCCTCGAATGCTCCGGAGCCTCTGATCTCCTCCACTTGACTCAGGGCAAGGTCGAGCCCCAGCTCAGGGTTTCCATCGAGTTTTTCCACGACGGTTTGCGGCACCGTGATGCCCGCGATGGTTGCGTTGACTCGAGCGGCCATTCGGCTGCTTGCCAGCACGAGCACGCCCGCATACACCTGCCCATCGAAATCGAGGGACTCACGCCACCTGATAAGGGACTCTATGTCTGACGTGATCTGGGTGACCAGAAAGTCGGCTCGGGCTCGCCAGTTGAGGGGGCGATCCCACCTGGCAGCGGTTCCTATCCTGAAGGAAGGGAACCCGCTGAAGAGCGACCCCGTCCCGAAGGTGCGAACCTCTTCCATCATCCCCCGGACGGTCAGGTCCTCGGCACGCCGGCCTTCCTTTGGGGCGTCTCCGTACACGAACAGAAAATGATCGACGCCGTAGGCCGCCGCAGTAAGTAGATCGCGCCTGAAGCCGAGCAGGTTGCGATCCCGAGCGTTCATACACGCTACCGAAGCACATCCGCTGTCAGCGACCTCGCGCGCCACTGCGATGCTGGACACGGTTGCCCGTCCCAGGTGATTGTCGGGAATCAAGAAGGCGTCCGTCACCGGTTTGAGCGCCTCTATCTGGCTCCGAACATGATCCAGCGTCGGGCGGCGGGGAGGTTCGATCTCACAGAGCACACTGAAGTCGGGGCGGTCGAGAAACGAACCCGTTTCGGATGGTGGATGACCAGAGGGCACCCCTTCGATATACCAGGTCAGGCGAAAGAGGTGTGCGGCGAGCGCCGATGACCTTGTGCACTAGAGAATGGTCGCACCGTGGGCTCAGTTATCCGGAGCTCCAGCGTGGGTGAGAATAGGCTCATGTGGATAGAACGTGGTTCGGGGGCGACCCGGCCGGTGCCGTGCCGGTGAACCTTTCTTCTGAGGCGCCGAGCGGCGTTGTCGGTGCGAATAGGGCGCCGGAATGGCTTGCTCCGGATTTGGAGCGCGTCGAGAAGCTTCTGCTGGCCACCGCGGGCTCGTCTCAGAATCCCCTGGTGAGTGAGGCTTCCACCCATCTGATCAAAGCAGGAGGAAAGCGTGTCCGTCCTCTCATAGTGGTCTTGAGCGCTCGGGCAGGACAGAGCGGTCTGGTTGGGACCGACCGGGCGGCGGCTGCGGTCGAGTTGATCCACCTGGCCTCGCTCTATCACGACGATGTCATCGACGAAACGGATGTAAGGCGGGGTGTGCCGACACCTCAGGCGAAATGGGGAACAGCAATCGCGGTGCTAGCCGGTGATTACCTGTTTGCCTCCGGCTGCGCACTGGGCGCGCAGGCCGGCGGAGAGGTCCCCATACTCCTTGCATGCGCAATCACAGAGGTATGTGAAGGGCAGATCGCCGAAACGGAGTGCCTCGGAGATCCGAGCCGAAAAGCGAGCGAGTATCTCGATACCATCCGGCTAAAGACTGCAACTTTGTTTCGCGCAGCCGCGGAGCTCGGTGCTGCAACATCGGCAGCCACCCCTGAAGAGAGGGCTCGTCTCGTCGCGTTCGGTGAGAACTTCGGCATAGCCTTTCAGATAGTCGACGATCTTCTCGATCTCGTCGGTGATACAGAGAACACGGGGAAAACTCCCGGCACGGACCTTAAAGAGGGCGTGTTCACCATGCCGGTCCTCCTGGCCTGTGAACGCGATCCGGCACTGTTGTCCCGTCTGGCACGGGGCGACCGCGATCTCGATGCGATGCTGCCCATGATCGAAGCGACAGGAGCCCTGAGCCTGACGGCCACAGAGGCAGCCGCCTACGCGCACAAAGCGGTTGACGCGCTTGAAGGATTACCGGACACAGAGTGGCGGTTGGCGCTGGCTTCCCTCGTCGATGGCGTGCTCGCTCAAGTCGAGTGAGCCGGACTATGTCCCCTTGGCGAAAGAGCTGTGCCCACCGCGCGAACGGTCGTTGATCTGACGGAGTAGTTCGTCGCGCGCCGCACGCACGGCCTGCCGCGCGTCTCGGGAATGATCTCTGGCAAACAGATGATTACGCCCGTAATGGAGCTCAATGACGACATTGTGCTCCGGGGCCGTCGCTTTGCCGTTGACTCTTACCTCGGCCCTGACATCACGGTAGTCGCTCAGACGACGGTCGATCTTCGACAGATCCTGCTCGATGCCATTCACGTCATCGCTATCGAGATGTTCGCCGGGAGATGACACATTAATCTGCATGCCGCAACCTCCTCGCTTGTGCCACGGGCTCTGTGCTCAGGCGCAATTGAATCGTACGCTTATCCCAGCCATTTCAAAAAGGCCTCGGGCAGGGTCCGGTCCGAGAAGTTGGCGGTTACGTGCCGGCGTCCGGCCTGACCCAACCGGCGCGCCAGAGAGTCGTCCTGCAGAAGGGATGTGATCTTCTCCGAGATGGCCCCCTGGTCGGAGGCCTTCACAACGAAGCCCGTCACGCCGTCGACGACCGCTTCGGGGGTTCCTCCGGAGCGTCCCGTCACACACGGAACTTCACTTGCTTGTGCCTCCACCAAAACGATGCCAAGCCCTTCCCCTTCGAGACCGAACCAACGGTCGGCGACGGGGAACGCGAACACAGAGGCAGAGGCGTACAGGGCAGGTGTCTGCTCGTCGCCGACCCGTCCCGGGAATGTGACCGTCACATCGTGTGCCTGTGCGAGTCGTTTGAGATATCTGGCCCGGGGGCCTGTTCCGGCGATGACCAGAACTGCCTCGGGAACGGCGGCGGTGATGGCAGGCCACGCCTTGATCAACCGATGGGCACCCTTGCGGCGTGCAAGCCGGCCCAAGCTCAACACCACCTTGTCGGAGTCACGCAGCTTGAGGTCGCCACGCATCTGCCGGGTGTCTGCTTGCGGATGAAAGCGATCGAGATCGACGCGCGCAGGAAGGCGCTCGAACGGCGGATGCGGCTGCTTGTACTTGTCGAGCAGGGTTCGGACTTTGTCACCGGTGTAGTGGCTGACGGGGAGCAGGAGGTCGGCGTGCGCAAGCGATGCTGCAACAAGCTTCCCGAGCCCCGGGACCGCACCCGGTACGATGGTTTCTGCACCGTGGACCACGCTCGCGTAGGAGTAGCCTCGTCTTTTCAGTGTGGGTCCCAGCAGCGCAAGGGGCCACGGGGTTCCGAAGAGAATGTGCTCGGTGGAATGCCGGGCCGCGGTCTCTTCGACGAGACGCAGTGTCTGTGGCCCGGGAACCAGAAAGTGCTTGGCGAAGCCGGTGACAGGGTAGCCAAGTTCGGAGGGAATCGGCTTGCCGTCCCTGGTTCGGGGTGCCAGCACGGCGAGTGACGGGCTCAGTGCAGAGCACAGTTGTTCCAGGTAGCTTTCGATGCCTCCCCTTCCGGGAAGGAATGAAGAGGTGACCAGAAGGGCGCGCGCCATAGGCTGATTATGCGCGTGAGAGGGTGACGCGCCGAGTTGTATAACTGGTCTATGCCGGAAGATGAGCTCAAGCGCCTCAGACAACAGTCCAGAGACGACCGCAAGCTGATCGAGCGCGCCGCCCAGGCGCTCGCCGAGGTCGGCCGCGCGCAGGGACTCTCGAACGAGAACGCCGACGTGCTCACGGCATTGCGGATTCGTCTCGAGGGCAAGCCACGGGCATCGCTGGAAGATCTCTTTGCCACGACCGCCGACCTGGGAGGCGGAAAGGATCTCGGGGACGTGCTCGCCACGCCCGAGAAGAAGGATGCGGACTGGCCCGTCGTGGAGGAAAAGAAGAAGGACTGGCCGGGCTGACCGGAATTTAGTTCCATTGCACCGCCGAGCCCCCTTTCCGGGCCCCCTGGTGCAATTGAGCTGGCGCACCGGAGGCCGCCTGGAGGACGCCCCCTTTCAGTCCTTTTGGCCCTCGTTCCCCTCACGCAGAAAGCGCTCGAGCTCGGCGGCCAGTGCGTCTCCTGAAGGCAGCTTGGACGGGTCAATTTGCTCTTCGTCGGCGCGTTCGTCGCTACGTTCCTCGAGCAGCTTCACGTAGGCCTGAACCTCGTCGTCCTCTGCGACCATCTCGGAGACCCGTGTTTCGTAGACTGAGGTGGCCCGTTCGAGGTCGTCGACCGCCGCCGAAGCGCCGACGAGGTCGACCGCCTTGTTCACCAGCGCCAGGGCAGCCTTGGGGTTAGGAGTCACCGCCAGGTAGTGGGGGACGGCCGCCCACAGGCTCGCCGACTGGATCCCCGCCTTTCCACAGGCATCCTGGAGGACTCCCACGATCCCCGTAGGCCCCTCGTAGCGGGAGCGCTGCAAACCCAGCCGGGTGACCAGATCGGTGTCTACGGCCGTTCCGGTGACCTGTACCGGGCGTGAATGGGGTACGTCCGCCAAGAGGGCGCCGAGGGTCACGACGAGCTTGACGCCGTGTTCTCTGGCGAGACCAACTATGAGATCTGCAAAGGTCTTCCAGCGCATGCTCGGCTCAGTCCCGATCAGGACTAGAGCGTCGTTCGGCGCGCCGGAGAGCTGAGCTGCGGACAATTCGTTTGTGGGCCAGGTGATCCGCCGGGTCAATCCATCGACCAGCTCCACCTGGGGGCGCACCGCCTGAAAGTCGTAGAACTCCTCCGGATCGATCGAGGCGATGTCCTCACCTTTCCAAATCCGGTTGAGATGAAGAGCTGCAAAGGATGCTGCGTCGCCGGCGTCGTTCCAGCCACGGAAGGCGGCAACGAGAACAGGCTCTCTGAGACTGACCTCGGCGTGACGGACGACTGCATTCGATGGTTCCATCGGCCCAGGCTACCCGTCGTGACCCGCCCGAGGCGCACGCCCAACCCGGGTCGTGGGCCACGCCCACCGGGTTTCCTGACCGCTGTCCCGGCCTGTCTCTCTTTGGGGCCGGCCGCACGGAAACCAACCGCCCCGGAGGGCCCCTCCCGGTTCTGAGTGTCGGCTGGCGTCTGGTTCGGTGGGGTCAACGGCGTGGCTAGCATCTGAGTGGAGGCGAATGGGGGCTGGTGTCCCCCCCGGTCTTCAAAACCGGTGCGCCGA
>JACDCD010000036.1 GCA_013694625.1 Actinomycetota bacterium | reverse complement strand
ATCATCCGCATCGTGGAGGTCTTGCCGGCGCCGTTTGGCCCCAGGAACCCAAAGGCTTCGCCGCGCCGGACCTCGAAATCGATGCCGTCAACTGCGACGAAGTCGCCGAACCTCTTGATCAGCCCGGAGGCATGGATAAGTACTCCAACGTCGTTTGGCATTCGGCAATCCTACGGGCGATAACGGGAGGCGGGTGCTGAGGCCGGAGAACAAATTAACCCCCGTCAACGGGGGCATAGACTCTTGTGTCAGTCGGTGATCAGGTCGGTCACACTTGGGACTCGAGCGTCCTGTTTGAGCGCAGTGTCAACGGCCGCCGCTGCAGCGATGGTGAGCAGTCGCAGATCTCCGCTCAACGAAGGATCTATGTCGACGAGGTAATTGTCTGCAGGCGTGAAAGCCGCTTTCAGCACCCCGACAAATTTCTTGTCGATGCGGCCCACTTCCTTGTCCGACGCGTCCACGATCGAGAAATCCCAGGCTCGCCAGTTTTCAGCCTTGATCTGCCCCAGGGTCTGATCTTGAGGACCGATCAGATCGAAGCGGATCTTCCCGAAAACGTTCTTCTGGACGATCCCTCCAACCGCCCGGCCGGAGCCGTCCTCCACCCGGAGCTTGGACTTGAACAGCTTCGCAGACCGCGTTATCTGCAAGAGCTTGTTCTCATCTGAGTCGTAGACGGAGAGGCGAAGGGTCAGGAACTGATCGACATTTGTGACGAACCGGAGCGCCTTCCGCTTCTTGCTCTGGCCTTCCTGCTGGATGAAGCCGAGCTCGCCTCCCTCGCCGTCGTGGATGGAGTACTGGTTCACCAGCTCGATCAGCTTGGCCTTCTGGCTTACGACGAGTTTGTCTGCAGTCAATAACTCGGACATGTCTCCCCCTCGTGGGCGCCACGGTGGATTCGTTTCGGCGGCCGGGTTCGTGCAGGTCAACGTCCTTTGGAGCTCTCAGATCGACGTAGCGGATCGGCGCCCAACCAGCTCGCGCCCGTATGTCAGGGCGGCAACCTCACGCCGTACCTCGTCGCTGAGTGCAGCCAACTCGTAGTCGACAGAACAATCTGACAACAGCGATGCGGCTGCCCTCACTTCGCTCGCAACTCGGATGACCCGTTCAGCCCGTTGCCGCATCTCACCCAGCGCCGCTTCGAGAACCCGATCATCCGGCTCGTAGCTGAGCACCTCGAGCTGCCGGCCCACAGTCGCAGCCAGTCGCTCCAGACGTTCGTGCAGTCTACGCAGCTCTCCGGATGGGTCTTGCTCACGCGTCATCTGCATGATGGATCTCGTTCCATGGGTCACCTGCAAGACACTCGCCCTCATCCCGGCCAGCTCTCGTCTGGGACTCGATCGAGAGAGGAAGCGTTGCTTCGCGAGCCGAACATTGGCCACCAGCAGAGAGCGTCTGAATCTTCGAAGGATCATGTAACAGGATGTGCAAACCCCTGCGATGCTCGCTAGAGCGACAGCAGCTGCAGTTGCCAACACCTCATCGGTCATCCTGGGACCCCTTCCGAACTAGCGGCGCTGCCGACTGCGAGTGATTCTAGCCGGTAGCCCCCCGAGGACATTCCGACCTCCCGGGGAGACTGTGGCCTCCCAGTCCCCGGCGCGCCGCAGGGCGTAGGGTTCGCCCGGGAGGAGGCTCTTGGACGACATTCCGATCCGCATAGCCGGCGGCGACCGCACATTCCTGGAAGGGCTTCTTGCCCGCGTCCGATTCGACGATCGAGTGGCCGCCCTGTTCCTCGGCGGCTCCCATGCGGCCGGGACAGCCGACAAGTACTCAGACCTCGATCTTTACCTGATTGCGGCCGATGCGGCTTACGAGAGTCTCCGCTCAGAGCGCGAAGGCCTGCTGCGTTCGCTTGGGGAAATCGTGTTTCTCGAGGAGCATTCGGATTTCGGCTTCTTGCTCCTGTTGTTCATCTACGCCGACGGAGTCCACGGTGAGATGGCGTTGGCACCGGCCCGTGATCTTCACGAAGTGCACGGCGGACCCCACTTGGTGCTCCTGGACAATGAGGGACTCCTCACTGGTCGTGATTTCGAGGCGAGTCGCTTGGACAGGGCTGATCGAGCCGACATCGTCGGGCGTGCGCTCAAATGGTTCTGGTACGACCGTGTGTTGCTCGATGTCGCACTCGCCAGGGCCAACCCGTGGACCGCGCATCATCACCTCGAGCGGTGTCGGGAGCGTTGTCTCGATCTGGCCTGGCTTCGGGCGCATCCCCGAGTATGGCCGGGCGGGCACGAGAAAGCCGAAAGAATGCTCGATGCGGCGACACGTGCGCTTTTCGAGCCAACCGTCGTCCCGCTGGACGCGGATCAGATGCATCGGGCGGCGCGCCGGTTGACCGATCTCTATCTTCGACTGGGACCGGAGGCGGCCCGGATGTGTGACATCTCCTTCCCGGACCGGCTCGTGGAAACCATGATGGGACGGTCTATCGACAGACCGAGGAACGGTCAGTGACGACGCCGCTCCGGGTTACAGGTGGGCCAGCACGTGGTGATAAGAATACTCCTCTTCGTGCCAAGGTCCCTCGGCTTCCTCGTAGATGACGAACTCGGCTTCGCCGACCCATGCACGGACCGCATCCATGGACGGATAGTGGTGATAGAAGCCATCGGGTTCGACCCACTCCCCATCGACCACCGGAAATCTCAGTTTTCTGGCCTCCCGGTTGACCTCTGACACGCGATCCTCGGGGCCCAGCTCCACCGTCAGGTACAGCCAGCCCCCTGAGTCAGAGCGCGCCGAAAGCGAGCCAACACCCAGGGCCAGTCTTCCGGTGAAACCAAACTCCATGGCGTCCACGCACATGACGCCGTCGAATTCCCCCTGATAGGGGAGATCCTGCAGAGAGTGCTTCTCGGTCGGCACGTGGGGATACTTGGCTTGAGCGGTGGCCAGCGCAACACCTGAGTGATCGGCGCCCAGCAACCGGCGGCCGCCCGCCGACACCATCGGGAAGTATTTCCCGGTACCGCACGCCGCGTCGCGTCCTCCTGCTGCTCGTTCACCCTTCGGACGTTTCGAAGCCAAGCCCTCCGCCTCGCGTCTGGCTCATGGCCAGCTCCGGGATCGCTCATTGGAGTGTCTGTCGTGCCGTCACGGATCATCGTCATCACAGCCTAGCTGTGTGCCAGCTTGCAGACGAACTCCTTGGCTTGATTGTTCGAGACGGCCTCCCCGCCGGCGGCAAACTAGATCGCCTCCCTGCTTCCCGTGCCGCAACAGACTGCGTCACCGATCGCTGCATTGCGGAGGCCGGACGGTGACTGCCTATGATGGCGCCGAATGAACAGCAAGCACATGGCCCGTTGGCGGATGCACAACCTGGGCCTCTCAGGCTCCCGCTTCAAGACGCCCCAGGAAGTCGTCAAATGGCTGTGCGCAGTACAGTCCCAGGACTACGGCCCGGCCAAATGGTCGATCGCCGAGCGTGCCCCAGGCGTGGGCAATACAGCAATGGATCGAGCGTTCAACGACGGAACGATACTCCGGACTCACGTCCTGCGGCCGACCTGGCATTTCGTCCTGCCTGCGGACATACGTTGGATGCTTCAGGCCACCGGACATCGCATCAATGCCCTCAATGCCTACATGTACCGCCAAGAGGAGCTTGACAACCTGGTGCTGGCCAAGTCCGACAAACTTCTTGTCGACATCCTGCAGGAAGGGAACTTTCTTACCCGCAAGCAGCTCGCGGAAGCGTTCAAGAGCGCCGGAATCGTTGCAACTCACTTTCGCCTCGCCTACATCCTGATGCACGCCGAGTTGAATGGAACAATCTGCAGCGGCCCGTTGAACGGTAAACAGCACACCTACGCCCTGATCGACGAACGAGCGCCGCAAACCAAGGACCTGACCTCCGACGAGGCATTGGCCGAACTGACTCTGCGCTACTTCACGAGTCATGGGCCTGCGACGATGAAGGACTTCAAATCGTGGTCGAGCCTGACCGTGGCAGACATCAGGAAGGGCCTTGAAATGGTCGGGTCACGGTTCGAGCATGAGGTCATCGACGACCTGTCCTACTGGTTTGCAGAGTCGGCTCACTATCCGGAGGCTGCGACCCCAACGGTTCACCTGCTGCAGGCCTACGACGAGTACATAATGGGGTACAGCGAAAGCAGGCCGGTCCTCGACGTATCTCGTGTCACCGAATTACCTCGCCAGGGTAACCACACGTTCAATCACGTCATCGTCCTCGATAGCCAGCTGGCCGGCCACTGGAAGCGCACCCTGAAGAAGAATTCGCTCATCATCGAGGCGGTCCTCTACACACCCTTCTGTGACGCCCAGACAGAGGCTCTACAGGCAGCCGCCGACAAGCAGGGAGAGTTTCTGGGTCTCACCACCAAACCCGTGGTCGCGAGGGCAATATGAGCCGGTTCCCGAAAGTGTCGCTGCGCGACATGGTTGGAAGTGCACGAGCGGCCCCTCTATGCTCATGTCGCAGGGCACAACATCGGCTCGATGCGGGTCCTGCAGAGATGCGGGTTCACGGTCTCCGGCGAGGAGGAGGACCGGCACGCTGAAAGGGACGCCGTCGGGGAAGTCTGCCTGGTGCTGCGAGCCTAGGTCCGGGCATCCCCCTCATTCCCCGTCGCGACGGGGGGATTTGCGCAAAGTTTAGGAACGGCTAAACTCGGCTCATGCTTACCAAGGTCTCACCGAGCGCTCAGGACTACCTCAAGGCCCTCTTCCTCGAGACGGAAAACGAAAAGAGGCTCATCGACGAGCCGGTATCCACGAATGCCATCGCCCAACGTCTGTCCGTGTCGGCTCCGTCGGCGACGAACATGCTGAAAAAACTTCACGAGCTCGGACTGGTTATGCATATCCCCTACCAGGGGAGCGCCCTCACCGAGGCGGGCCAGCGGGTGGCGCTCGAGCTGGTTCGTCACCACAGGCTTCTGGAGGCATACCTTGTCGAAGCGCTGGGTGTGCCCTGGGACCAAGTGCACAAGGAGGCCGAGATTCTCGAGCACGTCCTGTCCGAGGAGCTGGAGGAGCGCATAGACGCCGGTCTGGGCCACCCGACCAGCGATCCGCATGGGCAGCCGATCCCCAGCAGGGAAGGGCTCATGCCGGCGAGGACCGAGCGCAGGCTGTCGGATATGGAAGAACGGGCTTGTTCCACCGTCGCGTGGGTCTCGGACAACCTGCCGGAGGTTCTGCGGTACCTGGCCGTCGTAGGTGTTCGCCCTGGTGTGCAGCTGCAGATCGTCGGGCGGACACCGGTCAACGGGCCGCTGGCCGTTCTCGTGGACGGCCGAGAAACGCACTCGATCCCCAAGGGCGTTGCGGAGGCCGTATGGGTATTGTGACTCGGCGAGGTCTCATCAGGCGGCTGGGTGCCGGGGCCCTGGGAGGTGCTGCGGTCCTGGGCGGACGAGGCCTGGCGCTGGCTCAGGACCACTCCGACATGACCGGCGGCCAAACCTCTGACATGAGCCACTCCGGGCAATTGGGCCACGGCGCTGGTTCCCTGGGGGCCGTCGGGACGGTCGACCATGGCCGGAATGGCTTTGATCCAACCAAGATCCTGACCGACTTCGATTACGGCGAGACTTCAAAGGATCGATCCGGGCGCACCGTCCACGAATACGAGTTCTTGGCCCTGGACAAGGAGATCGAAGTTGCACCGGGAGTCTTCTTTCCGGCCTGGACCTACAACGGGCGGGTCCCGGCGCCGACCATCAGAGCCACGGAAGGTGACCGCATCCGGATCAAGCTCGTGAACGCCTCAGCCCACAACCACACTATTCATACGCATGGGATCCATCCGGCCGGCATGGATGGGGTGCCGGGCGCCGGTGAGGTCGCCCCGGGTGAGGAGTTCGTGTACGACTTCATCGCATCACCTTTCGGGACACACCTTTACCATTGCCACTCGCTCCCCCTCGCCCAACACATTCATCGAGGCCTGTACGGGGCGCTCATTATCGATCCCAAGAAGGGCCGCCCGGACGCCCACGAGATGGTCATGGTCATGAATGCGTTCGACACCAACTTCGACGGTGCCAACGAGGTATACGCCATCAACACCGTGGCCTTCCACTTCATGGACGATCCCATCAAGATCAACGCCGGCGAGCTGCAGCGGGCGCACGTGATAAACATCACCGAGTTCGACCCTCTCAACTCGATCCACATTCACGCTAACTTCTTCCATCTCTATCGCACGGGCACATCGCTAGAGCCGGATGAGTTCACCGACACGATTTCCATGGGACAGGCGGAACGCCACATGATCGAGTTCACCTACCGGGAACCGGGCCGCTTTATGTTCCATGCCCACCAGACCGAGTTCGTCGAGCTCGGGTGGATGAGTTCGTTCGAGGTCAGTTAGTTGGCTACCATCACCGCCGGTTCGCGGCGAATCCCCACCTGGTTGACGAGTTTGGTTCCCGTTGTCGCCATTGGTGCGCTGGTGTTTGTCTTTCTCGTCGTCAATCCAATCGCCACGCTGCGAGAGATCCCACCTGTTGAGGCCATCGCCTTTGAGCGCACGGTTTTCCTGGAAGACGGCATCGAACTTCAGCTCCGCAACGATGGTCCCAATCCCGTTCAAATCTCACAGGTGCTCGTCAACGACGCATATTGGGATTTCAGCGCCACGGACACCAAGCTCGGACGGCTGGAAACCTCCGACCTGCGGATTCCCTATCCGTGGGAGGACGGGATGCCCGTCAACATCGCTTTGATAACCTCTACGGGCGTCACGATCGAGCACGAGGTCGAAGTCGCTGCGTTGACCCCGGAACCAGATGCCTCGACTCTGGGGATCTACGCACTCCTGGGACTTTACATAGGAGTCATTCCAGTTGCCATCGGGTTGATGTGGTTTCCCTCATTGAGGCGAGCCGATAAGAGGTGGCTCAACTTCTTCCTCGCTCTGACTCTCGGCCTGCTTGCGTTCCTATTGATAGATACGGTGGCAGAAGGCTTGGAGCTGTCCGCTGCGACACCGGCGACGCTGAATGGTCTGAGCCTCTTTGCGCTGGGCGCACTAGGCGCCGTGTTGGGCCTAATGGCGCTGGAAGTCAAGCTGAGCGATCGCCAGCACGGAGCACAAGCGGGCTCGACTGTATTCGGTGGTCTGGCACTCGCCTATCTCATTGCCGGTGGAATCGGATTACACAACATGGGCGAGGGACTAGCAGTCGGCGCTGCTCTGGCGACGGGGGAAACGGCGCTGGGCACCTTTCTGATACTCGGGTTCGCTTTGCACAACACCACGGAGGGCCTTGCAATCGTCGCCCCCCTGGGACGAGCGAACGAACCACGCCCTTCCCTATGGCACTTCGCTGGTCTGGGAGCCATTGCAGGTGTCCCGACAATTCTCGGGGCCTGGCTGGGGGGATTTGCTTTCTCGCCGGCCTGGGCAGCACTCGCCTTCGGGATTGCCGCCGGCGCTATCGCCCAGGTGTTGTGGCAGATCGGCCGCAGCATCTCGAAAGACCGAGGCCTCATCAGCAACCTGGGACCGGCCGGTTTCATCGCAGGTTTTTTGATCATGTACATTACCGGGCTCTTTGTGGCTTAGCCGATTGAAACTGTTGGGCTACCTCGTCTGTTGTCTTGCGCTGGGCATCGTCGGCTCTGCTTGTGCCGCCTCCAGCGGCAAGACCGCCGGCAACATTGTCGCAATGACGACCGCTCGGCGCTATGAGCCGGCCACCGTCACTATAGATAAAGGAGACACTGTGACCTTTTCCAACGATAGCGAGGAGCCGCACTCCGTCACGGCCTACGAGGGACGCGTCCCCCCTGGCGCGCGCTACTTCTCGACCGGTGACTTCCCCAGTGAGGAACAGGCTCGGGACAACGTAACCGGGGGTCTCGTCCAGAAGGGTGACACCTTCGAAGTGACGCTCACCAAGCCCGGTGTCTATGAGTACTTCTGCATTCCCCATGAAAGTCAGGGCATGAAGGGCCAGATCGTCGTAGAGGGCTGATCCCAGAAGCGCTGCCCCACGCTGGGTGCAACGCCTGGCGGGAGCGTGTTGCTAACGAACGTGCGCCGACTCGATCCGCCGGTCGGGAACCAACCACAAGAGCGCCACGATGACGTAGAGCGCGACGGCGACCCATCGTTCAACGAAAGCCAATGGGATTGCCGCCAGATACAGAACCGGTGAGATCTTTCCCTTGAGGTCATTCCCCAACGCGGCTGCAAGCTTCGAGTCCGGGCCTTGTTGAGCGACGATTACCGTCTGAAGAATGTAGTACGCGATAGCCGCGGATAGCGATATGAGGCCGTAGGAGGAGACCGGGAGAGGCGCGAAGTGGCTCTCGCCCATCCAGCCGGTCATGAAGGGAAACAGCGACAGCCAGAACAACAGGTGCAGGTTCGCCCACAGAATCTTGCCGTTGATGCTATCCACCGCGGAAAGCATGTGGTGATGATTGTTCCAGAAGATGCCGAGAGTGACAAAACTGAGCACGTATGCGAGAAACACGGGTCTCAAAGGACCGAGCGCAGCAAGGTCCTCCCCATGCGGGACTCTCAGTTCCAAGACCATGATGGTGATCAAGATGGCAATGACGCCGTCGCTGAAAGCCTCGAGTCACGATTTGGGCAAACTCCTCCTGCCTTTCTTCCTAATGGAACCCATTGCCAACCCAGCTCGAGCCGGTGGTGCTCACGCTGAGAGCTTCTGAAACTGCTCCTTACTCTACGGGACCCCATGGGGTCAGCATCAGGCGACCGGCATGCGTGCCCGGAGGGTCGACACGGACTCGAGATCGTGCGCAAAGGCCTCCGCCTCGCTGCTGTCGAGCGTCGAGATGGTCACGCGGATGGCAGGCGGCGCCAACATTCGGAACTCCTGACCCGCAGTGACTGCCCAGTTGCGTGCGAGCAAGGCGGCGACCACCGCTGCCTCTTCGCGCACTTCGATCCAGACGTTTAGTCCCGTCTTCCCTCTTGCTCGAATCGAGCGCCGAGCCAGCGCGTCGATCAAGGCCTTGCGGCGAGTCCGATAGCTTTCGATCGCCCCTTCCAGAAGCGAGGGTGTGGCGGGATCACTCCATATCTGGGCAACTGCGCGCTGAAGGATGTGGCTGACCCAACCGGGTCCCAGGAGCCGGCGAACCTCTACGCGAGCGATCGTCGCCGCATCCCCCGCCATCAACGCGACGCGTAGATCCGGCCCGAAGGATTTCGACATCGAGCGAATGACGGCCCACTTCTCGCGATCTTCCCCCACCACGGATTCGTAGGCGCCACCGGCCACGGGCCCGGCGTGGTCGTCTTCGATCACAAGCAGATCCGGACGAAGCGACATCACGCGCGTAAGTTCGCTCGCACGCTCTCGCTCGAGCGCCGCTCCGGTGGGATTTTGCGCACGAGGAGTCACAATCAAGGCATCCAGGCCGCCCAGCAGCGCGCGATGAAGTGCGTCTGGCAGCATGCCGTCGTCATCAATGGCAACAGGTACAGGAATGAGGTTGAGGGAGGCAATGAGGTGCGACACCGAACGCCAACCCGGATCCTCGAGACCGACCCGATCGCCGGAGGCCAGGTGGACGCGCAACACGCGCTCGAGACCGTCGAGTGCCCCCCCGACAACCGCCACAGAATCGCTTCTGATGCCGTCGGCATCGAAACCCTCCCGTGCGAGTTGGATCAGTTGCGCATCGTGCACGTCGTGTCCGTAGAGGATCGGCTCGTCCGGTACTGCGCTCAGAGCCGCCGCAAGATCGGGAAGCAGCGCAGGGTGGGGGTTGCCGGACGAGAGGTCCCGTGTGCCGGGGGGCACCGGCGGTGCGTACGGATGGGCCAACGGAGGAGTGACGCTCACGCGCGTGCCGCGTCTGCCGTCCGTCACCACCACCCCCCGCAGCTTGAGCCTTCGGTAGGCCGCGGCCACCGTCGCCGGGCTGACCTGCAGGGTCTCGGCCAAAATCCTCACGGGAGGCAGCAAATCGTCGCTCAGAATCCGCCTGTCCCTGACCGCCGCTTCGATGAACAAGGCGATGCCCGCCGAGCTCCGTGGGGCATCATGATATAGTTCTGATACATTCACTATTTTGTACTATAACAACTGGCCCAGTCCAGTTCGCAACGAAAGAGGGCAATGGAGAGAGGCGAGGTCACCCCCCGGACCGCGGTGAGACGCGTCCCAGAGCGCGGCTCCCATGGCCCCGGCCTAATCGACGCTGTCATCGACGAGGCCTTCATCTGTCATCTCGGCTTCATCGAGGACGGCATCCCGTTCGTGGTTCCCACGATTCACGGGCGCCTGGGCGACACGGTCTATTTCCACGGCTCCTCCGCAAGCCGTGCGTTGCGACGGAGCAGGGGGGCCGAGGTGTGCCTGACCGTAACAATCCTCGACGGGCTGGTGCTAGCTCGTTCTGCGTTCCACCATTCGATGAATTATCGGTCGGCGATGGTTCTGGGACGCGCGCGAGAGGTAACCGATGCCGAGGAGAAGCTGCGCGCGCTCCAGGCCCTCGTCGAGCATGTGTGCCCCGGGCGATGGGAGGCGGCGCGCCGGCCAAACCTCCGGGAGTTCTCCAAGACGCTCGTGGTCGCGTTGTCTCTCGAGGAAGCATCCCTCAAGGTCCGCAGCGGGCCCCCGGTCGACGAGGATGCGGACCACGATCTCGATGTTTGGGCCGGTGTGCTCCCGCTGGAGATGGTGGCTCAGACCCCAGTGCCCGACGAGCTCATGAAGCGCCAGTTACCTGCACCGGACTACCTGAAATGGCCAAGGCCGATCGAGCGACTCTAGGTCAGCCCTATGCGGGCCCAAACGAAGCGGTGGTCGGAATACTTGCATTGAGGCGAGGGGCTGCACCTGATGACGCCCGGCTGAGTCCTGCTCGCCCAGCCGGGGTGATCGGCATGGGCTTCCAGAGGCTTCAGTGTGGCGTCAACGAAGATGTAATCGATGCGATTCCTTCGAAGGCCCGTCTTTCCGTCGCAGAGTGTGGACGGATCGTCCTGCTCATGCGTCCACTCATCGAACATCGAAAGACTGTTCGCCCGGTTGTGCTCCCTTACCGCATCGAGGTATGAACGGCCGTCAACAGCCGACGCCGAAGTCATGTCCTCGTACCAAGGCTCGACGCGCGACGTCTCCTCAGGATCACATTCTCGCTGCTTGTTCATTGCCCGTTGGTTGAAATCCCCAAGGAGAATTCCGCGAGCACCTTGGCGGCCCAGCCGCCCTCGAGCCTTGTCTACGTTCTGGTTTCTGCATTCACCCCCACCCGAACCCCTGTAGTCCGCCCGGAAGTGGACGCCACCGACCGTCACCAGGGTGCCGCTCTCACGCTCTTTGACGTTGA
Organism: Actinomycetota bacterium; assembly: GCA_013694625.1. GTDB lineage: Bacteria > Actinomycetota > CADDZG01 > CADDZG01 > WHSQ01 > JACDDL01. The sequence continues at coordinate 114 of JACDCD010000036.1, read as the reverse complement.
TGAGCTGATATCTGACGTCGGAGACACAAACATCGGCCCAACTGCGATAGGAGATCAACGACGTTGTCTTTCCGTTGATCAGGAATTTGGTTTTGACATCGTCTGATCTCTCGC
>JACDCD010000012.1 GCA_013694625.1 Actinomycetota bacterium | reverse complement strand
GAACGGTGTCGGTGTCATACATCAGCACCGCCTTCGCGTCGTCGCCGAACGCGGCGATCAGGCTGGATCTGGTCAGGATCTGCGCGAACGGCCCCATAAAGGCGCGGAACGCCTCGGCGCCATCCAGTCGTCCGGCCGGTGCCTGGCAGACGATGTCCTCGGCGATGTAGGTCATGGCCCGGTCGAAGTCGTGGCTCGTCCAGGATCGGTGGTACGCCAGCGCGATGTCCAGCGCCGCGGTGGTGTGCTCGGCCATTGCCAGTCCCTCCGTGCGGAGTCTGTGATGGTTGTTGAGACACCGCTGACGCGACGAACGGAACGCTGCCTGACGGATTTGTCGCGGACGGGCCGACTCGCGCGTGGCACGATCCGTGGGTGAGCCGATCCATGCTCGAGCGTGCGCGAGAGGGAGACGAACAGGCGTTTCGGGAGCTCACCGCCCAACACCTTCGTGGGTTGCACCTGCACTGCTACCGGATGCTCGGTTCGCTGGTTGACGCCGAGGATCTGCTGCAGGAGACGCTGCTCGCGGCGTGGCGCGGGTTGGACGGCTTCGGCGGCCGGTCGTCGCTTCGCGCGTGGCTGTACCGCATCGCCACCAACCGTTGCCTCAACGCGATCCGCGACACCAAGCGACGCAGACCGGCGGAGCCCATACCACCGTTCGATCCGCCGGAACCGTCCTTCCGGGGTGAGGTGACCTGGCTACAGCCCTATCCAGACGCCTGGCTGGAGCAGACCGCGGACCAGGCGCCCGGGCCGGCGATGGGGTGTCTGGCTCGCGAGGAGGTCGAGCTGGCGTTCATCGCGGCCCTGCAGCGGCTGCCACCGCGACAGACCGCCGCCGTACTCTTGTGTGACGTGCTCGGCTTCTCGACCGCCGAGGTCGCGGCCATGCTGGATACCAGCGCGACCGCGGTGAAGGGTGCCCTGCAACGCGCCCGCGCATCGCTCGAACAGGCCCGCGCCGCAGCCGGTCGCGGGTCCGCTCGACGCCCCGGATTGCCGCACGAACAGGAATTGGCACGACGCTTCGCGCAGGCTTTCACCGCCGACGACATCCACGCCGTCGTCGACCTGCTCACTGACGACGCGTGGCTGACCATGCCTCCGGCGCCGCACGAATACCACGGCTCCAAGGCGATCGCGGCCTTCCTGCGCGCCAGCGCAGACTGGCGCGCGGAGCGACGCCTCCGGCTGGTGCCTACCGGGGCCAACACGCAGCCCGCGTTCGGCTGTTATCTCGACGATCCTGACGGGCCGACAGCTCACCGCACCGGCGTCCTGGTCCTCACCGTGTCCAACGACCGGATCAGCGCCATCACGCGCTTCCTCGACGGCGACCTGCACCGCCTCTTCGGCCTCGCCGACGCGCTCGACTGAAGACCCGTCGTAATCAGTAGACGTTTCCCCTGCGGGACGCACGTGCGGCGTCATCAGGATGGACCGGAAATGTCACGATGGCGAGACTGGTTTGCGTCCTCGGTTCGAGACTTGCGTCAGCCGATTGTGACTGGGCGGCGTCACTCAGCCGTGGTCCTGATCGCCCCATAAGATCCCCAGGCGGAACGTGTCCGGGTCGACGGCTGGAAGTTGCTGCTACTACGATCGGCCTGTGTTCAGCCAGCGGGAGCGGCGCGACCTCCGCGAATGCCTCGTCGCGGCTGCGCGGGTGGACGAGCGGATCTGGGCTGCGGCGGTTGTCGGTTCGGCGGCCACCCATCGTGAGGACGAGTGGTCTGACATCGACCTCGCTTTCCGCCTTGCCGCCGGTCTGGAGCCCGCAGATGTCAGCGACGCCTGGACTGGGCGGATGTACGAGGACCACGGCGCCGTTGATCATCTCGACGTGTGGTCTGAAAGCACGCTCTTTCGCGTGTTTCTGCTGTCCAGCTCGATGCAGGTCGATCTCTCGTTCTGGCCGTGGGAGATGTTCGCGGCGTCCGGCACGTCGTTCCGCCTGCTCTTTGGTGAAGCGAACAAGCCCATGCCTTCGTCGTCGCCGACGCCCGAGACCCTGATCGGCATGGGTTGGCTGTACGCGTTGCATGCTCGATCGAGCATCGCCCGGGGCCGCAATCTGCAGGCCCTGTACATGGTCAATGGCGTACGCGATCACGTCGTCTCGCTCGCGTGTTTGCGTCATGGATTGTCAGCCCACCAGGGCCGTGGCGTCGATGACCTGCCTCCCGACGTCATGGAGACGCTCGCTGAGACGCTCGTGCGTGGGCTTCGGCGAAGCGAGCTGAGCACGGCCTTCGCCAACGCGATCACGGCTCTAATCAATGAGGCCGAGCAGATCGACCCGGGGCTCGCGTCGAGGCTTCGCGAACCCGCCCGAGAGCTCGTGCGCACGGCGTCAGGACCAAGCGGCGAACCGGCCGAGGAAGACCTTCAGTAGACGAACGCCGATCGACACGCCAGGGCCGTCCCGCAAGGGATCAGGTACGGGACACCAGACTGACACTCACGTGCGACGGGTTCGTCAGGCGGTCAGGAGCAGCGGAGCGCTGTGGCGGATGACGATGGTGTGCTCCATGTGGGCAGAGCGCGCACCGTCGGTGGTGTGCACGGTCCAGCCGTTGCTGCTGGCGTGGACTGCGCCGGTGCCGGCGGAGATGATCGGCTCGACGGTTATGACGAGTCCGTCGGTGAGCGGCTGGTCGAGGCGCCGGACGTAGTGGTTGGGAACCCTGGGGCCTTCGTGGATGCGGCGCCCGATGCCGTGGCCTGTGAGGTCGCGGCAGACGGTCCGCCTGGCGTCGATGACCGTGCGCTCCACGGCTGCGCCGATGGCGTTCAGTGGTGCGCCGGTGCGGGCCTGCTCAAAGTCGGCCGAGCACTAGCGCGTCCTGTTGGCACCGGGGGTCGGCGTCGAGGAAGTCCTGGTAGCGAACGTAAGCGAGCTGGCCGGCTGGGTCGTCGTCGCTCAACCACTCCTCCTGTCGCCGCAGATGTCTCGCGACGCGAAGACCCTAACTGCTGTCGCGGCGCAATAACAGGTCAGCCGTCCGGTGGGCGAGAGCCCCTGAGGAAACTTCATCCCAAGCTTAGGGTTGTATCGATTGAAACGCAACGTCCGAGTGGTCTAGCCGTTTCACGGAGGAGGGCATCGGCATGACGGAATGCAGGCAAACGTTGCTCGGAGAGGAAGCTGAGAGGCGTTGGTCACGATAGTCCGTTACTCGTGTGGCCGCCCGCGATGAGAAGCGAAACTCGTGCCTTCGATCACACGGGGGTGTGGTTGAGGGCCCGAGAAGCCCTTCATGTGCCTCCAGCCACACTCGTAGGACCGGACGGGGGCCACATAGGATGCGTCGATGCTCTCTACCGTTGAACAGGAAGCCAAGGAAGCGCTGGTGGCCGCCGGGATAACCGGCCCCCACAAGTCTCATTCGCGTCACAATGCCATCACGAACATCCGTGCTCTGGTGGCGGGTGACCCCGACAAGCTGTTCGGCATGTCGGCGCCCACGGACTACACGCCTTCGGACGTGCTCGGATTTCTATCGGAGCTGACGGGGTGCTCGCCCGACATTGCCGACACGCAAGGGAGTGACACCCTCGATCCGGAACTAACCGTGAGAGCCATCGTCGCAGCCGCGCAGAGGCTTGCCGAGTTTGCGGCGCAGGGCGCAAAGCTGTGCATCGTCACCGGGCACCCCACCGGCATGCTCGAGCACAATATCCATATTGCGCGCGCATACGGGGCGGCGGGGGGAACCGTTGTGCCGCTTGCGGAGAACCGAAGGTTCTCGTTAGGCCCCGGCAGGGCCGAGGTGCGCTACACGGCCGGCGTCGGTTGCTATGCGGACGGCGCGTCGCTCGTGCACACCCATTCTGCAGACTGCATGGTGGCGATGCTCGAGGTTGGTCCGTATCCTGATCTCGTCTTCGGGGACCACGGTTTTGCGGGGGCCGCCATCGAGCGCGGCATCCCGGCCATCGCCGTGATGGACATCAACGACCCGGCTCTGGCCGTGGCCCATGCAGAGAACCGGGATGTGTCCGTCATTCCCATGGACGACAACCGGCTCCCCAGGAGCTACCGGCCGTCCTGGGAGCTGTTCGTCCGCGCCCTCCACGGGGGGTGACCGGGCTCGGCGGCCCGTCCCCGGGCCGCCTTCGGGCCACCTGCTATAGTTCGTCGTTCATGAGCGAGACAGCCGGCTTCGATGTTTTCGAGATGGGCCGACTCCTGACGGTGTCCGAGGTCGCCCGTCAGCTGCGGGTCTCGAACATGACCGTCTACCGCCTGATCAAGGCCGGGCACCTGGCGGCGGTGCGCGTCGGGCGTGGTTACCGCATCCGTGAAGACGACATCCGCAGGTACCTGCGGCAGCGGTACACCGACGCCGGTTAGACCATCACAAGGAGAGCCACCGAGGTGGCACGGTCGTGACCGTCCTGAGGGACGGTCTTTTTTGTGACCGCCACCGCGCCGACTGGGTGGGAGATGTGAACCATGCACACTCACGACCCACTCGACAGAGATCACCGATCGGGGTGATCCCATAGACCCCGGCGAGGCGCCTCTTCCCACCCCCGCCCCGGTCACGCCGCCGGCGCTGGAGGTACCGCACGACGCCCACTCGGAGGTTCTCGATGGCCTTCTCGGGCGAGGGGGGGTCATCTTCCTGGTGGGCGGTATCGACACCGGGAAGACCACCTTCGGTCTCGAGCTGGTGCGGCGTGCCGTTGCGGCCGGGCTTCCGGCCGCCCTCGTCGACGCGGACATCGGCCAGTCCACCGTCGGCCCCCCGACGACCATCGGCCTCAAGCTCTGCCTCGACGGCGGCGAGGTGACGCGCACTTCGATGAGGGCCGCCGACGCTCTGGCCTTCGTAGGTTCGATCACTCCACCGGGCTACCTGCTCCCGTTGGTCAGCGGTACGGCCAAGATGGTGGGGGAGGCACGGACGGCGGGGTGCCGTCTGATCGTTGTGGATTCCACGGGCTATGTGTCGGGGATTGGTGGCCAGCTTCTGAAGTTCTACAAGGCGGACGCCGTGCAACCCGATGTGGTCGTGGGATTCCGCCGGGGTGGTGAGCTCGAGCCGGTGTTGGGGCACGCCCAGCGTTTCACCTCCGCCGACGTGATGGAGCTCGAGGTCCCTCCCGAGGTGATGCCCCGGCCGGCGGACGACCGCACCACATACCGGGAGCGGCAGTTCGCCGCCTACTTCGCCTCGGGAAGCTCGCGGTGGAAGATCAAGCCGAGTGTCTTCATGCCCGCGCTTCCGCCGGAGTTCGACCTCGCACTGCTCGACGGTCTGGTCGTCGGCCTGGACAACGGGGGTGGGTCCTGCCGGGGCATCGGCGTGCTTGAATACGGGGAGTCCGCAGATATCCTGCGTATGGTCTCGCCGGTCACATCCGGCGTGAAGGGTTTGCGCCTGGGATCGATCAAGATCGACATCATGGGGCGCTTGCGTGGGCCGGTGAACCTGCGCCAGCTCTTCAGAACCGAGTAGTGGTGCGTCGTCCAACTATGTGCGCCACGGGAGGGGATTACCTTTCAGAAAGGAGCTTATGCCGTCTCTAGTAAAGAAGCGCCGCAAGAAGATGCGGAAGAAGAAGCATCGCAAGATGCTCAAGAAGACCCGCTGGCAGCGACGTCAACAGGGTAAGTAGCCCGGATGAGCCAACGACGCATTGTCTCTTTTCTGTCCGATTACGGGCTCGAGGACGAGTTCGTCGGGGTCTGCCATGGGGTGATTCTGAAGATCGCCCCCGAGGTGCTCATCATCGATGTGCACCACTACATCCTGCGGCAGCAGATCCGGCACGGAGCAGTGGTGCTGCAGCAGTCGCTGCGGTACCTGCCGGATTCGGTCCATCTGGCGGTCGTCGACCCAAGCGTGGGTTCGGGTCGGCGCGCCCTCATTCTCGTGACCGGGGACGAGCAGATTTTCGTGGGCCCCGACAACGGTTTGTTGCTGCCTGCGGCGAGGGACTGCGGCGGGGTGAGCGGGGCCTACGAGATCTCCAACAAGGACCTGCTCTTGACGCCGGTGTCCCGCACCTTCCAAGGCCGGGATGTCTTCGCCCCCGCGGCCGCACACCTCGCCATGGGCGTGGCCGCTTCGGAGTTCGGCCCGGCGGTTGATCTTGAGGATCTGGTCGAGAGGGAGGTCCTCGAGGCCTGGGCTCACGAGGACCACCTGCATGCGGTCGTCCTTCAGGTTGACCGCTTCGGCAATCTCCAGCTCAATCTGAAAAAGGAGCATCTCGAGCAGGTCGGTCTCGACGATGTCGAGCGGCTCGAGGTACGCGCCGAGGGGCACCGCATCGAGGTCCGTTACGGCGCCACCTTCTCCGACGTCGCGCCGGATCAGTTCATCATGGTCGAGGACTCTTACGGGCAGCTGTCCCTGGCGGTGAACAACGGCGATGCTGCAGCCCGCCTGCGGGCGGGGGCCGATTCGACCGCCATCGTGGGGCCGCCCCGGCGCTAGCCTTTCGGCGCGCGCTCACCCCGGCACCAATGCATTCGGGTACTTGCACCCGGGAACTAGCCTGTGAGCAGGTAGAGCCTCAGCACGCCAAGGACCCCGGCGATCGCGATGGCCGAGAGCAGGAGTATCAATGCCAGCAAGGTGTTCCTTCTCACGGCCTCTCGAGCCTGTCCAGGGGTTGGCCCCGTCCGGTGCCCCCCGGATGGCCGGAATCGGCGATCGGGGCCCGCCCGGCCAGGGCCGCCTCTAAGTACTCGCGGTTGCGCCTCAGCGTCGCGACGACCACGTCGTGCCGGTCCACTACCCCTCCCAGGGCAAGCTCGAGACAAATCCCCCCGGCGAAGCCGCTGCGGCAGAGGTCGTCGAGGAGCCGCTCCAGGGGCAGCACACCCTGCCCGATCTCGAGATGCCCGTCCCGGCCGTCCCCGGCGTTGTCGGACAGATGCACGTGGGCGAGCTGGGACCCGAAGAGCCTTCTAACCCCAAGAAGGTTGTGTCCCGCCACCGCCACATGACTTGTGTCGAGGACGACCCGGGACGCAGCCCGGGCCAGAAGCTCTGGCTTGATCCAGCGATAGCCCGCCACGGAGCGAGACCCGACCTTCGCCGGGTACATGGTCTCGACGGCGATCTCGATGCCCGCCCCGAGAGCGAACCCCTCCATCTCTTCCCGAACCCAACGGCCGTAGCCGGCTTCCCACAACAACGGAGGGTGGACGACCATGGTCGTTGCCCCCACCGCCGCAGACATCTCGGCGCCGCGCCGGATCTTCTCGATCGGGTCCCACCCCCACACGCTGCGGGTCACGATCAGGAAAGGGGCGTGCAGGGCGGCGATCCGGAGCCCGCGCTCCTCCGCCAGCCGACGCGGTAGCTCGGGGCTTTGGGTCGAGGGGTCGCGCGTCACCATCAGCTCGATTTGCGTGAAGCCGGCTTCCGCGATGACGTCGAGGGCCGCCTCCAGGCCAAGTGCCCACAGGGGGCCCGTGGAGCATTGAATCACCGGCAGGGGCGCCGGGTCCGGCTGATAGCTCATTGGAGATTCCTGAACTGATGTCGGGTGCCTGGATGGCAAGCGTACCGGCCCCGGATGCGCCCGCGGTCCGTAACGTTTGGGAGACGCCAAACGGTCAGCCCGCGCATCCCTGTGGCTCAAGCCTGAGAGTGGCGGGGGGACGCATCCGCCGGAACGACGGGGGACGAGGGGGCGGCCGGCGCCCACCAGGTGACGCGAGAGCGCCCCCGTATCCGGGGGCGCTCCATGGAGTGTCGAGGGTCGGGCCGGCTTGGGGGGCGGGCTGGGAGGCTCGTTGACGGCCCGTGGGAGGGGGCCGTTGCGTCCTAACGTCCCAATCCCTCGTCAATCTCCAACTATCTCTTCGTCGCCTGCCGGCAGACCTTTAGCGATCCGACAACTTTTTTTTAGAAAGTTTGGGCCTGGCATTGCGGCCCTCGCGGGCCTGCTTGCCGGTACTGGCTATTGTCCCTGATCGGTGGCCGTCGGCGCGCCCCGCGCAGCGGATCAGCTCGAGGGCGTCGGGGCGGAGGATCCGCAACCGGCGCCCCCTGTAGTCGACGACACCCTGAGCCTTGAAGCTGTTGAGGGTCTTGCAGGCGCTCTCTCGGCACATGCCCGCGAGCCGCCCGAGCTCACCCTGGCCCAGTGGGAGATCCAGCTCGATGGCCTCTCCCCGAACCCTGCCGAGAAGCTCGGCAAGGTGCAGCAGGCGCCCGGCGAGGCGGGCCGGTACCTCCCCGGCGGCCCGCTCCATGGCGGTTTCGCAGATCCATCTGGTGCGTCCCGCAAGCACCGAGGCCAACTCGATTGCTGCGTCCGGGTTGGATGCCACCGCATCGATCAGGGTCTGGGGGTCGAATCCCGCTACGCGGCAATGGGTCACGGCCACGACATCGAAGGGCTGCCGCAGTCCGTCGAGGGCCGCGAGCTCGCCGACGAGGTCCCCGGGAACCGCCAGTCCGAGGATCGTCTCGCGCCCGTCGCCGTCGCTCGAGGCGAACTTCATGAGACCTTCGGTGACAAGGTGGACCCGCTCGGACTCGTCACCCGCGAGGTAGAGGAATTCACCGGGGTCCAGGGACCGCGTCACGGATCGCTCCCACAGACGCACACGGGCGGGGGGCGGGAGAGCCTCGAGGATGGACGAGTAGCACTTTTCCATGGCGCACCTCCTGGTCGGACGGCAAAAGCAGCCGGCGGGTAGGCCGGGAGGCGCGGGAAAGGGACGAGCCGGCGACTCGTCCCTCCTCGTCGGCCAACATATCGGCTGCCGAGACGGCTTGTCCATACCCGAACTGAAGTGGCCATGGCTGGAGTATCTGATCCCAGGGGGCGCGAAGATTGGTCCATGGACATAGGGGCGCCGCAGACCGTTTCCGCCGGCCGAAAGGGCGTCCGGCTTGCCGCCCTCCTGGCGCCGGCGATCGTGTTTCTCGCGGTTATCGGAGTGGTGGCCCTCGAGCGGACGAGCCTTCCCGAGCCGGGGGGCAGAGCACCTTCCTTCAGCGCCCCGCTCCTGTCCGGAGGCGGTTCGCTGAGCCTGTCCGACCTGAGCGGCCGGCCCGTGATGCTGAATTTCTGGGCCTCCTGGTGTGGGCCCTGCAAAGACGAGGCGCCGCTGCTCCGGCAAGCCTTCCACGTCTACGGTGATCGGGTCGCCTTTGTGGGCGTCGATGTGAAGGACGCCCGGAGCGACGCCGTCGACTTCGTCAGGCGGACCGGTTTGAGCTATCCGCATGTGCGGGACGAGGAGGGAACGATCTACTCCGATTACGGGCTTACGGGACAGCCCGAGACCTTCTTCATCGACGGCGACGGCACCATCGTCGAGCATGTGAACGGCCCCCTGGACGAAGCGGCGCTGACCCAGCTCCTGGACGTTCTCATCACCAGAGACGCCTAGGCCGGCGGGCTTACCTTGACCGACCCGACCGTCCCGATCGCATTTCTCGCGGGGCTGATCTCGTTCCTTTCCCCCTGCGTTCTGCCCCTGGTCCCGGGCTATCTCTCCTACATGTCGGGGCTTGGCCCGTCGGGGGAGAGCGGCGCGCCGGATGGGCTCCGGGCGGCGCGGGCGGCGGTGTTCTTCGTGCTCGGCTTCACCGCCGTCTTCGTGGCGCTGGGAGCGACCGCAACCCTTCTGGGCGCCCTTCTCCGCAACTACCAGACACTGCTCACCAGGGCCGGCGGCGTGTTCATCATCTTGCTCGGGCTGGTGTTCATGGGTGTTCTCAGGTTTCCCTGGCTGTATCGGGACGCCCGCTTCCACCCGACGCCCGCCGCCGGCGCCTGGGGCAGCCTCGTTCTCGGGGGCGCGTTTGCGTTCGGATGGAGCCCGTGCATCGGGGCCACCATGGGCGCGATCCTTACGATGGCGGCGGGCCGGGGCGCCACCGGGGGGCCGGGCGAGGGCGCTTTGCTGCTGGCGGTCTACTCGGTCGGGCTCGGTGTCCCCTTCATCCTCGCAGGCGCCGGTGTGGCCCATCTCGCCGGCGCCGTGAAGTGGCTCCGGCGCCATACCCGCGTCGTCAATCTGGTCAGCGGCGCCGGCCTGATCATCGTCGGGCTGCTGTTCGTCAGCGGACGGCTGTTCGAGCTTGCGATCCTGATGCAGAAGGGTTTCCTCGCGTTGGACCTGGACTTCCTGGCCCGTATCTGAGCCCGGTCGGGCCCTTCACGCTTAGGGCGCGGCGCACAAAGGCATCGAACTCCGGTTGTCCGGCCGCCCCACAGGGCGGAGTGGGCCGGTCGCGGTCGCCCAGACTTTGTGATTTAGGTCACAAGCGCGTCTACTATGGGAGTACATGCGCAACCGGCCGATTCCCGAAGCGACCGTCGCCCGGCTCCCCGTGTACCTGCAAGCGCTTCTGTCGCTTGCCGAAGATCGCCGGCAGATGACGGTGTCGTCCGACGAGCTCGCCCAGATGGCCGGCGTGAACGCCGCCAAGGTGCGCAAAGACCTCTCCTACCTCGGCTCCTACGGGACCCGCGGCGTAGGCTACGACGTCGAGTACCTCCTGTACCAGATCACCCGCGAGCTCGGCCTCACCCAGGACCTTCCCGCGGCCATAATCGGCCTCGGCAATCTCGGGCGCGCACTGGCCTCGTTCAAGGGCTTCGCCGAGCGGGGATTCAAGATCTCGGCGCTCTTCGATGTCGATGATTCGGTCGTGGGAACCAACGTCGGAAGGATAAAGGTGCGCCACCTCGACGACCTGAAGGACATCGTGGCCGAAGAAGGCGTCGTGATCGGGATCATCGCCACTCCTCCGGCACCGGCCCAGCTCGTCGCCGAACGGCTTGCCGACGCAGGGATCAAGTCGATTCTCAACTTCGCCCCGGCGGTGGTGAAGGTGCCACCCGACGTGACGGTCCGCAAAGTGGACCTGTCGATCGAGCTCCAGATTCTGTCGTTCTATCAGCAACGCAATCAAGCGATAGCCACCGCCCGTGAGGCGAGCCGGCGCCTGGGGACCTCCGACCCGTCACCCCAGGCACGGCGGCCGCATTAGCGCATAACCGAGCGATGCCTGTTGTCCTGGTAGGACTCAACTACAAGACCGCTCCGCTCGATCTTCTCGAGCGCCTCTTCATCCCCCAGGAACGCCTGCCGAAGGCGCTCGGCCACCTCGCCACTCTCGACCACGTAATCGAGGGAGTGGTGATATCCACCTGCAACCGGGTTGAGGTCTACGGTGCGGTGACCAAATTCCACGGCGGCGTACAGGACCTGCGAAATTTCCTTGCGGAGTTCTGCCATGTCGCGGTCGAGGACTTCGCCGATCACCTCTACACTTATCATGACGAGGCCGCGGTCAGGCATCTCCTGCGCGTGGCGACCGGCATCGACTCGATGGTCGTGGGTGAGTCCGAAATCCTGGGGCAGATTCGGCGCAGCTTCAGCGCTGCGGAGCAGGAGGGCTCGGCGCAGCGGATCCTCGGCGCCGCGTTTCGACAGGCGCTCAGGGCCGGAAAGCGAGCACGCACCGAAACCTCGATAGCGAGGCACCCGGTCTCCGTGCCCTCGGCCGCAGCGGAACTGGCCCGCCGGCGCTTCGGGACCCTTACGGGAAAGAACGTCGTCGTCGTGGGGGCCGGCGCCATGGGCCGGCTGGCCGCTCGGTCCTTGATGCGTCACGGTGTGACCGATGTGACCGTCGTGAATCGAACCGAGAGCCGGGGCAGCAGGCTGGCAAGCGATCTGGGCGCGGCGTTCAGGTCCTTCAACACCCTGGGCGACGCGCTCGCAAAGGCAGACATAGTGGTGTCGTCGACGACCGCCCCCTCGGCGGTGATCGATCGCGCCCTGGTCCACACAGCCATGACCAATCGCCGGAGGGAGCGTCCGCTGTTCATCGTCGATATCGGGATGCCACGCGATGTCGAGCCCGATGTCGCCCGGGAGCCGGGGGTGGTCCTGCAGACGATCAGCGACCTGAAGGATGTGGCGGAGGCCGGAAGGGAGACGCGCCTCGACCAGATACCCGAAGTGGACGCGATCATCGATCAGGAACTGCGGCGTTTCGTCGAGTGGGAGCGCTCCGCCCATGTCGCACCTACCGCCTCCGCCCTGGTCACGGCGGGGGAGGCAATCCGGGCGGCGGAGATCGAGCGGCTTGCGAAGGGCCCGGCTCGGCTGACTCCCGATCAGGTGGCGGCGGTCGACCTCGCCACCCAGAGGATCACCGCAAAACTGCTCCACACACCGCTGAAGCGGGCACGTGAGCTCGCCGGCTCGAAGCAAGGCTACATCTATCTCAGCGCCATCCGGGAATTGTTCGAGCTCGACGACGAGCTCTAGCGACTAGGCCGCGACTTGGCCCGTAAGGCGAACCTGCGGACTCCAGAGCAACTGAACCTCGCGACACGCGGTTCGGCGCTCGCCCTGCGGCAGGCGGCCATCGTGGCCGACCTCGTAACCGAGGCCTACCCGTCAATCGAGGTTCGGATCACCACCGTGAGCACTTCGGGCGACCGCGACAAGATCCGGCCTTTTGCAGCCCTGGGCGGCAAGGGTTTGTTCACCGCCGAGGTGGAGCGAGCGGTGGAGGAGGGGCGGGCCGATGTCGCGGTCCATTCGGCCAAGGACCTGACCGCCGGGCTCGCCCCCGGGTGCGTCCTCATAGGTATCCCGGCGCGCGGTCCGGTCCACGACGTCGTGGTGGGCGGCGGGGGCGGAGACGGTGATGAGCGCCTCGGAGCGCTGCCGTCCGGCGCCAGGGTCGGTACCTCCAGCATGCGGCGCAGGGCGCTTCTGGCGGAGGTGCGGCCCGACCTCGAGCTTGTGGAGCTGCGTGGGAATCTCGATACGCGGCTCCGGAAGGTGGCCGCCGGCGAGGTGGACGCAGCGGTACTCGCGGCCGCGGGGATTGGGCGCCTGCACGGCACCGCCGACGCGGTGGGCGGGCGCCTCGACCCCACCTGGTGGGTGCCCGCCCCGGGCCAGGGCGCGCTGGCGGTGGAGGGGCGCGCCGACAGGGACGACCTGGTGGCGCTGTTCGGGTCGCTGAGTGATCGCAGGACGTGGACGGAATTGGCCTGTGAACGTGCCTTCTCGGAGGCGCTCGAAGGCGGCTGCTCGGTACCGCTCGGCTGCCACGCCCGTGCCGGCGCCCGGGGCCTGCTGGTCACCGGTTATCTGGGATGGCCGGGCGGCGCCCAGGGATTGCGCGACCGCATCTCGGGACCTCCGTCCGAGGCCGCCGCGCTGGGCCGGGAGCTCGCGGGTGCGCTCCTGGATTCCGGGGGCCGGGACATCCTCGAAGAGCTCAGAGCGGCGGCAGAAGACGAGGTGCCCGAGATCGCGCCACCGTGATCTCCGGCCGGACGGGCCTGGCCGGACTGAGGGTCATCGTCACCCGGGCACGGGAGCAAGCGGCCGGATTGACAACTCGTCTGGAGGAGCTGGGGGCGGCGGTCATCCATCTGCCCAGCATCTCCATCGTCCCCCCCGGTTCCTGGGAGGAGGCCGATGCCGCCGCCCTCCGGCTTGCAGCCGGTGATTATTCATGGGTTGCCTTCACGAGCCTGAATGGTGTGACGAGGTTCCTGGACCGGTTGGAGCAGCTCGAGGTCACGATCCCGGCGGCCACCAAGGTCGCCGCCGTGGGCCGCTCCACGGCGCACGCCCTCGCAGGGCGGGGTGTCGACACCGGCCTCGTGCCGGACAGGTTCACGGCGATGGATCTGGCCCGGAGGCTCGGGCCGGGGTCCGGGCGCATCCTGACCCCGCGCGCCGCCGGAGCTCCCCAGGACATGCCCCGGGCGCTCAGGCGCGCCGGCTGGGCGGTCGACGAGGTGGCGGTGTACCGTACGGCTCCCGCCCCCGGCGACACGCCGGCCGTCCGTAGCGCGCGCGCCGGACATTTCGACGTTGTCACGTTCTCCAGCGCGTCGACCGTCCGCTACTTCGTGAACGTCGTGGGGCCTCCGTCCACCCTGGGGCTCGCCCCCGCCGGCTCCTGTGCTGGTGCCACCAGGGTGGTCGCCTGCATCGGTCCCGTCACCGCAGAGGCGGCCCTGAGCCTGGGTGTGCGCGTCGACCTCGTCGCGCCGCAACACACCGCGGACGGGCTCGTGGCCGCACTGCGGCACCACTTCGGTTGATGCCTGTCCCATTCACTACCCGGAGTCGCGCCGCTCACCGGGGCGCGAACATGAAGTTGTGACCTCACTGCCCTTGCGCCGCCCCCGGAGGCTGCGCCGCACCCCCGCGCTGCGCTCGGCCTTTGCCGAGACGAGGCTGGAGCCCTCCCGCCTCATTGCGCCGTTGTTCGTGAAGGAGGGTATCCCGGCGCCCGCGCCCGTCGCTTCGATGCCGGGCGTGTATCAGCACACGCTCGAATCACTCGTCAAGGAGGCGCGCGAGCTGGCAGGCCGCGGGGTCTCCGGTGTTCTGCTGTTCGGGGTGCCCGCCCACAAGGACTCGTCCGGGAGTCAAGCCGGCGATCCGGAGGGGATAAGCCAGCGCGGGCTCGCCGCTCTCAAGGCCGAGCTCGGCGACGAGGCCCTGGTGATCGCCGACCTCTGTCTGTGCGAATACACGAACCACGGGCATTGTGGTGTGCTCGACGGTGACTACGTGGACAACGACGCGACGCTCGACCGGTACAAGCGCATCGCAGTCGCGCAGGCGCACGCCGGCGCCGACATCGTGGCGCCTTCCGGGATGATGGACGGACAGGTCGGCGCGCTGCGTACTGCTCTCGACGAAGCGGGCTACGCGGACACCGTCATCCTCGCTTACACCGCAAAGTATGCGTCGAGCCTCTACGGTCCCTTTCGCGATGCGGCCGAGGGGGCGCCGCAGTTCGGCGACCGGCGCTCCTACCAGCAGGACCCGGCCAACTTCGAAGAGGCCTTGAGGGAGGCGGCGCTCGATGTCGCCGAGGGGGCCGACGCTCTCATGGTGAAGCCTGCGAGCCACTACCTCGACGTGCTGCGTGCGATCAAAGATCGTTTCGGCCTCCCCACCGCCGCCTACAACGTGAGCGGCGAGTACTCGATGCTGATGGCGGCGGCGCAGCGAGGCTGGATCGACGAACGCGCCGCGACCCTCGAGACACTCACGGCGATTCGGCGCGCCGGGGCGGATCTGATCGTCACATATCACGCGAAGAAGGCCGCCGAGTGGCTCGCTTAGGACGGACCGCTTCAGACAAGTTGTTGACCGAGGCGCTCTCGTTGATGCCCGGAGGCGTGTCGTCGCCGGTGCGCGCCTTCGATGCGGTCGGCTCCAAGCCGTTCTTCGTCAAGGAAGCCTCCGGAGCGACGATCACCGACGTCGACGGCAACAGCTATATCGACTTCGTGCAGAGCTGGGGCGCGATGTTGTTCGGCCACGCACATCCCGCGATTGTGGAAGCGGTCGCCGCGGCTGCAGGCAAGGGCACCTCATTCGGCACCCCCAGTGAGCTCGAGGTCGAGCTCGCCCGCGCAGTCGTGGGGATGGTTCCGAACATAGACAAGATCCGCTTCGTCAACTCCGGCACCGAGGCGGGCATGACCGCGGTTCGCCTGGCACGGGGAGCAACCGGCCGCAGCAAAGTGCTCAAGTTCGCCGGCTGTTACCACGGTCACCTCGACTCCCTGCTGGTGGAGGCGGGCTCGGGAGTAGCGACACTGGGCATTCCCGGTACGCTGGGTGTGACCGAGGGTACAACGCGCGACACACTCGTCGCCCCCTATAACGATCTCGATGCACTGGCCGCTGCGATCGACCCGTGGACGGATGACCTCGCCGCGATCCTGGTCGAACCGGTTGCCGCCAACATGGGGCTGGTGCTGCCCAACGACGACTTCCTGCCGGGACTCCGCCGGATCGCAGACGAACGCGGAGCCCTGCTGGTCTTCGACGAAGTCATCACCGGCTTCCGCTTGGGTCCCGGTGGGGCACAGGAGCGCTTCGGTGTGGACGCCGACATCGTCTTGCTGGGCAAGGTGCTCGGGGGAGGGCTTCCCTGCGGCGGGGTTGCGGCCCGCGCCGAGCTCTTGGACCATCTCGCTCCGGTTGGGCCGGTCTATCAAGCGGGCACGTTATCGGGCAACCCCGTTGCGATGGCGGCGGGGATCGCCAACATGAACCTCATTGCACAGGATCCGGATCTGTACGATCGCTTACAGCAGACGGCGCGCGACCTCGTGCGCGGTCTTGTCGACGCGGCCGACTCGGCGCAGGTTCCGATGGTTGCAGCAGCGATAGGGGGGCTGGCGGGGTTCTTTTTCTCGAACGACGAGATCGTCGACCTTGCCGGTGCAACGGCGTCGAACGCCGACGCCTACGGGCGTTTTTTCAGAGGGATGCTGGCGCACGGGATCTACCTTCCCCCATCACGCTTCGAAGCTCTGTTCGTGTCGGCTGCACATACCCCCGAGCACATCGACAGGGTGGTCGACTCGGCGAGCCGGGTGTTCGCTACTCCCTGAGCGCATGGGCATGCGAGAATCCGGCCGGACTTGCATCTGATGCACCACAGGTTAGCATCACGCATATGGCGCGGACGACGGTCGACCTCGATGCTTCCATATTGAAAGAGCTCAAGCGGCGCAGCGCATCAGAGGGGAAAACGCTGGGGCGGCTTATCTCGGAGCTAGTGGCGCCAGCCCTCAAGGACAACGGCGCCAACCGGCCTGAAGAACCTCTCGACTGGGCCGCTCAACCGATGAAGGCGCGCGTGCCCCTCGAGGATAAGGACGCCGTCTACGCAGCCCTGCACGCTCAGTGAGCGCGACCGTCGACGCCAACGTGCTCCTGTATGCATCCGACAGCAGCAGCCCCTTCTATGATCGGGCATCAGAGGTCGTCCAGGAGCTTGCACAGGGCCCGGATCTCCTCTATCTCTTCTGGCCGGTGCTCATGTCCTATCTGAGAATCTCGACTCATCCAGCCATCTTTGGGAACCCGTTGCCCGTGGCTAAAGCGATGTCGAACCTGGATGGATTGGTGCGCCGGGCCCATGTCCGGACGCCGGGCGAGAGCGCCGGGTTTTGGAGCCTCTACCGCACGGTCACCACCGGCGTAACCGCCCGGGGCAACCTCGTCCCTGATGCACATGTCGTGGCGCTTATGCGTCAGAACGGAGTGTCAAGTGTTTGGACCCATGACCGTGACCTGCGAAGGTTCGTCGAGATACGCGTGCGCGACCCGTTTGACCGAGCGCCATAGCGCCCGAGGCACTAGTACGCGTCGGGCACGACTATGTGGTCGGTTTTCGGCGGGCGTTGGTAGTCGCCCTTCTGCTTTGGTGGAAGGTCGATGGTCCCGGCGGGAAGAACGTCTTTGTAGGGGACCTGCTGCAGAATGTGGTATATGCAGTTGAGGCGAGCGCGCTTCTTGTCGTCCGACTCCACTGTGAACCAGCGCGCTTCCGGGATGTCGGTGTTGAAGAACATGTCGTCCTTGGCCTTCGAGTACTCGATCCACTTCGTGCGCGACTGAAGATCCATGGGGCTCAGCTTCCAGCGCCGCTTCGGATCCTTGGCTCGCTTCAGGAACCGGCGCTCCTGCTCTTCATCGCTAACGGAGAACCAATACTTCAACAGGATGATCCCGGACTTGACCAGCATCCGTTCGAACTCCGGGCAGGACCGCATGAACTCCTGCACCTGCTGTTCGGTGGCGAACCCCATCACACGCTCGACACCCGGGCGGTTGTACCAGCTTCGGTCGAACAGGACGATCTCGCCCGCCGTCGGCAGGTGCGCGGCGTAGCGTTGGAAATACCACTCGGTCTTCTCGCGCTCGGTGGGAGTCCCGAGCGCCACGACCGTGGCGCCCCTGGGGTTGAGAGGCTCGGTGATCCGTTTGATCACACCGCCCTTTCCGGCGGCGTCCCGGCCCTCGAAGAGCATGCAGATGCGGAGCCCCTGATCCTTCACCCAGTATTGGAGCTTTACAAGCTCGGTCTGCAGATCGGCGAGGTGGGCTTCGTACTCTTTGTTCTTGAGCTTTTTCTTTTCCACCCGTTGGTCGGTGAGCGTTTCGGTGGCCACGTCTCCCCCTTCCCGGCGCGATGCAGCGCCGCTCTCGGCCCAAAGTAACCCTTCCTTGGACCTGGCGTCAGTCCTCGCGGCCGAGGATGAAGGCCATCACGCCCACGACGGCCAGCAGCATGATCGTGAACAGGATGAACGCGATGCCGCCGTCCTCGCCCGCGTTGATCCCGCCGCTGCAGGCTGTTGCCACCAAGCCGACCAGGACGGTCACGACGGCGAGCCGGGCCCGGCTAATGGGGGACCTCCGCAAGCCGCCGTCGCGCCCGGCTCTCGGAGCGGCTGAGGCCGAACAGGTGAAGGGCGAAGAGTACGGCGGTGCCCGCCGCGATGGTACGCGCCAGGCCCAACGGGTTGCCGGGATCGTACTGAAGAACCGCAACGGCGGCCCCGCCCGGCCCTCCTTCCGGCTCCCCGCCCTGCTGGCCTTCAGCGGGCTCGGCCGGCTCGAACGTCACTGCCCCGTAGCCGGCGCCCTGGTCGAGAAGGCGCGTGTTGTCGGAGTTGACGACCGCCTCATCGACGGCCTCGAAGGCGGTTATGTCGCCGCCGGCGATCGCCTCCTCGAGGTAGTCGAGGGCGTTGCTCTCGAGCTCGGTTGCCTGCGTGGCCTCGGCGGCGTTCTCGGTGTCGGGAGGCCGCCAATCCCCCTCGGGATACTGGGCCGCCGGATCGAAGTCGAGCTCGGCCGCCTCTTCGCCGATCGCGACCGCGTCCCACTCCGGAAGCTGGCCAACCGGGCCGAGTGGGCTGATCGACCAGACGACGCCCATTATCGTGAGAAAGCCGAGCGTGACCGATGCCGCAACGAAGTAGGCGAGGCGCGGACCCATGATGACGGCCAGCAGCATCCAAACGCTCCCGCAGAAGACGATGATGGCCGAGATCACCGCTCCGACGCCTTCAAAGAACAGGAGATCCATGCTCGCGGTCTCCCGTTAGAGGGTTCGCTCGTAGGCCACGACCGCTTCGATCTGGGCCTCCGTCAACGGATACTGCGGGACCGGTATGCCCTGTGCGGGCGCCTCGTCGAAGGCGGGCATGAAGGCGAAGCGGCGCCCGTTCTTGACCGTGGTGATGTGCTGGCTCTTGGTGAGGTGCTTCACGTCGCCCTTCCACAACGCGAGGCCCTGGTACCAGATCCCCTTGTCTTCCTTGCCCTGTCCTTCCGGCCCGTGGCAGACCGCGCAGCGGGCGTCGAATATCTTCCCGCCGCAGCTCACGAGGGCATCGCCCTTGGGGTTGGCGCAGTCCTCCGGGATCTGGGGCGCCTCCTGGTTGCCGGGCAGGCTCGCCATCCAGGCGATGACGTCGTCGATCATCTGTTCGGTCATGGGACCGCCGTACTCGACCCCCCAGGCCGGCATGTCGGTGCCAGGCCGGCCGCGCTCGATTGTGAACTCGATGACCTCTTCGTCCCAACGCTGGAACACATTCTGCAGCGGAGGCGCCTGGTAGTTCACGCTCTTCCCCGTCTCGGGGTCGGTGAAGACCGACTGTCCTCCGCCGGCGGCCTGAGCCGGATCGTCCACCCCGCTCTCTCCGGTGGACGCGCCGTGGCATTGTGCACAGCCCTGTCCGAGCGCCAGCGCCCGCTCGTTGGCCCGGAAGGCCGCGGCGTCGGCATCCTCGGGAATCTCGGGGGGGACGGCGAAGATGAGCGCGCCCCGTTCCACCGACTCCTCCTCGAACCGTTCGGTGAACGACGCCTGCCGCTGGGACTCCGGCAGCCAGTACATGGGGATGAAGATCGCCACCGCAAGGGTCGAGATCAGCCCGAAGATCATGATGCGCTCGAGGCGCGGGCCCTCGAGCCTTTCGTCCGGTTGCGCCGGGCGCATGGCGTGTGGAATGCCAAGCATGATGCTGGGCTTTCGGGTGCGACTCGAGCGCATGAGGAAGATGCCCCACAACAGCGCCGCAGGCACCAGCACCGCGAGCGCGACGAGCAGAACCTGTCCGGTGTCCATCGCCCCGTC
The DNA here is from genome assembly GCA_013694625.1 of Actinomycetota bacterium. GTDB lineage: Bacteria > Actinomycetota > CADDZG01 > CADDZG01 > WHSQ01 > JACDDL01. The sequence goes on along the minus strand of JACDCD010000012.1, from coordinate 1,339 downwards.
TACCTGGACCTGTCCCGCATCACGTCGGGACGCACAACGACCCGACGGGCTCGGCGAACTTGTCCCACGTGTTCGTGCCGCGGGGCGGGCCAACCTCGAGCGCTCCGGTGTCGACCACCAGCTTGCCGGCCGCAACCGATACGGGGAAGCGGTCGAGGCCCCGTGGCGCCGGGCCGCCGTAGTACTCACCGTGGAGTCGGTACTTCGAACCGTGGCACGGGCACTCGAAGAGCATCGACTTGCTGCAGTGGGGCACCGAACATCCGAGATGGACACACTTGCGGTAGAGAGCTTGGATCTTGAGCTCGGTTGCGCCCACCGCCGCATAGACCGGAGAGTCCCCCGTCCCGTCGTAGTAGGTGAGCCAGAAGCGGCCCTCGGGGTTGAACAACGGCTTGTAACCGCCGTCCGGGCCCACCTGCTTGAGGATCTCGGCCGCATCACCCACGGTTATGGCCGTTCCGAACCCGCCGCTCAACTTCGGCCACAGGAACGACAGGGTGCTCATCCCGAAAAAACCGAGAAAGGTCGCGAAGGTGGCGGTCCAAGCCCGGTTCAGGAACATGCGACGCGAGACCGCCATCTGGTCCGGGGTCAGCGGCTTCCTTTTCTTCTCCGGGACCCTCTGGACGGAGACGTCGTCTCCCGATCCCCGGGAAGCAGCTTCAGCCACGATCTAGTACACCTCTTTCAGCTTGTCCGTCACTACAGCTCGAAGAAAATTCCGTCGTTCCAGGGAAAGGTGAAGTTGAAGCCGGGCCCCCGGAAGAACATGCCGGTGATCGTCAGCACCGCAAAGCTCATGATGAAGAATGTAAACAACACGATGGCGAGCTTGCGGTCGTCCGGCCGGGTCGACGGGTTCCGGTCGATGAACGGAGCCGCCCCCAAAGCGATGATGATTACCGTCGGGATTGTCACACCGGCGACTTGGGGGTGGAAATAGCGGAGGAGCTCCTGCAGGCCAAGGAAGTACCAAGGGGCCTTGGACGGATTCGGCGTCTGGTTGAAGTTGGCGAGCTCCCGGAGAGGTGCGTCGACGGCAACCGAGAAGAAGGTCAGCAGCGCCAGGACGACGAGGAGCGCCAGGAACTCGGCGGCCATGAGGTGTGGCCACACGTTGACCCGGTCCATCGGCTGACGTTCGACCTTCTGGATCGACTCGGGCTTGACCACCGCAAGCAGACGCTGGACCCGTTCCGGGACCGCGGCTCCGTTGCCCCCTCCGTTCGTCTTCGTCGCCGGAGCGCCGTTGCCCGTGGCCGGCGTGGCGGCCGGCCTGGACTTGGTCGCCGTCCCCGCCGGTTGCGCTGAGGCGCCGGTGGGTGCGGGCCCTCCC
>JACDCD010000219.1 GCA_013694625.1 Actinomycetota bacterium | reverse complement strand
ACCACTGCGCGCCGCATCTGACTTTTCGCCGGCGCCGAAGCGGCTGGGCGACGGGGAGTTTCCTAACGCGTGAGTAACTCTCCGATGCGGCGAACTCCTTCGGCAAGGTCGTCGTCGCCCAACGCGTAGCTGAGGCGTGCGTAACCCGGCGCGCCGAACCCCTCCCCCGGGACGATTGCGACCTTCGCCTGATCGAGAATGACCTCGCCCAGGGTGGATGCGTCGTCGACCCGGGTGCCGGCGATGGTTCTGCCCAGAACGTCTTTGAACGATGGGAACGCGTAGAACGCACCCTCGGGTTCGTGGCACACGACGCCGTCGATGTCGTTCAACATCCTGTGCATGGTGAGACGGCGACGGTCGAAGGCTTCCCGCATCATCGCCACCGCGGCGAGGTCGCCCGAGACCGCCGCCAGGGTGGCGGCCTGTGCGATGTTCGAGACGTTCGAAGTCGCGTGTGACTGAAGGCGCATCGCGCCTTTTATCACCTCGGCCGGCCCGATCATCCAACCCACCCGCCACCCCGTCATCGCGTATGTCTTGGCGACGCCGTTGATGACGATGCAGCGGCCGGCGGCCTCCGGCGCCACGACGGGAAGAGAGCTGAACTTGTTGTCGCCGTAGACCAGGTGCTCGTAGATCTCGTCGGTTATGACCCAGATGCCGTGCTCCGCCGCCCAGCCCCCTATCGCCTCGACCTGATCGGAGGGATAAACCGCGCCGGTGGGGTTCGAGGGAGACACGAACACGAGCGCCTTCGTGTTCTCGGTGCGCGCCGACTCGAGCTCCTCGATGCTCAGCTTGAAGCCGGTGGCCTCGGTCGTCGGCAGCTCCACGACCCTCCCGCCTGCCAGGCTTATGAGCTCGGGATAGCTCACCCAGTAGGGGGCGGGCAGCAGCACCTCGTCGCCGGGGTCGACGATGGAGAGGAACGCATTGAAGAGGGCGTGCTTGCCGCCGTTGGACACCAGCACCTGAGAGGCGTCCACCTCGAGGCCCGAGTCGCGCGCCGTCTTGTCGGCGATCGCTTCGCGCAGCTCGGGCAGACCGCCGGCGGGTGTGTAGTGATGGAAGCGGACGTCGCCTGCGGCCTTGACCGCGGCCTCGACGATGTGATCGGGGGTGGGGAAGTCGGGCTCGCCGGCGCCGAATCCGATGACGTCCTCACCCGACGCCTTGAGCGCCTTGGCCTTCGAGTCGATCGCTAGGGTCGAGGACTCCGAGATCTGCGACACCCGCCGAGACAACCCATCGGTGTGCATAAACGGCCCCTTCTGGTCTCCCTCCGAACCCGACGCCCGCATGATAGGCGAGCGCCCGATGGTTCTCGTTACAGGTCGCCTCCCCTTGCGCCTTCACAGGAGTTTCATTGCACCCTCAAGCCCGGTAACCGACTTCGCCGGTGCAATGAAGACTCGAAAGCGGGGTTATCCATCCTCCCGTAGGTTTGAGGACCGTGAATTCCCAGGACATCGTCATCCCACCCGAGCTGCGCCCGTCCGACGGACGCTTCGGCTCCGGCCCCTCCAAGGTGCGCCCCGAGGCGATGGCCGCGCTCCTCGAAGCGGCGCCCGGCTATCTGGGAACCAGTCACCGGCAGCTCCCGGTTCGCTCGATGGTGGGGCGCGCCCGGGACGGTCTGCGTGAGCTTTTCGAGCTCCCGGAGGACTACGAGGTCGTGCTGGGCAACGGCGGCTCGACGGCATTTTGGGATGCAATGGTCTTCGGCCTCATCGAGGCGCGCAGCCAGCACCTCGTGTTCGGCGAGTTCTCGGCCAAGTGCGCGGGCGCCGCACGCCTCGCCCCGTTCCTCGAGGACCCGGAGGTGATCTCGGCCGAGCCGGGTTCGCATCCCGAGCCGCACCCCTCGGAGACCGTCGACCTCTACGCCCTGACCCACAACGAGACCTCCACTGGGGTGACGATGCCCCTCGAGCGGGTGCCGGGCGAGGGTCTCACGGTGGTCGACGCCACCTCGGCCGCCGGAGGGCTACCCGTGACGGCGGAGGCCTTCGACGTCTACTACTTCGCGCCCCAGAAGTGCTTTGCCTCCGATGGAGGCCTGTGGGTGGCGCTGTGCTCGCCTGCGGCTCTGGACCGCATCGGGCGCGTCGCCTCCTCCGGCAGGTACATCCCCCCCTCACTCGATCTGCGGATCGCGCTCGACAACTCCCGCGCGAACCAGACCTACAACACCCCGGGCCTCGCGACGCTGTTCCTTATGGTCGAGCAGGTCGAATGGCTGCTCGCTTCGGGAGGGCTCGGATGGGCGGTGGGGCGCTGCGCCCGGTCGGCCGGGATCCTCTACGGCTGGGCTACCGAAAGCGCCTCGGCGAGCCCGTTCGTGGCCGACCCCCGGGCCCGGAGCCCCGTTGTCGGGACGATCGATCTCGCCGAGTCCATCGTGGCGGCGGACGTGGCCGCCGCTCTACGCGCCAACGGGATGGTGGACACCGAGCCCTACCGCAAGCTTGGGCGAAATCAGCTCCGGATAGGGATGTTTCCGGCGGTCGAACCCGGCGATGTCGGTCTGCTGACGCGTTCGATCGACTACGTGATCGGGGTGTTGGGGTGATGGGGCTGCCCGGGGACGCCTGCCCGGCCGAAGTACCATCGGGCCCATGAGGGTACTGGTCACAGAGCGTCTCTCGCCTGCGGGCATCGCCATGCTCCGGGGGGATCTCGACGTCGACGTGCGGCTTGGCCTGACTGACGGCGGGCTGCGCGAGATCATCGGGGACTACGACGCCCTTGTGATTCGATCCGCCACCCATGTCGATGCGGCGCTGCTGGAGCGGGCCGAGAGCCTCAAAGTGGTGGGGCGCGCCGGGATCGGGCTCGACAACGTAGACGTTGCCGCCGCAACGCGCCACGGCATCCTCGTGGTGAATGCGCCGCAGTCCAATGTGCTGTCGGCGGCCGAGCACACCATGGGGCTGATGCTTGCGCTGGCGCGCAACATCCCTCAGGCACATGCGACGCTCATGGCGGGCTCATGGGAGCGCGAGCGGTGGCAGGGTGTCGAGCTTCACGGCAAGACTCTGGGCATCATCGGGCTCGGACGCGTGGGGACGCTGGTGGCGCAGCGCGCGAGTGCTTTCGGAATGCGCCTTATCGCATTCGACCCCTATGTGGCGCCGGGGCGCGCCGCCCAGATGGGCGTCGAACTGGTGGGCGGAGCGGCGGAGGTGTGCGCCCGCTCGGACTTCCTGACGATCCACCTGCCCAGGACCACAGAAACCGTGGATCTGATCTCCGAACCCGAGCTCGCAGCCGCGCGCCAAGGGCTGCGAGTGATCAACACGGCGCGCGGGGGTCTGGTCGACGAGGACGCTCTGGTGAGAGCCTTGAAGGACGGACGGGTTGCAGGGGCGGCGGTCGATGTGTTCGTAGACGAGCCGGTCACCGACCATCCCTTGTTCGGGCTGCCCCATGTCGTCGTGACTCCGCATCTTGGTGCGTCGACCGCAGAAGCACAGGACAAGGCGGGCATCGCGATTGCCCAACAGGTGGGTCTTGCGCTGCGCGGTGAGTTCGTCCCGTACGCCGTCAACCTCGATGTCGGAACCGACATCCCCGACGTCGTGCGGCCCTACCTTCGCTTGATCGACCGGCTGGGGCGCGTGGCCACCTCGCTGGCAGGGCCCGGCATCGAAGCGTTGCGATTCGGGTATTTCGGGCAGATCGCCGAGCACGACACGCGTGCCCTGACGCTGGCCGGCCTCAAGGGGGTGTTCTCTTCGGTCGTGCACGAGCCGGTGACGTTCGTCAATGCGCCGCTCTTGGCCTCCGAACGGGGGATCTCGGTCGAGGAGTCCAAATCCCGCCAGAGCCTCGACTACGTCAACTACATCCAGGTGCAGGCCGGGTCGGGCTCCGACATGGTCTCGGTCGCCGGAGTGCTCGTGGGCAAGCGAGATACAGAACGCCTGGTCAGCATCTACGGCCACGACCTCGACATGGCGTTTTCCCCCTACATGGCCTTCTTCCGGTACGAAGACCGTCCGGGCATCATCGGGATCGTCGGCACGCTGCTTGGCGAAGCCGGGGTTAACGTAGCCAACATGCAGGTAGGGCGTTACGCCGAAGGAGGAGAAGCGATCATGGGCATGGCGGTCGACTCGCCCATACCCCCCGAGGTCCTGACCAGCATCATCAGCGGAGCGGAGCTACGCGACGCCCGCCTGATCGTCCTGGACGAGTAGAGAAGGAGACGAAGGTGCCACTTCAACCGGTTGACGTCGTGTGGATGAACGGCAAGCTCGTGCCCTGGAAGGACGCGACGGTTCACGTGCTGTCCCATGCACTCCACTACGGCACGGGTGTGTTCGAGGGCATCAGGTGCTACGAAACCGAGCGAGGCCCTGCGGTTTTTCGGCTGCGCGATCACCTGGACCGTATGGTGCGTTCGGCGAGGATCTTCTTGATGGACATTCCCTATTCGGTCGATGATCTCGTCGACGCCACACACGACCTCATTCGCTCCAACGGGCTCCGATCCTGCTATGTGCGGCCCATTGCGATACGGGGCTACGGCGAGATGGGAGTCAACCCTTCTAACAACCCTGTCGAGGTCTCCATAGCGGTGTGGCCCTGGGGCGCGTATCTGGGGGATGAAGCGCTCGAGCACGGGGTTCGCATGACCGTGTCGTCGTGGCGGCGACACGACCACAACATCATTCCCCCGCAGGCGAAGGTGACCGGCGCCTATGTCAACTCGGCGATGGCGAAGGTCGAAGCCCTGCACGCCGGCTACGACGAGGCCGTGATGCTCAATCCCGAGGGTTACGTCTCCGAGGCCACCGGCGAGAACCTGTTCGTGATCAAAGACGGCGTGATCTTGACGCCTCCGCTGTGCGCCGGACCGCTTGCCGGGATCACGCGCGAGACGATCAAGACGATTGCCGCAGATCTCGGCATCCCGTTCTCGGAGACCCTCCTTACCCGGGCCGACCTCTACCTCGCCGAGGAGATGTTCTGTTCCGGAACGGCCGCCGAGGTGACGCCGGTGCGCGAGATCGACCAGCGGATCATCGGGGAACCGGGGCCGGTGACCACCACGATTCAGCAGAAGTTCTTCGCCATAGTCAAAGGCGAGGACGAGAAGTATCACGAGTGGCTCGATTTCATCCTGTAGAACCCCGCCCGCCTAGCTTCATTGCATATCTGGAGCCCGGAAACCGGGTTCGGGAGTGCAACGAACACTCAACCGAACGTATCCCGGCTCGGCTAACCTCATCCGGTGCCCTCAGGGACTGTAAGAACCCGCATAGCCCCCGCGCCCAGCGGCTCCATCCACGTCGGCAACGCCCGCACGGCGCTATACAACTGGCTCCTCGCCCGGCAGCACGGAGGCGTTTTCGTCCTCCGGGTGGAGGACACCGACCAGAGCCGCGTCACCCAGGACGCCTTCGAGGCCGTACTCGAGGACCTCCGCTGGCTGGGGCTCGACTGGGATGAGGGCCCCGAAGTGGGTGGCGAGTACGGCCCGTATCGTCAGAGTGAGCGCTCCGACCGCTACCGGGCCGTGGCGGCCGCGCTCGAGGACACCGGGCACGCATATCGCTGTTACTGCACCGCCGAGGAGCTCTCGCAGCGCAGGGCGCGCGCCCAATCGGCGCGGCGCACCCCCGGATACGACGGCAGATGCCGCAACCTGACCGACGCGGAACGGGCGGCATTCGAGTCGGAGGGCCGAAGCTTCGCCCTCCGCTTCCGGGTTCCGGAGGATCGGACGATCGCCTTCGTTGACGTGGTGCGCGGTCCCATCGCCACCCGCAGCGACCAGATTCCCGATTTCGTCGTCCGGCGCTCCGACGGCTCGCCGACGTACATGCTCGCCGCGGCGGTCGACGACATGGCCATGGAGATCACGCACATCATCAGGGGCGAGGATCTCGTGGCGGCCACTCCGAGGCAGCTCCTGATACGCGAGGCGATGGGTGTGACCGAGACGCCGGTGTTCGCCCACCTTCCGCTGCTGGTGGCGCCCGACGGGAAGCCCTTGTCCAAGAGATGGGGGGACGTCGCCGTCAGCGCCTATCGGCGGATGGGCTTCCTGCCTGAGGCGCTGGTCAACTACCTGGCCCTGCTGGGGTGGTCCTTCGATGAGAAGACGAACATCTTCTCGGTGGATGAGCTGATCACCAAGTTCACGCTCGAGCGCGTGACCAGGAATCCGGCGATCTTCGACATCCCCAAACTCGAGTGGCTGAACGCTCACTACATCCGTCTGCTGCCCCCGGAGGCCCTCGCCGAGCGTCTCGTGGGTGTCTGCGCCGACGCCGGACTTCCGGCCGGCTCGGATGAGGGCAAGAGGCTTTTGGGCCTGGTGGCGCCGTTGCTGAGCGAGCGGCTCAAGCGGCTCGAGGAGGCACCTCCGATGGTGCGGTTCCTGTTCGGGCCGGTTCCGCCCGACGCCAAGGCTGCAAAGCTGTTGGACGGCAAGCGGCCCTATCTCGAAGAGGTCGCCGGGGCCCTGGGGGGCGTCGAGGAGTGGGCCGCCGGGACCATCGAAGAGACGCTGCGCCGCGTGGCGACGGAGTGGGACCTGAAGCCCAAACAGGCTTTCCAACCCATCCGGGCAGCGGTGACCGGGACGCTCGTGTCACCGCCCCTGTTCGAGTCCCTCGAAATTCTGGGGCGCGCCGAGACACTGGCCAGGCTTACCTCCACGCCTTGAGAAGGGTGTCCACCCGCGTCTGCACGCGGGGGTCCCCTCACCGCCGTCCCCCCGGGTGCGGGACCCCGAACGTTGGCGGGTATATTTCCAGGGTGAAGGGATGACGGCGTCCGGCCGGGCACTACAATCGGGAACCTCTTGAGGCCTTTGGGGCGTGGGGTAACCCGGCAGCCCGGCGGATTCTGGTTCCGTTAGTCCTGGTTCGAATCCAGGCGCCCCAGCGCACGAGGCATGGCCCGGTAGTCTAGTTGGCCGAGGACGCCGCCCTCTCAA
>JACDCD010000215.1 GCA_013694625.1 Actinomycetota bacterium | reverse complement strand
TCGTATCCCTATTGCCTCCGCCTCCGGCCAGCAAGTCCCGTCCCAGCGGTAGAAATCTCCCTTGTGATTCCGGAGGATCAGGCGATCATCGGTGTGGGTGTAGAGATCCTTCACCAGTTCCCGAGCGACTTTGCTCGGAGCGGTCGGTGCTGGTACTTCGTGCGCGTCCTCGGGAGGTAGCGCGATATGTGCCATTTTGTCGGCCAGGTCGGCTGTGGTCGGTGAAACAACTCGGAGATCGGTCTTCAACTCTCTGACCTCCACCCAGCGACCGGATTCGGGATCGGGAGCAAGGAGCCTGTCCGTGAGGCTCTGCTCCTGCACGCTCTCGGCCGGTACCTCGCGACCGTCGAAGGTCTCGTATCTCATGCCACCGACCTCCTGCCGTGGGCGGAGATCATCCTGTCCCACTCACCTAGCCTGCGACACATTCCGAAGTCGAAGGAGATGGGCTCTATCCCAAGGGCTCTGAGCAACTCGACCTTGAAGGCCCTCGCCTCTCGGATGATCTGAGCTTCACGGATCACCCACGGCTCCCGACTCGCTTGCTGTATGATGAACTCGATTTCTTGGTGGAGATCATCGGCGCCGGTCCCTCCCCCAGAGGGCCGGCGTTTCGTTTGTGGGTTAGCCATGACTCACCGCACTCTCTGCCTCCCGCTCAAGGAACGAGATCAAGGCCGTTCGTGGAATGCGAATCTGCTTGCCAAGGCGAACGTGGGGGATCTTGCCTTCCCTGACCAGCCCGTAGGTAGTGTCTCGGCCTGTCCGCATCAGAGCGGCCGCCTCCATTACCGTTAACAGCTCGTGTGTCATTTGCGTGCTCCCTTCGTCCTGTGGAGATTCTCCACAACAGGCTAGCACACGCCGGCACCATTGTCAGGAAACTGGAGCCTTCCAGGCCGCCTTTAGTGTTGACAATCCCCACATAGGACGGGGTAGGATATCGGCCATGACGGCCCCCAGGTTGCAGGACCTCCTTGCTCGGAACCTCCGACGAGTACGGCGGGAAAGGGGATGGTCCCAGGCCGCCCTAGCCGGGCGAGCACAGATCGTGGGTCTTTCCTGGAGCAGATCGACGGTGGCGGACGCCGAAGCCCGCCGACGCGATATCACGGTCGAAGATCTGGTCTTACTGCCCATAATCCTGGAAGTTGATCTCCTTGAGTTAGTCACCGACGAGGCGCCGTGGGACGAGGTGCCGTGGGTTGAGGTTGGGGATACCCGACTTACTTCGACCGCGCTCAAGAAGCTACTGACTGGCAAGCGAGGGAAGGTGTCGGTCGGTGAGATCGAATCGCTGGCGGCCGTTGCCGAGGGTTGGCGATTTCGCATCGAGAGTCCCGAAGGGAAGGTGTCCTATTCCGGAGTGAGGGGGCCGACGGAGACAGCCAAGGCTGCCTTCGTTAAGCAGATGCTTGACTTTGCTGCCATGCAACCAGAGGAGGGTGAGCCGGAGTGAGGGGGCACATCAAGAAACGGGCGAAGGGGTCCTGGACTGTCTATTTGTACGCGGGGTTCGATCCCGAGACGGGTCGCAAGAAGTACCGAACTCAGACGGTCAGGGGAACAAAGAAGCAAGCGGAAGCAGTCCTCGCGCAGCTAATCCACGCGATTGAAACGGGTACCGACTTCGACTCGGCGCGCCTGTCCGTCGCAGATTTTCTTGATAGGTGGCTCGAGGTAAAGCGGAAGAAGGTCAAACCTCGCACCTTCACCAGATACGAGGAGCTGGTGAGGCTCCATGTGACGCCGGTCGTCGGAAAGTTACCCCTAGCGAAGCTCAAGCCGCTTCACATCGAACGGGTGTATGTGACGGCAGTTGAGAACGGGCTTTCGCAGACCACGGTTTGCCGTATCCACCGGGTCATGTTCATGGCGCTCAAACAGGCGGTCCGGTGGCAGCTCGTCCCACGGAACGCAGCGGAGGCGGTCGTCCCTCCGCGACCTGACAAACAGGAAGTCCAAGCACTCGAGGTCAGAGACGCCCTGCGACTCATTGAGTCCCTCGGTGACGAGGATCTTCGACTCATGGCGGTTATCGGTCTAGGCACCGGCTTGCGCCTGGGAGAATGCCTCGGACTCCGATGGCGGGATATCGACCTCGATGCTGGACTGTTCCGCGTCGTTCAGCAACTCCAGACCACTGGCGCCTTCGATCCTCCCAAGAGCCATCGCTCGAGCCGAACCGTCAGCCTCCCCGCCTTCGTTGTCGACGCACTTCGCATCTACCGGAAGGCTCAGTCTGAGCGCCGGCTTCTATGCGGACCGGGATGGGTTGACCTTGATCTTGTCTTCGAAAGAGGTGACGGGAGCTCCGTTCGCTCCGACACGGCTTCCAAGAGGTTCAAGCGAGCCGCAAGGGAAGCAGGTTTCGATATCACCTTCCACGGGCTCCGTCATGGTCACGCTTCGCTCATGCTTGCATCCGGTGTCGATCTCAAGGTCGCAAGTCAGCGCCTCGGGCACTCGTCTATCAGCATCACGGCGGATCTGTATACCCACGTTGCATCGAAGCTCGACAAACAAGCGGCCGATAGTCTCGATACTCTGTTTAGCACGAAGGATTGACAGGGGATTGACAAACTGATTCATGTACTTCCCAAGTCAGCGCATAAGCGCAGGTCAACGGGTGGGTCGCCAGGGACTCGAACCCTGAACCTACGGATTAAGAGTCCGTTGCTCTGCCAGTTGAGCTAGCGACCCGTTGGCGAGTCTACATGCCTCGGCGCGCCGAACCCTTCGGACCGACGCCCCAGATCCGGAGATGGGCGATAAGGGACGAGTTCATCCCCCACTAGGTCCGGAAGAGCTCGGGCGTGATGCCGGGGGATCGAAGAGGGCGACCGACCGGACTCGAACCGGCGACATCCCGGACCACAACCGGGTGCTCTACCTACTGAGCTACGGCCGCCATGTGCCTCCGAGAGCGTAACAGCCGGAGCCTCTCAACCCGTCGTCCCATCGAGCAGGAGGCTGAGCGCTGGGAGCGACAAGATGACGAGTACCACCCGGACGAGGTGGAACAGCGATACCTCGACGGGCCCGACACCTCGTTCGATTGCCAGGGCGGAGATGGCGCTCAGCGCTCCTGGGGAGGTCGCCAGGACGTCCTCGGGCGGTGCGATGCCCATCACCCGGAGAAGATAGGCGATCGCCACTCCGGCGAGAATGATGAGGATGGCCGATAGCAGGGCCGGGAAGACCACTGAGCGCATCGCCGCAATCGAGCTCCGCGTCACCAGGACCCCGATCGCCGCTCCGATTACGAGGAAGGCTCCGCTCTCCAGATAGGTTGGGATGCGCACGCCTCCTCCTCGCCACAGCGTCACGGCGGCAGCGCCGATCATCGATCCGAAGATGAGGCCCCCGGGCATCCCGAAGTGTTGTGCCAGGAGGCCGCACAGGGTCGCAGCGCCAAGTACCAGAACCAGTTCCATTTGCACTCTCCTCGAGTCACGCTCATGATCCAAATGAGCCTTTGTCCATTCATTTCTTATGGAGTGTGAGCCATGCGCCTAGCGACGTTGATCGATGGTCGTCCCGTGCGTGTCGAAGCCGGCGGCCTCTGCCCCTTGCCCGGGAGGCTGACCGACCACCTCTGCCGTGCCCCGGCAGATCCAATCGCCGGTGTCATTTCTGCCGACGGGGCGACTCTCGGCGCGCCGATAAGCCGTCCTCCAAAGATCATCGGTGTGGGCCTCAACTACGTCGATCATGCCGAGGAAACGGGACAGGAGGAACCATCCAAACCTCTCCTTTTCGGGAAGCTTCCCACCTCGGTGATCGGACCGGGCGTGCCGATTCGTATTCCCGACGGTGCCTCTAAGGTGGACTACGAGGCCGAGCTCGCCATCGTCATCGGGCGCGCCGCCAAGAACCTGTTGGAAGGAGAGGCACTCCAGGCCGTCGGGGGCTATGCGTGTTTCAATGACGTCTCCGAGCGGGCGATCCAAAAATCAGATGGCCAGTGGCTCCGAGCCAAGAGCTATGACACCTTCGGGCCGTTCGGGCCCTATGTGGTTACCCCCGACGAGGCCGGGGACGCAAACGACCTCGCCATCAGGAGCATCGTCAATGGCGATGTGCGTCAGGACTCCTCTACCTCGCTGATGATCCATAAGGTTGCCGCGATCGTGTCCTTCTGTTCGAAGGCTTTCCCGCTCGAGCCCGGCGACGTCATCGCCACGGGAACCCCGGCAGGCGTTGGAATGGCGAGCAACACCTACCTTCAACCGGGAGACACGGTGACGATCGAAGTAGAGGGGCTCGGAAGTCTGACCAACGCGGTCGAGTAAGCGCTAGTGAATGTTGCTCGGTGAACGTGCCTTGCGCGACGCCGGAGTCGGCTTGGGCGTCTCATCCGAACCCTCTTCCATAAATCCCACCGCGGCCTGACGGCGCCCGTAGAACAAGAGCAAGAAGAACCCGGCCGTCGCGATGATGGCCGCTGAGGCAAAGCTTCCGCGGTAACCAAGAGTGCTCGCCACGATACCGAGCCCAATTGCGCCGGAGCCGAAGGCAAGGTCGAACCAGGCGGTGAATGTCCCAATGACAGCGCCGCGCTCGGCTGCGGGCGCAGAGCTAACCGCCAGGCTCATCAGTGCCGGGAAGGACAGCGCGTGCCCCATAGCGAAGATCGCGGTTCCGGCAAAAAGGCCTGCTGTCGTCCCCCAGGCGCTTATCACCATCAGGCCGGTGGCGGTCGTAATAAGCCCTACCCGAGCGACGTTGTGGTGCCCCAGACGGTCGGGGAGACGCGCCCCAAGGCTCCTTATCGACAGCACAATCCCGGAGAACAACAGGAAGATCGCCCCCGAGCCAGACAATCCCAGCTGCAGAGCGTAGAGCGGGACAAACGAGTCGAAGCCGGCCAACCCGCAGATGATCGAGCCCAGGATCACCCCGGGAATGAGCCCCGCAGGATGAATGAGCGGAGGAGGTTTGGCGTCGGGATCGATCGGGGGCCGGGTTTCCGAGACCTTGGTGGCGAACACCGCCGCCAGCCCCGAAGCTAGTGCCGAAACCACCCATACGGCCCCGAAACCCCCTGAGCCCAGGACAAGCTCGCCCAGAGCGGGACCCACCGCGATGCCGGCGAAGAGAGCGAGCGAGAAGAAGCTGAGGGCTTCGCCTCTGCGCTCATCCGGAGCGATGTCGTTGATTACGGTTGCCGCCCCCACGTAGAAGCCCGCCTCCCCGGCCCCGCTGATGATCCGCAGCAGCAGCAATATCGGCAGCGACGTCGCCACGAGGTAGAACGCCGTCGAGAGTGCGACTGCGCCGGCCCCTGCGACCATGAGGATGCGACGGCCGCGACGATCACTTATGCGGCCCACAAATGGGCGCAGCAAGACGGCGGACAAGGCAAACGACCCTATCGAGAGGCCCACGGCCACGTCGCCTCCGCCAAGAGGCCCCTTTGTGAAGCGGGGGAGAACCGGGATCAGGGCCCCGATCGCCAAGAAGTAAGCGAAGGTTGCGCCCTGAACCAGCAGGAACAGCCGTGTGACTAGGGGCTCTTTGGGATGACCGGTGTCAGATGCGTTTTGTGTCGGCCAGAAAGACAATGAGCTCCTAAGGGAAGGGTGAGCGGTGGGTCTTTTGAGTGCAACAAGTGCCGCCACCGAACATTCCGCCGCCCCGCGTCCAGGACTCCCCCCCAGTACCTCCAGGGCGGCGGGTTAGGGTCGGCCGGTGAAAAGCGCAGCGCCCGCGCCCACCGAGATCGCCGACCGACTTCGCATATCGGCGCCGCCCGGATCCGATCTTGCCTGGAGGGCCCCGGGGCGAGCCAATCTAATCGGCGAGCACACCGACTACAACGACGGCTTCGTACTGCCGGTGGCCCTCGGGCTCGCCCTCTACATCGCAGGTCGTCGCTCACCGGGAAGTCTCCGTCTAGCCTCGCTCGATCAATCTGGTATGGCGAGCGTCGACCTCAGCACGGGCGAGGGGCCCGACAAGGGGTGGGGGCGCTATGCCACTGCCGTGGTGCGCTCCCTGCTCGATGAAGGTGTCGAGCTCACCGGATTCTCGGGTGTGCTTGTCTCGGAGGTACCGACGGGGGCCGGACTCGCATCGTCGGCGGCGCTCGAAGTGGCGATCGCCTCGGCGCTGGTCGCCGAGCCCCTGGACCCGGTCCGAATGGCAAAGATCTGCCGGCGGGCTGAAAATGTCTACGTCGGGGTCCAGTCGGGCATCATGGATCAACTAGCGTCGGCTGCCGGGCGTTCGGGTCACGCTCTCCTCATCGACTGTCGGGACATCTCTGTTGAAGCGGTGGAGGTGCCCGCCGGCCTGAGGGTGGTGGTGATCGACTCGGCGGTTCAACGGGGGCTGGCCGACAGTGGTTACAACGAACGCCGAAGTCAGTGTGAGGCGGCCGCCTCCGCTATGGGAGTGGCCTCATTGCGCGACGCCGACGGCGATCTGCTCGAATCCCACAGGGAGCGCATGGGCGATGTCGTCTACCGGCGCGCCCGACACGTCATCGGCGAGAATCAGAGAGTGATGGATTCGGTCGCCGCCTTGCGGCGGGCCGATTTCGAGCGCCTGGGCCGTCTCTTCGACGACTCTCACCGCAGCTATGCCCAGGACTTCGAAGCATCCACGCCGGAGGTCGACATGCTCGTCGAAGTGGCCCAGGACACTGGCGGGGTTATTGCCGCCCGGCTGACGGGGGGCGGCTTCGGGGGGTGCACGGTCAATCTCGTGCGCGAAGGGCGCACCGAGAACGCTGCGGCGGAGATACTCGACGGCTACAGGGCGCGGACGGGGCTTGAGGGCCGTCTATGGGTGTCGGAGCCGGCCGACGGGGCCACCCCGCTTGAGTTTCTCACCAAAGGGGGATTCACTCCGGCGCCCAGTGGATAGAGAACAGGTAATGCTCCAGCGACGAACGGTCGTCGCCACAATATCGACGTGACACTTAGTCTTTGCGGAAGGCAACGACGAGATCGAGATGGCTTTCAGCGAGCAGAAACGAGCTCGCCAAGCCACGAGCCCAGAGGAATGCCAGTGGCAAAAGACATACAACGAGAAGGATTCGGTCCCAATGAGTGGCTCGTTGATGAGATGTATCGCCGCTACCAGGAAAATCCCAAGGCGGTAGGGGAGTCATGGCAGGAGTTTTTCGCCGACTACGCACCAAGGCGCTCCCAGCGGGTTGGCCCTGAGGCGAGAGGAGACGCAACCAGCACGCTCGGATCAGACGGATCCGCCTCGTCGGTCGTCCCGGACCGGCAGGCAGAGGTGCCCGTTGAAACGAGTGTGAGCGAGGAGGTGCCCGAGGACGCCACCCCGTTGAAGGGGGTATCCGCCCGCATCGCCGAGAACATGGACGCTTCTCTCGCCATACCGACGGCGACCTCGGTTCGCTCGATCCCGGCGAAGCTTCTCGAAGAGAATCGCCGGATCATAAACCGGTCCCTGGTCGATGGGAAGATAAGAAAGGTCTCCTTTACGCACGTCATCGGCTGGGCGATTCTCAAGGCTCTAGAAGCCCGCCCGGCGATGAGGGCGAGCTACTCGTCGATCAACAACAAACCGCATGTTGTCCAGCGAAAGCGCATCAACTTTGGGCTTGCGATCGACATCGAACGCGCGGAAGGCAACCGGGTCCTCTACGTGCCCAATATCAAGGACGCGGACGGTCTGGACTTTTCTGACTTCGTCGCGAGTTACGAAGACCTCGTTCGCAGGGTTCGCGACAACAAGCTGGCGCCAGACGATTTCTCCAACACCACGGTCACACTGACGAATCCCGGGACGGTTGGGACCACTCTTTCCGTTCCTCGCCTGATGCCTGAGCAGGGACTGATTGTCGGTGCAGGAGCGATCGCTTTCCCCAACGAGTATGAGGCTACGGACCCGCGTGCCCTGGCTCGCATCGGCATCAGCAAGGTGTTGACGCTCACCAGCACCTATGACCATCGGGTGATCCAGGGTGCGGAATCGGGTCAGTTCCTCGCATACATCCACGATCTCCTGCTCGGCGCCCACCGTTTCTACGACGAGATATTCGCTGCGCTGGAAGTCCCCTACGAACCGGCGCGTTGGAGCATTGACCGCTCGACGTTCGACGATGACGAAGCGCTCGAGAAGCAATCGCGGGTCATCCAACTCATCAACATGTACAGAGTTCGGGGGCACCTGCTGGCCAAGTTGAATCCTCTGGGCTTCGAGCTGCTGCATCACCCCGAGCTCGACTTTTCGCACTATGGCTTGACCCTGTGGGACCTTGACCGTGAATTCGTGTTCGAAGGTATTCCGGGGCCGCGCAAGCAACAGCTCAGAAAGATCATCGACACTCTGCAAGACGCCTACAGCAGACGCGTCGGCGTCGAGTACATGCACATTTCCGATCCACAGCAAAAGCGATGGATTCAGCATCGAGTAGAGACGCCTCCGGCTGAACCCTCTCTGGAGGAGAAGAAGTACATACTTGACCGGCTCAGTGCGGCCGAGTCGTTCGAACGCTTCCTGCATTCAAAGTACACGGGGCAGAAGCGATTCTCACTCGAGGGTGCAGAGAGCCTGATCCCCATGCTCGATGCTTTGTCTGAAGAGGCGGCCGACAACGGGATGATCGAAATCGTCATGGGACACTCCCACAGGGGCCGCCTGAACGTCCTAACCAACATTGTCGGCAAGTCGCTGGCGGAGACGTTCAAAGAGTTCGAGGGCAGCGTCGACCCCGAGAGCGTTCAGGGATCCGGCGACGTAAAGTACCACCTTGGCATGACCGGCAGGTTCACCTCTCGAAACGGCAACGACATCGGCATAGTGCTCGCGTCGAACCCCTCCCACCTCGAAGCTGTCGACCCCGTCGTGGAGGGCATGGTACGCGCTAGCCAGGACCTCCTCGGCGACGACGGCCAGGATCACATCCTGCCGCTGCTCCTGCACGGTGACGCCGCCTTCGCCGGTCAGGGGGTTGTTGCCGAAACCCTGAACCTTGCGGGCCTGCCCGGGTATCGGACTGGCGGGACGGTCCATGTGGTCGTCAACAACCTCATCGGTTTCACTACCGCCCCACATCTCGGCCGCTCCTCCCTGTATGCAACCGACATTGCCAAGATGGTGCAGTGCCCGATCCTGCATGTCAACGGGGACAACCCTGAGGAATGTGTACGGATCATGCGCCTTGCGTTCGCCTACAGGCGCGAGTTCAAGAAAGACATCGTCATTGACCTTGTCTGTTACAGGCGTCACGGGCATAACGAAGGAGACGAGCCGGCCTTCACTCAGCCGCTCATGTACGCGAAGATCGAAGCGCGGCGCTCCGTCCGCAAGCTCTACACGGAATATTTGATGAATCGCGGCGAGATGACCGTGGAGGAAGCCGAGAAATCACTGGAGGACTTCAAGGCGCGGCTGCAGCAAGCCTTTGAGGCCACGAGGGATAATGTTCCTACGGCAGATGTCCGGGCTGCATCTCCACCGGCGCCGGTGGGAGTGCTTCCGCCGACCGACACGGGTGTGTCGCGCGAGCGTCTCAACCGGATTCATGAAGCGGCCACTACCTGGCCGGAGGGTTTCGAACCGCATCCGAAACTCAAGAGTCAAATCGAGAAGCGGCGCACGCTCCTCGAGGATGGCGCACTCGACTGGTCCGCAGGAGAAGCCCTCGCCTTCGGATCTCTGCTTTACGAAGGAACGCCCGTCCGGCTTGCGGGACAGGATTCGAGGCGCGGCACCTTCAGTCAGCGCCATTCAGTCTTGGTCGATTACAGAACCGGCGAAGAGTATGTGCCGCTCAATCACGTCGACGAGAACCAGGCTATCTTCAGGGTGCACGACAGCCTGCTTTCCGAGTTTGCAGCACTGGGTTTCGAGTATGGATACTCGGTCACAAACGGGGACGCACTCGTGTGCTGGGAGGGGCAGTTCGGCGACTTCATCAACGGCGGACAGGTAATCGTGGACCAGTTCATCGTTGCGGGTGAGGACAAGTGGGATCAAAAGAGCCGCTTGGTGCTCCTGCTCCCCCACGGCTACGAGGGACAGGGGCCCGAACACTCGAGTGCACGGCTCGAACGGTTCCTGACTCTTGCGGCGGAGGACAGCATCCAGGTCGCACAGCCGACCACGGCCGCTCAGTACTTCCACAT
>JACDCD010000199.1 GCA_013694625.1 Actinomycetota bacterium | reverse complement strand
GCACCTGCTCTCCGTTGAACGGCACGAGACGGTCGCGGAAGACGGCGAGCGAAGTGACTTTGCGGTTCTGAACTCTCAGAAGAGAGTTACCGCCGGCATCGGTCGCGATGGTGCTGTCCGCGCGTCGCAGCACCCCGTAGGGGTTGCTGTCCACCTCTCCTTCGTCCGGATTGGCGTCATCCTCGAAACCGGCGAGGTCCGCAACCCAGTCACGGCTCTCGTGCGGTCTGATGCGAAGGAGGCGCCCAAGCGCCCTTGCATCGGGGCCGAGCTGGCTCCGCTTCTGGAGATCGCCCTCGAGCCCCACGGTCACATAGAGCTTCTCGTCGTCCACCGCTACATCGTGAGGCCCGATGGCTGCCGTACCGTCGGGGGAAGCGATCGACGGAAGTCCTCGCGCAATCCGTTCTTGGTTGCCACCCCGGATACGAGTAATGGCTCCGGTACGGCCGAAGCAAACCTCGCCGAACTCTCCCTCGACACACGGGCCGGAACCGCCCTTCCCGGCCTCGGCGACGAAGAGGGCTCGGTTGTGCCAGTCGATCCCACGCGGGTTTCTGAGACCCGATGCGATGCTCGCACCTGCACCTGTTGGCCCTTGGCTCCCACCGACGGGAGTGGAGCCACGATCGTCGTGGCGGCAAGCGCCACCGCGACTAATGACCACCGGCGCGCCGCCCTCTTGGTTCTCACCATCTCAAACCTCCCAGTTCGTCCGATAGATCCGAAACTGAAAACTTGGGCGGCGCATAGGCGCATCGCATGACGAAGACTGCTGCGTCC
Source organism: Actinomycetota bacterium (assembly GCA_013694625.1). Classification (GTDB taxonomy): domain Bacteria; phylum Actinomycetota; class CADDZG01; order CADDZG01; family WHSQ01; genus JACDDL01. The sequence continues at coordinate 18,837 of JACDCD010000199.1, read as the reverse complement.
CTTTCGCCTCCAGCTCGGCTAACCCCGGGGAGATCTAATCACAGCGGCGCTGCCCCGTAAAACCACCCGAGTCCCAGCGGCTCGCTCTATAGGCTCTTGATCTCCGGCATGACCTGCGAAGCGAACTCATCGAGGCGCTTCATGCCCTGTGAGGGCCATCCCACCGTGAGGTAGCTCACGCCCGCCCCGGCCAGAGCCTCGGCGTTGTGGCGTACCTCGTCCCACGACTCCGAGATCGAGAGACTCGTCGCCCTTCGAATCGAAGCCGGGTCTCTCCCCGCCTTCTCGGCGTGCTCGTCGAGGAGGCGGGACTTGCGCTCGATCGCGCGAGCCGATCCAAATCCGTGCCAGACATCGGCACGCCTTGCGATGAGCGGCAGCATCAACTTCTCGCCGTTCCCACCGATCCACAGCGGGGGACGGGGCCGCTGCACCGGCTTTGGGTTGTAGGTCGCATTCGCGAGCATGTAATAGCGGCCGTCAAAGCTTGCATCGTCGGTCGTCATGAGGAGCTCCATGACTTCGATCGCCTCTTCGAGCCTCCGGATGCGTTCGGCCGGTTGCGGAAAGTCGATCCCGAGCTCGTGATGCTCGCGGTCGTGCCAGGCAGCGCCGAGGGCCAGCTCGATGCGACCTTGCGACACGTGATCTGCGGTTACGACCTCCGTCGCAAGGATGGAGGGGTGCCGGTACGTGATCCCCGTGACGAGTGGACCCAGACGAATGCGAGAGGTTGCCGCGCCCAGAGCGGCCAGGAGCGTCCATGCCTCGAGACAAGGACCAGTCGGATCGCCGTACAACGCTTTGAAGTGATCAAAGACCCATGCACCCTCGAAGCCGGCGTCCTCCGCCCAGCGTGTTCTGTTGAGCAGCTCCTTCCAGGTGAGCTGATGCTGCGACACATCCAGGCCAAGCTCCACGGTCCACCCCCGTTGGTCTCAGAGCCGTCAGATATGACCGGCATCATAGGCGACACCGTGGCGAGACTTCATCGTAGTGTTACCGGTCTCATGTGGCTCATCAGCCTGAGGGATTTGCAGTTCCGGCACCGGCGCTTCACGATTGCGATCGCCGCCACCGCGCTCACCTTCGCGATGACTCTCTTGATGGCCGGCTTCAGCGCAACCCTCCACAGCGAGATCCGTCGCATCGTCGACATCATCGGCGCAGACTCGTGGATCGTGGCTGAGGGCACGTCGGGACCGTTCACGGGGAGCGGATCTATGTGGTGTGGAACGGCAAAATCGAATTGCTTCGCAGACGAGCCGACGGAACCAACCTGGTGATGGAGCAGTTGCGTTCCGGCCGCTACTTCGGGGAGCTGGCACCCATCTTCGGGCTCCCGTGTTCGATGACGGCGCGGGCTGCCACCAAAGCTGTCGTAACCGGCTACACGATCGCAGACTTCCGACGGCAGGTTGGCGCCCCCAAGTATGGACGACCTCATTACTTGGCGCCGGCATCCGGCTGCAGAACAATCCCGGGGACGGGATCGAGGGGCGGGGCGAGGGCCCATAGACGCCGGGTGGCACCCCGGCGACCATCGCTATCTTCTTGCCATTCGCAGTTAGATCGGTGGTGAAATCTAAGGTGGTAAAATCCAAGAAGGATTTCAACTCTGTGAGGGCGTAAGAAAGTGAGGCAACAATGCTCCCGGCAATCCTACTCACCATCGGAGTCCTTCTTCTTCCCGTCATTGTGCTGTCGCCGGTTCTCGACCGTTTCGTCAACAGCATTTTGAGCGTTCCTCAGATGAGAGCGATCGTGAGAAAGGCCTTCGGCATCGACCGAACTGCAACGCTCGCCGACGTTCTCGAGAGCGCGCGGAGCAACTAGTCTCAACGCCTAGGCAACCTCGGGTCCGGCCAGAGACCGAAGCGGAGCAAAGCTTTGGTCTCTGTCAAGAATCTTTGCTTCCCAGGAGTAGCCTTCTCGCCATGCCAGGAACTCGGCCGCCGGTAGCGGATGCCCGAGATAGTAGCCCTGGACGATGTCACAGCCGAAAGCCCTGAGCTGCTCCAGCGCCCCCAGCGTTTCCACCCCTTCACCCACGACGCGCAGATTGAGGTTATGCCCTAGCTCGATGATCGAGCGAACTATTGCGGCATTGCTCTTGTCTTGGACCATGTTCGTTACAAACGACTGGTCGATTTTCAACTCATCAACTGGCAGGCGCTTCAATCGTGAAAGGGATGAGTGGCCGGTGCCGAAGTCGTCGATCGACAATGTGATGCCCATCGCGCTGAGGTCGGCCAACTCCGCCTCCGCTCTGATCGGATCCGCCGCTATGCCGCTTTCGGTGATCTCGAGCTCGAGACGTTCAGGGGCCATTCCCCGCTGCGCCATAGCTTCCGCTATCTGACGCGGAAGTTGGCGATCGAACAGATTTCGCATCGAGAGGTTGACTGCAATGTTAAGGGCAACACCGGACTTTTGCCAGGTTCGACTCTGTGAGGCCACAGTCTCGATCACCCACAACGTAATAAGACCGATAAGACCCGTGTGCTCTGCCAGCGGTATGAAGAGACTTGGAGGAACGAAGTTTCCGTTGTGGCACCACCGAAGCAGCGCTTCGACCCCAACAAGCCGGCCGGTCGCCACGTCCACCTTGGGCTGATAGTGGAGAGCAAACTCACCATTGGCTACGGCCTTTCGAAGCCCTTCCACCAAAGCCAAGCGGTCGCGTGTGTGCTCATCTCTGGTCGACTGATAAACCTCATATCCGGCTTGTGACTGCTTGCTCGCGTACATGGCCACATCGGCATGCCGGATCAGGGTTCCAGAATCAAGTCCGTGTTGTGGATAGATCGCAAGCCCCATACTTGCCTCGACCTTGAGCACCAGCTCCTCGAGTTCAAAGGGCCGCTCGAAGGCCCGAAGCAGCCCCTCGACTACCCTGTTCACATCTCCTGGGTGGGCAATCGCTGGAATGAGAACGGCGAATTCGTCGCCGCCCAATCGAGCAACAGTGTCACTTTCCCTAACCACCGTGACTAGCCTCCGGCTGACCTCCTTCAACAGGGAATCGCCGTTGTGATGTCCCAAAGCATCGTTGATCTCTTTGAACCGATCGAGATCCATGAGCACAACGGACAGCCCCTGTCTGTTTCGTCCGGCAAAAGAGATTGCGTTTCCAACTCGATCATGGAACAGACTCCGATTAGGCAGATCGGTGAGCGGATCATGGAGCGCCAGATGCCGGTTCTCGTCAGCCTGTTCTTGAAGGTCGTTTACGAGTCCGAGATTCCTTTGTGCGACACGAGCCGCTTGGTAAGCAGCCAGCATCGGCAAGGCCAAGAGGGGAATCAGATAGAGACTGCGGTCGGCTGCCGCGACAACCAAAGGAGACAGGGTAAGCAAGATACCGTCGGTGACCATATCGAGCCCCAAGTTGCTCCGCAGTGTCGTAAACACCGGAGCATCCCTCAAGAACGCTACGGCCATTCCCGCAAGGCACCAGTTGACAGCAAAGAAGACCAACCCACCGAAGAGGATCACGACCAGGTCCGACCCTGCAAAATGAGTTGGATCACTTCGCCGAGGTAACTCGCTGAACGTGTATAGCAATCCACCGGCAGCGCTCGCAGCGAGAGTGTAGACACCGGCGTTGAAGCCCCACCTCCAGAGCGGCTTCTTCGATAGGAAGTCGTCGGCAATCGAAGCGGGGATTAGTGCAGCCAAAGCACCTGCGGTCCCAAAAGTCAGGATTAAGGAGAAGGCAAACATTCCCGAGACTGTGACCCAGATGACCTCTTTCTGACGGGGGATCTTGATAGGCATGAGCTCGCCGACGAGAACACAGGCGGCAAACACCCAGAAAACCGGAGAGGTCCAATCGATCCGATCGAACTGAGTAGCAAGCGAGTAGGCCAGCAGCGTCAGGCCGGAAATAGTTACGGTCACTGCAAGCAGACGCAGCGCGCTTTTCACACTCCTAGACTCCTGACTTGTCCCGAACGCGGCGTAGGGGTGCCGGCTCCCGGCACCCCTGTTTCGCCCTCTGAGGCTGAGCTCCTAGAACCAACCCTGGATCTTCACCGGTGCTCCAATGGCTTCCATTAACGCAACCACGGAGCCGATTGCGATCGCAATGCGATAGGCCTTCGCCTTGATCATCCTCGCCACCTCATCCCTTCTTCTCTCGCCGCTGACTGTTCCTCCTTAATCGTCCGCACATTGAAGGGACTTGAGCACTTATCCCAAGAAATGCCAGTGACTTTCTTCGTGGAGACTAAAGGTGGGGTGGCCTCCGTCCGACGCAATGACGAAACTCGAGTCAGGGACGGCAGAGCGGTGTTCTTCCTCGCAGCATTGACGTTCGGTGTGGTCACCGTTCCGCTCGCAAAAGGACGACTCGGAACCCTTGGGGAGCTCAGACTTCGGTGGGGGCCGGCTCTGCTCTCGGCCGTTGCCATGCAGGCCGTCATTCTCTTCATTATCCCCAACCGTTTTTCGGGGGTCCACGAACCCCTGCATGTGGTCTCCTACATCCTCATCGGGGTGTTCGTGGCTGCGAACCTACGAGTAGCGGGAATGTGGCTCATCGCGTTCGGTGGTCTGTGCAATGCCGCCGTGATCGTCCTCAACGGAGGCGTGATGTACGTGAGAAAATCTGCGCTCGAGATCGTGGGTTTGTATCCGCTTCCCGAAGGATTTCTCAACGCGTCGGTGATGGAACATCCAAGGCTTTCATTCCTGGGGGACATTTTTCCTGTCCCTCCGCTCCATACGGTCGTCAGCCTGGGCGATATCCTCATTGCGATCGGAGCGGTGGTTCTGATTCACGGAGTATGCGGTTCCCGTCTGATCCCCGCCGTGTCGCGCGCCCTGCGCCACTCGGCTGTGGTTCTCAGAGGGTAGGGAGGACTCGACAAGTTGGTGCGAAGCACGGATGATAGAGGCACCCAACACCGGGAGGAGACCGTGGCAAGCAAGGACAAGGGTGGAAAGTCGGAGAAGAAACAGCCCCAGAAGAACCTCAAGGAAAAGCGGGCCGCAAAGAAGCAGAAGAAAACGAAATAGGTTTTTCCGGGGCCCGGCCCCCGGGGAGATCCACGTCTCGCACCCCTGCCGAATTACGACCGGGGAAGGCCAGCCGTTGGCTGCGTCGCATACGAGTAACCCCCGTTCTCAGCAAAGGCGTAGCTGGCCAACCATCCCCCCGCAAAGAGCGTGTTGAGGCCCCAAGCACGGGGACACTACCCACGGAAGGGTGCCGCCTACGCCAAGGCAACCAACCAGCCCCTCGCGCCCGGCGGCAGAACCTCTCCTCCATACACGCCGGGTGGGCCGGCGAAGCGCGGCAGGCTGGTCCGTAACCTAGCCACGGCCCTTGTCCTGGCGGGCGCGATAGCGGGGAGCGTGTGGGGTGACGACGACGACTTTCCTTTCGCTCCCTTCAGGATGTATTCCACCACAACAAGCCCCTCGGGCTCGGTAAGGACGCCGCACTTCGAAGGAGCGACGGCCTCCGGAACAAAGCTCAGGATCGACACCGAAGAACTCGGCCTGCGAACCGCTGAAGTCCTCGGGCAGATGGAGCGCTTCCGTCGGGATCCCGGTTTGCTCGGGAGGCTGGCCCAGACGTACGATCCCAGGACAGCAGATTCGCGTCTGGTCGAGCTCAGTCTGGTCCAGGGCATCCACAGCCTCAGGGGCGGGCGCCCCAGCGGCTACTCCGAGGAGGTCGTCTCGGTATGGCGCGAGCGATAGGGCGCGCCGAACCGAATGCGCAACAGTTCGTAACCGTTCTCCAACGCGCCACCGGCGGCCTGGGGAAGTGGTGGTATCCGCGTTTTCCTCATCGTCGCGCCGTGATGTTTCGAAGGATCGTCTACGCCTTCGTGATCGTCGATGTGCTCCTCACGTCATTCGCCGTGGGATGGCACGGCGAGCTTCCGGGCGAGCTCTACCAACCGCTTCTGATAGGGCGGATCCTGCCGTTGCCCGTTCCAACACCATTGTCACTGTATGTGATCAAGGCAGCTCTGCTCGTCGCCTCGGCATTGGCGCTGACTCGCAGGATGCCCAGGCTCTACGGCATCGCCGTCTTCGTGCTCTACCTCGAATGGATGATCGTCAACTTCTCCTACGGCAAGGTCGACCACGACCGCTTCGCTCTTCTGATAGCACTTGCCGCCCTGCCGACGGTGCCCCTCGGTGACCTCCATGACGAGGATCCTGACGAGGCAGGAGGTTGGGCTCTGCGGTGCGTGCAGGTCGCCGTCGTGCTGACGTACTTTCTGGCCGCCTACGCAAAGTTGCGCTTTGGCGGAATCGAATGGCTCAATGGTTCGACTCTGGTTCGAGCGATCTTGCGTCGAGGCACTTCCGTGGCCGACCCCCTGATCGGCTATCCGCCCTTGCTCATCGGCGCCCAGTACCTGATCGTCGCCTTCGAGCTCGCCTCTCCTTTCTTGTTGGTGAAGGGGCGCATGGGACGGGCCTTGTTGTGGGCCGCCTTTGCGTTTCACGCGGGAGTCTATGCAACGCTGCGCCTCAGCTTCATCCCTCATCTCGTGTGCCTGCTGGCCTTTTTTCCCTTGGAACGGGTGCGCCCACCTCCATCCATCACGAAGGTGGGCGCACGCTTTAGGACCGCAGCAGCTCAGAAGCACCGAACCGCACACAGAAGCCCCGATCGCGCTTAGCGACAGAACCGGTGTCAGGGAAGTGCGACGAAGTTATCGAGGAAAGCTCTGGCAGAACGGGTATCGAGCCGATAGGTCTTGTCGGTTGCCCGGCACATTTCGTCACCCGTCACCGTTGTTGAAACGATCAGATTGCTCTTGGCGCCGCCGAGGAAGTGAGGGCCGCCCGAGTCGCCGTAGCACGTTCCACCGTCGCCGGTCGAGGGCTGCATCGACGACACCAGCCACGCATCCTGTAGCGACAAGTAGCTCTTATGCCCGACTGGGCCGGCTCAGGGATTATCGGAGAAGGCAGGATGGGGGCACCGCTACCCGGAGCTCGGCCGGCACAGACGCCGTCTTGCGTTCACCCGAAATCCACCTTCACTCCCACCAGCCGCACAGGCCGGTCGAGCTCGAATCGGCCGAGGGCCACGATTGCGGCCTCGAGGATTGCCTCGACCTCTATCGATGGCTCGGGCAAACGCCTGATCCTGGTCCGAGTGACAAAGGGTGCAAACCTGATCTTCACCGTGACGCTGGAGACCGGCCGATCCGATGACATGGAATGCTCTGCAAGCCTGCTGGTCATGCGCGTGACCTCGGCGCTGATCACGTGCGGGTCCTCGACGTCCTCATCAAAGGTGAGCTCGAGGCTGCGCGATCTTGCGCGCCGCGGAACCGAGCTGACCCGCGAGTGATCGACACCGCGTCCCAGAGCCACTAGCCAAGGGCCGGTGCGGGGGCCGAAGGACAGGGACAGCCTCTCCTCGTCGGCTGCGGCAAGCTCGCTCACCTTGTCTATTCCGAGCTCCGAAAGCTTGCGGGCGCTCTTCCGTCCGATTCCCCACAGCTCCTCAGTTCGCCGCCCGCCCATCACCTCAGGCCATTCCCGGGCAGTGAGCCGGTAAATCCCAGCGGGCTTGGCAAAGCCCGAAGCAATCTTCGCTTGGAGCTTGTTGTCTCCTATTCCGACCGAGCACGACAGACCCGTCTTGTTCGAGACCGCACTCTGTATAGCGCGCGCGACCACCTCGGGTTGGTCGTTGGTCTCGACAAACGCCTCGTCCCAACCCCACACTTCGAGCGCGTCGGTGATGGCTCTGAGCACCTCCATCACATCCCTGGAAGCGTGCTCGTAAGCCTCTCGATCGACAGGAAGGAACACTGCCCCGGGACACTTGCGTAGAGCGGTGCGAAGCGGCATGCCCGAGTGGAGCCCATAACGACGCGCCTCGTAGTTCGCAGTCGAAATCACGCCTCGTTTGGACGGATCTCCGCGTCCTCCGACGACAACCGGCTTGCCCTTCAATTCCGGGCGCCGCAGAACCTCGACGGCGGCGACGAACTCATCGACGTCAACATGGAGAACGGCCGTTATGACGAAAGCGTACTCAGGCTAGTAGACGTGGAGGTATCCCGAGTCGGGGGCTCGATCTCTGCACGGCTTGGTGCATGCGGAGGATTGGCCATCTCTGCTCTTGGCGACCGCCCAGAGATGACTGGCCTTGAACTCCGCGAGATCGAGTGTAAATCTGACCACCAATGACCTACGGTTCGCTCTCTTGGGTTGGATCGGCTCGTACATGTTACGGGTCTGAGTCCCACGCAACAGAAACAGCAAGTGTCCTTTGGTACACAGAAACTTGCCCACCAGATCGAAGTCCCCATCCCGGCCATCGTCGAAAGACCACTTCAGCGACCTGTCCTTCGACGGTCGCAGATAACGGCAGCGCAGACGCTTTTCCGTACCGATCTCAAAGCGTCCGATCCCATTTCTACTGCCCGACGCCTTCACGAACAAGATCTGGATCTTGCCCTGCGAATCCTGACGGGCCGTCGACGAGATCGCTGGCGTTGGCACCGCCCACAGCGCCACCAAAGTCATCAAAGCAAGAAGCAAGGCAAGTTGGCGGCTAAGAGATATCGTCATCATGACCTCCTCCGAGGCTTCGCCGCCAGTGTAGACCTCCCCTCGCGGGAAGACGTTGCAGTTCCCGGCCGGACTAGGAGGCCGCTATCGAGGCTCCCGCCTCGGCCATCAGCTTTCGCGTCCCAACCCAAACGCCTTGCCGGTGCGTTCCCGTACCGTTCTCTGCGCGACTCAGAATTGCACGAACGTTGCAACAACAACCAAAGCCATTCGGATGTAGCCGTTCATTATCGCAACCGGATCCCATCATCATGGTCACGATCATGAATCTCACCCACTCCTTTGAGCATGACGCTCGTAGACGTTGTTCGGCTCCCTCAGACCCGCACAAGCCTTCCGATTGCCTTGCTGGCCTCGGCGACCATGTCCTTGCGGCCGCCTCCTGCCGGGCCGGCACCCTCGGCCACGCAGTGACCAATGTGGTCCTCGAGCAAGCCCACCGCAACCCTTTTCAGGGCGCTGTCTACTGCGGTTATCTGGGTCAGGATGTCGATGCAGTACTTGTCCTCGTCGACCATGCGCTGCAATCCGCGAACCTGTCCCTCGATCCGCCTCAGCCGGGCCTGTATGTCGTCTTTGTTAGCGTAGTAACCGCGCACGGCGGTCTCCTCCTGTAGTCTCACGGCACTTACCGTACCCCCCTAGGGTAACAGGGTCAAGGCCGGGCGATCGAACGTAATCCGGAAAAGAGGAGAAGCTAGGAATCGTTGCCGTTGCTGCGAGCCGAGGAGGACACGCTCACTTGATCCGTATAGCCGCAATCGGGGACCTCCATTGCGGTGGTGACTCCCCCGGGGTGCTGCGGCGCGATCTCGATCGACTTTCCTCGCACGCCGATATCCTGCTCCTGGCGGGTGACCTCACACTCCACGGCGAGGCGAGGGAGGCAAAGCTTCTGGCGGATGAGATCGAAGGAGCTGGGCTTCCCATGATTGCGGTCCTGGGCAATCACGACTATCACCTCGGCTCTGAAGCCGATATACGAAAAACCATGGAGAACGCGGGAGTCTGTGTGCTCGAAGGCACCGGGGTGTCCATGGACATAGACGGCACGCGCCTAAGCGTTGCCGGCACGAAGGGTTTCGGCGGTGGATTCGCCGGGGCCTGTGGGAGTGACTTCGGCGAGCCCGAGATGAAGGCCTTTATTCGACATACGAAGGGATTGGCCGCGCGCTTGGAGGAGGCTCTGGCTCGGCTCGACGGCGACGTCCGGATAGCACTTCTGCACTACTCCCCGACCGAGACGACCCTGCAGGGAGAACGGCTCGAAATCTATCCCTTCATGGGCAGTTACCTGCTCGGTGATGCCATAGATCGAGCGGGGGCCAATCTGGTCCTGCACGGCCACGCGCATAACGGCAACGAGGAGGGAGTGACCTCCGGAGGCATTCCCGTTCGCAACGTCGCTCAGCCCGTCATAGGGCATCCCTACATGGTCTACCCATTCGATTGACGATGCGGGAACGCTGCAGTCTCCCGACGAGTGGGTTACGCGACCCCAAGCTCCGTTGCCGCCGGCGTCAGACCCTCGGCATCCGATCGTCCTGTTCGACCTCCAACCTGCCGACCTTCAGGCGGCCAACCTCGAGCTCGCGTATCTTCAGCTGCCGGATGACGGCTCGCCCGATGGCAAGGCGCCCGATCGCCACCGCACCAACCGCCAGAGCACCCAGAGCGGTCGCCCCCACGGCCAGGGCGCCGGCCCGAAACGCTCCTATCTGGCCTTGATCCAGTTCCACATTCGGTTGGGCTTTTCTTGATAGAGCCATGTCTGCCTCCCGGAGCGATCGTGAGCTGCATTCCTCCCAAGTCCGATTCTGCCACGCGAGCCGGCCTCGAGGTACGGCGAATAGCCTCGCTGCTACAATCACTTGGAACTACCCGCCGAGCGGCCCCGAGCCCATGGGAGCGCGTCAACGCGCGCCCACATCTTGAACCCCTATCTGAAGGAACCCTGGTCGTGTTTCAAGTGAGAGACCTTTCCGTTGAAGTCGGAGGCCGCCTCGTCGTCGCAGAGGCTACGTTCAGCCTGCACAACGGAGACAAGGCGGGGTTGGTCGGGCGAAACGGAGCGGGCAAGACCTCCCTGCTGAAGGTCCTGGGGGGTGAGGCGTCGTCGGTTGGCGGTACGGTGCAGCGCCGGGGCGAACTCGGTTATCTGCGTCAAGACCCCAGGCTGAACGCCGCCGTTATCGAAGCGAGCGCCCTGTCACACATAATCTCGGGGCGAGGGCTCGACGAGGCGGTGACACGCCTCGAGAAACTGCGCATCGCTATCGAGGAGAACCCTTCCAAGCGCAACGTCGATTGCTTCTCACGCGCCGAAGAACATTACAGGAACGACGGAGGTTATTCGTCTGAGTCCGAGGCGCGTCGAATCGCCGCCGGACTTGGGATTGGTGCGGACAAGCTCGACCTTCCGGTGCGTGCACTTTCCGGAGGGGAGCGGCGCCGGGTCGAACTCTCTCGCATCCTGTTTGCAGGCAGCGATGTCCTGCTGCTCGACGAGCCCACCAACCATCTCGACACCGACGCCAAAGCCTGGCTTATTAAGTTCCTGCATCTCTACAGAGGGGCGCTCCTCGTAGTAAGCCATGACCTCGCGCTTCTCGACAAGGCGATAACGCGCATCCTGCACCTCGACGAGAGTGAGCTCATCGAGTACAAGGGCACCTACTCCCAGTACAGGACTGCTCGAAAGAAGGACGAGGCGCGTCTCACCAAGGTCGCCGTGCGGCAAAGCTCAGAGATCAAGCGCCTCAGCACCCTTGCCGACTCTATGCGGGGTCAGACCCAGCGACGCGCCCGGACGGCGAAGATGATCGACAGCCGCGTCGACCGGATGAAGGCCCAGCAGATCAGCGCGCCCACGAAAGAGCGTCAGATCACCGTACGCTTTCCCGAGCCGCCGCATTCGGGAAGGACCGTGCTCCACGTCGAAGGATTGGCCAAGGGATACGGCGGTCCTCCGGTGTTCAGCGACATCAGCTTCGACGTCGAACGCGGCGAAAGATTGTTCATCATGGGTCTGAACGGTGCGGGCAAGACGTCGCTGCTGCGAATCCTGGCGGGGCTGGCATCACCGGACAAGGGGACCATCAAGCCGGGCGTCGGCGTATCTGCCGGCTACTACGCGCAGGAGCACGAAGGCATCGTGGCCGGCAACGATCCGCTGTGGCACATGAGATCGCAATCACAGGCGCCAGAGCAACAGTTGCGGGCTCTCATGGGGATGTTCGGGCTTTCGGGCGCAATCGCCTTTCAGGACGCCGGTACCTTGTCCGGCGGCGAGAAGACTAAGCTCGCTCTTGCCCAACTGGTGGCGGGCAGGCACAATCTGCTCCTGCTCGACGAACCTACGAATAATCTTGATCCTCCGTCCCTGAGGGCGATTGCAGACGCGCTCGGGAGTTGGCCTGGAGGAATGGTCATCGTCAGCCACGACGTTGACTTTGTCGGCACCCTGATGCCCGATCGCGTGCTTTTTCTGCCCGACGGCAAGATCGACTACTGGAAAGAGGACCTGCTCGACCTGGTATCGCTGGCCTGACCGAACGAGCCGCTCGACGAGCGCCGTTCACCCGGCTGATCCCGGCAAAGTAACCTCAGGTACCGCTGGGCGCATCTACCATCTCGGATCTCTGCGCAGCATCTCGGAAGAGGCCCCTGCCGTCTGCGGCGGGGCGAAGTAGAAACCTTGCGCCAGATCGCAACCGAGGAGACGGCATTCGGCGAGCTGCGCGCTGCTTTCGACCCCCTCGGCTACCACCTCCAGACCGAGCGCTCGTGCAAGGTGGACTATGGCGCGGGCGATTGCATTGTCGGCAGGGTTTTGCCCAATTCCGCTGACATACGATCGATCCATCTTCAGAGCGTCGATGGGCAACGCCTTGAGATAGCTGAGGGAGGAGTATCCCTTTCCGAAGTCGTCGATGATCACGCCGACTCCTAGGGACTTAAGGGCATGTAGGGCGGCTGATGCCGATCCGGTGTCCTCCAGAGCCGCTGATTCCATGATCTCAAGGGACAAACAAGATCCGTCGATCTCGGCATCAGAGAGCACTCTAAAAACGATTTGACTTAGATCCGGCTGTGCCAGCTGCCACGCAGAGACATTCACGGCCACGGTCAAATGTTGGCCGCCAGGGCCAGCCTGCCACACGCGCAGTTGACGGCAAGCCTTCTCGAGTACCCAGGCGCCGATGGACCCGATCAACGGTGTCGGCTCGGCGCGTGCGATGAATTTGTCAGGCGCAAGCAAGCCGAGTTCGGGATGCTCCCACCGCAGCAACGCTTCGAAACCCCCGATCCTGCCGGTCTTGAGGCAGACCTCGGGCTGATAGAAGACCCGAAGCTCCCCTCGCTCGAGCGATTTGTCGAGAGCATGTTCTGTTGTCACGAGGCGAGGTGACGGCAATGGATCCGGACCATCGGAGAACTCGTATCGAGATGCGCGTTGTTTGGCGAGATACATCGCTCCATCAGCGCGCTGGATTAGGTCCACCGCTTTCTCCTGTGCGCCGGAAATAGCCACTCCGATGCTGGCGGTGACCCGCACATCGCCCTGCACGAGCGCAAATGGTGTAATTATCGTCGCGCTGATCCGTTCTGCGATCTCTCTGATGGTGCCGCGATCATCGATGTCGTCGCACAGCACAATGAACTCATCACCTCCAAAGCGGGCTGCGGTATCGCCCGGTCGCAAATGCGCCTGCAGCCGGCCGGCCACCCCCTTCAGCAGCTCGTCGCCGGCCTGATGCCCGAGGGAATCGTTGACGCCCTTGAACCGATCCAGATCAATGAAGAGGATGGCCACCAGACCGGAGCGGCGCCCCAGTCGCGACAGAGCGATGTCCAGGCGATCGAGAAACAAGATCCGGTTGGGAAGGCCGGTCAGCGAGTCGTGGAGGGACTGACGGGACAGCTCCGCCTGAATTTTCTTGAGCTCTGTGATGTCTTGAAAGAAAGCGACGAGGTGAGGGGGGTCTGCCGGTGGGGCGGTCGCCACAGCCACGCTCGTCAGGACCCATACCCAGTGCCCGTCCTGGTGGAGCAGGCGCCTTTCGGCTTGATGACTGTGGAGCTCGCCGGAGAGCAGACGCTCAATTCCACGTTCGGCCTCGGCGTCCTCGGTATGGCAGATGTCACCAAGTCTGGTGGCGATCAGACGATCCTCGGAGTAGCCGGTAAGTTCGCAAAAAGCCTCGTTCACATCCAGAAGGACGCCGTCATGTCCGATCGTCGTAATGCCTACAGGGGCGCTGCGCCAGACGTCCGTTGTCCTCTCCCCTCCGGGGTCGGACCGGGGCGTTCCGCCCTCTGGTTCGGGGCCGCGAGGAAATCTATTGATTGACGTCCGGCCAAGCTTGTCCTGCCCCACGTAAACACTCTACGAGAGGGGGCCAACAAGGTCTGACCTCCAGCCGCGTCGCCGGGCGCGTAACGAAGCACGGCGCCCCTCCACCCTTTGTCCGGGGAGGAGCGAGCAACCCCACCCCATTGTGGGGCTGCTCATCCCCATGTTCGAGCTTGGTTCCGGCCACCTAAAATTCAAGAGTGACCTTCCTGGGCCGCAGCGGCTCCCTTTGCCTAACGCCAGGGGTACCGATCCGGGCTCATGTTGGCCACGAAGAGGCTGGTCCAAAAGATCGGCTGCGCAAACACGATCGCAAACCGCTGAATTTTCGCCATGAAGTCACCTCCTTTCCGGTCGTTCGGGTGAGACGTTTCGAGACGAACGAACCCCTTTCTCCCCACAGGAGAGCCTGGTCACGGGACCGAGTTAACTGGCGACTGTCCGCCAGGTCAATGCGAGCGTTCACTCCTGGCCAGTCAACCACTCCTTAGGCGCAGGGGGCCAGCCCTTTGGCGGTGTCAGATGGGCTCCGGGGTGTTTAGACTCGAAGGCGTCACCTGAGGTTCAACCCTGGTATGGAAGCGTGCCCATGAGCTTCGGACAGCGACTCAAGCAACTGCGGATCGAACGGGGGCAGACGCAGCGGCAACTTGCGGAGCCCGCCTACACGGACGCCTACGTCAGCGCCGTCGAGGCCGGGCGGCGGACTCCCTCAGCCGAGGCCCTTCAACATTTTGCCCGGAAGCTCGAGGTGGGAGAAGAAGAGCTTCTCACCGGCCGGCCGCCGGACCTGGCGGCTCGATTGGAGCTCGAGCTGCAGGCGGCGCGCCGAACCGTTTCCGCCGGCCAGATGGAGGCGGCTCAGGCCAGCTTTACCCAGATCAGCACAGAGGCCAAGGCTTTCGCCCTCGTGCGCCTGGAGGCCCGCGCCGAGCAGGGCAAGGGGCTCTGCGCCATGTCCACAGGCAATCTGGAGGGAGCGATTGCCTTCTTCGAGGGCGCCGCGGAGCTGCTGCAGGATGAGCCGGCAACGGCCCGTGTGGACGCCGTTGCAGCAAAGGCCACATGTCTGCGGCGGATGGGGGATCTCCGCTATGCGATCTACCTGCTCGAGAACCTTTTGGAGACGCTCGAGCGAAGGGGTCTGACAGATCCCAACTCGTTGCTGAAGATCCATGCATCATTGGTTCCTCCCTATTTCGAGTCGGGTGCCTACGCGCAGGCCGCCACAGCGGCACAGAAAGCGTTGCAACTCGCGCCACGCGCCTCGGACCCCGAGCGCATCGGCGACATGCACATCAATGTGGCGCGGGTGCATCTGAACAACGGCAGGGTCGCGGACGCCGAGCATTCCCTGCATCAGGCTACGGAGCTGTACCGGGAGCTGGACCTGCAGTACGAGATCGGGATCTCTCATTTCGCCTGGGGTTACGTGCTGAGCAGACAGAAGGAACTCGACCAGGCTCAGTTCCAACTGGAACGAGCGAAGGAGATATTTTCCGCGACCCACAGCCACCTCGATGAGGCGAGCGTGGGAAACGAGCTGGCTCGGATAGCACGTCAAACCGGCGACGTGGCCAAGGCCCGCACCCTGTTGCAAGAGTGCACCGGATTGCTTGAAGGCGGCAGCGATGTCGCCGAGCTGGCATCCGCTTACCGCGAGCTTGCGCTTCTCGACCTGGATGAGGATCCGGCATTGGCCGAAAAGAATCTTCAGCAGGCTATTGAGCTCTACGAGCGGGCGGAGTTCAAGGTTGAGGTCGCCGTTACCTACAGAATTCTCGGCGACCTGTTTGCCGGGCAGGGCAAGCGCGACCTGGCACGCGAGACCTACAGGTCAGGCATCCTGGGGCTCGAGGAGCGGCTCTAGCAGATCTCGTCAGAATTTTGAAGTTTGGCACGGGTCTCCCGGATCTCTTCCCACAGATACTCGATGACACGTGCTTGCAGATGCATTGCGTCAATGGTCTTCTCTTGAGTTTCCCGCAGATCCCGGAGCTTCCTCGTCAACTCTTCGAATGCATCGCTCTGGAGGGCTATCCAGCGAACCAAAGCGTCGGTGTCATGAAGCGCAACCGGTCTTGCAGCCTCTTGATGGTCACCCATGGCTCATTTAAGACGCCTTCCGACTGAACTGTCTACGCCACCAGATTGTTCGGAAGCGTGTTCAGTCCGGGGAGCGGGGGTCCCTTCTTCAGGGACAGGGTCCTGCACAATGTGGGTGTGCTCCTCAATGAGATCGCCAAGTCATCGGAGCAGGTCCGCCACACCTCGGCGCGCCGGGTCAAGATCGACCGGCTCGCCTCGTGCCTGCGGTTGCTGAACCCGGCGGAGGTGCCCGTAGCTGTTGCCTATCTGTCCGGAGAGCTGCCCCACGGGTCCATCGGTGTCGGGTGGAGGTCGCTGCAGGACCTCCCCGCGCCGGCGGCATCGCCAGAGATGGAGTTGCTCGAGGCCGATGGGATCCTGCGGGCCATCCAGGGCGCGGAGGGGCCGGGTTCCCAAGCAGCCCGCCGGCATTTGCTCGAGACTCTGTTCTCTCGCCTGACGCAGGGCGAGCGGGGGTTTCTCGCAGGTCTGCTTCTCGGAGAGCTGCGCCAGGGCGCCCTGCAGGGCGACATGGTGGAGGCGGTGGCAAAGGCCGCCGAGGTCCCGTCACGAGAGGTTCGGCGCGCCGCAATGCTCAGTGGAAATCTCGGGACTGTAGCGGCCGTAGCCATTGCAGCCGGCTGCGAGGGTTTGGCCGCGTTCCATCTCGAGGTCTTCAATCCGCTGCAACCAATGCTGGCGCAAAGCGCAGCGAACCTTCAAGAGGCGATGGGACGGATCAGTCCGGCATTCCTCGAATGGAAGCTCGACGGTGCTCGCATACAAGCTCATCGCTCGGGTGCCGGGGTGCGCATCTACACCCGCAATCTGGCCGATATCACCCAGCGTGTTCCCGAACTGGTCGCAGCAGTGCTGACACTCCCCGTCCATTCCATAGTGCTGGACGGTGAAGCAATCGCCCTTCGTCCGGATGGACGGCCTCATCCTTTCCAGAAGACAATGAGCCGCTTCGGGAGCAGTCAGTCGGTCGAAGAGCTGCGCAAGAATACGCCGCTGTCGGCGTTCTGGTTCGATTGTCTGCACATCGACGGTACCGACCTGCTCGACCTGCCTGCGGAGGACAGGCTCGCAGAAATGTCTGCACGGTTACCGGACAACATGCTGATCGACCGAACCGTGACGGACGACCTGGAGGCGGCCGGCCTCTTTCTTGGCGCTGCGTTGGCCCACGGCCACGAAGGCGTGATGGTCAAGTCACCTGCTTCGCCTTATGAAGCGGGGCGCCGAGGGGCTGGATGGATCAAGGTCAAGGTCGCCCACACGCTCGATCTCGTGGTGCTGGCGGCGGAATGGGGACACGGCCGCCGGAGCGGACTGCTCAGCAACCTTCACCTCGGAGCGCGCGACTCGGCCAACGGTGATTTCATCATGCTGGGCAAGACTTTCAAGGGGTTAACCGACCACATGCTCGCCTGGCAGACGCAGCACCTGCAGAACCTCGAAGTGCGGCGCGAGGGAATAACGGTGTTCGTGCGCCCCGAGCTTGTCGTGGAAATAGCCTTTGATGGGATACAAACCAGCACCCGCTACCCCGGCAACATGGCCCTCCGCTTTGCGCGTGTCAAAGGCTACCGAATGGATAAGCGTCCCGAGGAGGCCGACACACTCGAAACCGTTCGGGCCATTAACAAAGGACAGACCGGCCCCGAAGTCTAGATGCGCAGGCCACACGGCGACAACCCGGGGGCAATAACCCCACCACCCACTACCTAACCCCACCACCGATCAAATCCCGGTCTCTTTGGGTTGCGAGGAGCATCCCTCCTTCCAGGCACGCAGGCTTTAAGTGCCGTTCCAGGAGGGATGCTCCTCTCACCCTCGGATCGCGTCGCTGCTAACCCGTAAGTAATCCTCGCGCGGTCGGCTGATCTCGAAGGCGAATCAATGCAAGATCTTTGGCCTTCGCCTCGAGTGCTTCAACGAAACACTCGGAGGTGCGGTTCCGAGCGCCACCGACGAGCGTCGTGCGACGGGAGACCGCCGCGCCCCAGCACCTTGACTGCAAATCCAAGCTTCATGACGTCAGAGGCCGAACGCTCTTCGCCTCGGTCTCTCTCTGCTCGGGGCGCCCGTCGCGCGCCGGGTCTATGTCTGTCAAACTACTGTCCAAGGGTCGTTCATTAGTTGTAGAATAATGGCTGTGAGCGAAGCCTCGGTAGACCTCGTCCGCATCGGAGAGCTCAGCAACCGCGTGGGCGTGAGCCCGGAACTGCTGCGGGCGTGGGAGAGACGCTACGGGCTGCTGCAGCCGCTGCGTTCGCAAGGGGGGTTTCGCCTCTACTCACCTCATGACGAGACCCGGGTCCGGCGGATGCAGAAGGAGTTGGCGCGTGGGTTGTCTGCGGCCGAAGCTGCCGTCGCGGCGATCTCCTCGGTGGTCAAAGAAACGTCCCGGACCGACGCACCCTCGTCCGCTATCGAGAGGCTGCGGGGGGAGCTGGCCGATTCGCTGGACCTGTTCGACGACGCCTCGGCACAGGCCTGCCTTGACAGACTCTTCGGTGCCTTCAGTGTCGAGGCTGCGCTGAGGGATGTGATCCTCCCCTACCTTCACGACCTCGGGGCTCGTTGGGCCGCCGGAGATATAAATGTCGGCCAGGAGCATTTCGCCAGCCACCTCATTCGCGGGCGGCTGCTCGGGCTCGCTCGGGGATGGGATCAAGGGGGAGGACCGCGAGCGGTTCTGGCCTGCCCCCCCGGCGAATTGCACGACCTGGGGCTCATGAGCTTCGGTCTTGCCCTCTTCCGCCAGGGATGGCGTATCACTTTCCTCGGATCGGATACCCCGATCAACACCATCGAGGGTGCAG
>JACDCD010000196.1 GCA_013694625.1 Actinomycetota bacterium | reverse complement strand
GTACGCAACCGTGCCACTGATCTCTCACGCACTTCAAGAGATCCTGAATCAGTGGGGCGAAGAAGGATGGGAGCTCGTGCAGGTGGTCGAGAGCCAGGCCACCGGAACAACCGGTTATCTCAGGCGTCCCAAGGACCAACCCCAGCCTCAACCAACGGAGTAAGCAGGGAGAGTCAAGGGTTCCTCAGCCATTCTCCCGAACGCCCGCCGGATTTCTTGAGCAACACCAGGTCGGTTATAGCAACGCCGCGTTCGGTGCCCTTGACCATGTCGTAGATCGTCAACGCCGCAACCGAAACCGCGGTCAGCGCCTCCATCTCGACACCGGTTTTCTGGGTCGTGCGAACGGTCGCCATGACGGAGATGCCCTTATCGTGCTCTTGCAACTCGACGTGCACCGAGTCGATGCCGATCGGATGGCACAGAGGAATCAGATCGGAGGTCCTCTTCGCCCCCATGATCCCGGCGACGCGCGCGACCTCGAGCACGTCTCCCTTGGGCAGCTCGCGCGCCAGTGCAAGGGCGCGCGTCTGAGCGCTCATGCGAACAAGCCCGGACGCCACGGCTTCGCGCGCAGTGGTTTCCTTGCCGCCGACGTCGACCATCCTGGCCTCCGTCTCGGGATGCCGGCGGGGCACTAGACCTCTTCACCCGGCAGACGCCACACCTCGACGACCACCTTTGATCCGGCCTCGAGCACGGTGGCATCGCGTTCGAAACGAGCCACGCCATGGCAGTCGACGAGGCTCGATTGCACGTGCGATCCCTGCGCTCCGGTTGGCGTCGCGCGCCAGCCCTCTGCGTCTGGGCTCAACCTCACACGAACAAAGTGCAATCGCCCCGGTGCCTTCTCTATGGTCTCGGTCAAGGTTGCGGTCATTGACGGGCGAAGGAGATCGCGACAACCGCGCATCTTGCGGATCGCAGGCCGTACGAACTGTTCAAATCCGATATGAATCGACACCGGGTTACCGGGGAGCCCGAGGAAAGGGGTGTCACCGATAGTGCCGAGCACCACCGGTTTCCCAGGCTGCATCGCAACCCGCCACAGATCGATATGTCCAAGCTGCTCGACCGCGTCCTTGACGAAGTCATATCGCCCAACCGATACGCCGCCGGACGACACCACGAGATCAGACGTTTCAGCGGCGCGCGCCAGCGCCTCGGTCACCGCCTCCGGGGTGTCGGCCACGCCGCCGAAGGGGACGACCTCGCCGCCGGATTCGGTCACGAGCGCCCGGATCGCAACTGAGTTCGAATCACGGATCTGCCCCGGCCCAGCCGCAGCCTCGGGTGCGATCAGCTCGTCGCCCGTAACCAGCACTGCGACCTTCGGGCCCGGCCTCATCGGAAGCGGTGAGTACCCCATGGACGCGAGCAAAGCCAGCTCTCCGGGACCGAGCTCGGATCCTGCACGGACCAGGTTGTCGCCCTCGGCCAGGTCGTCGCCCGCAGGGCGGACATGGCGGCCGATGGTCGTGGGTCGCATGACGCGAACCCGCCCCGACTGCTCGGACGTATCCTCCACCGGGACGATCCCGTCGGCTCCTTCCGGAACCGGGGCGCCCGTCATTATCCTGACTGCCCTTCCCGAGACGACCTCGAGCTCACCAGGATCGCCCGCCCTGACCTCACCCCACACGTCGAGTTCAACAGGCGCGCCCTCGGATGCTGCGACGACGTCGCCCGCCCTGACCGCATAACCGTCCATCGCCGAGTTGTCGAAGCGCGGCAGCGGGTGCGGGGCGAACAGGTCGACGGCCAGCACCCCACCCAGGGCGTCACCGACCAGAGAGTCCCTGGGCTCGAGCGGCTGCACCGCGCCGAGAACTCTCCGGCGCGCCTCGTCCACCGCGAGCATGGGCTCAACCAAGGCGGGGAACGAGCTCCTCGAGATAACTCTTGAACGACGCACCAAGATCGTCGCGCCGAAGAGCCAGCTCTACAGTCGCCTTGAGGTAGTCGAGTTTCTTGCCCACATCCATGATCCTTCCGTTGAACACGTACGCAAAAGCTCCCTGCTCTTGGGCGAGGATCCTGATTCCGTCGGTCAGCTGAATTTCATCGCCGACGCCGGCTGCGGTTCGCTCGAGGGCGTCGAAGATCTCCGGAGTGAACACATAACGCCCGCGCGACGCAAGGTTCGAGGGAGATTCCTGAACAGTCGGCTTTTCGATCATGTCCTTGATTCGAGCTACTCCGTCTTCGACCCAATCAGGATCCACGACTCCGTAGGCAACGGCTTCCTCCTTGGGCACCTCGACCACCGCAACGACACTCTTGTCGCCGTGACGCTCGTAGACCTCGAGCATCTTCGGCATGAGATCGATCTCGTCGTCCTTCGGCGAAGGCACTATCTCATCGGGCACCATGACGGCAAACGGCTCATCACCAACGTGCCGACGCGCAACGAAGACTGCGTGTCCGAATCCGAGCGGCTCCTTCTGTCTTACGTAGTGGATCTGCGCCAGGCCCGGGATGGCGCGCACCTCGGCGAGCTGCTCATCCTTGCCTGCTTCCTCGAGGTGATGCTCTAGCTCCAACGACCTGTCGAAATGATCCTCTACTGAGCTCTTGTTGCGCGAGGTGACAATGAGGATGTCGTCTAGTCCGGCGCGGGCCGCCTCCTCGACGACATACTGGATGCCCGGCTTGTCGACAACCGTAATCATCTCCTTCGGCTGCGCCTTGCTGGCAGGCAGGAACCTCGTGCCGAGACCCGCCGCCGGGATCACAGCCTTGCGCACCGTCACCTTTTGGAACCTCCCAGCTTGTCCGCCTCGCCGGGCATGAGTCTACAGACCAGCCGCCGGGAGCGGACCGCAGGGCCGCTGATGACGTCACCTGAAAAGGCACAGGGATGCGACAATCACTGACTATGCCCATCTATGAATACGCCTGCACCGTCTGCGGGGAACGCACCGAGGCACGACAGGCCTTCACCGATCCTCCTCTGACCGAGTGTCCGGTGTGTGAGGGGAAGCTCCGCAAGCTCTATTCGCCGGTCGGCATCGTATTCAAAGGGACCGGCTTCTATGCCACCGAATCCCGTAAGGGAGGGCGTAGCGACTCAGACTCCTCCAAGGAGGGCGCTCAGGCGTCCAAGGATGGGGGGGCATCCCGGGGGTCGGACAAGCCATCTGGAGACTCCAAGCCATCCGGTGACGGCGCCAAGCCTGCGGAGAAGACAGCGACCAAGTCACAGGAGAAGAACTAGGTGCCCGGCGAAGCGCGCATCGGCATCTTCGGGGGATCGGGCTTCTACTCGTTCCTCGATGACGTTCACGAGGTCACCGTGGACACACCCTATGGATCACCTTCCGCACCCCTTTCAATCGGAACCGTCGAGGGCGTTCCCGTCGCATTCCTGCCACGGCACGGCGTTGCTCATCATCTTCCGCCCCACATGATCAACTACCGCGCCAACCTCTGGGCGTTGAAGGAACAGGGCGTCGAACGGATAATCGGCCCCTGTGCCGCAGGTTCACTCAAAAGAGAAGTCAAGCCGGGCGAGTTCGTGGTGTGCGATCAGTTGGTCGATCGCACCAACGCTCGCAAGGACACCTTCTACGACGGGGCGATAACTACGCACGTCTCCTTCGCGGACCCGTATTGCCCGGAACTACGCCCGCTCGCAATCGGCGCGGGGCAGGATCTCGACATTACGATCCACGAACGGGGGACCGTCGTCACGGTCCAAGGCCCTCGCTTTTCGACCCGTGCCGAGTCCCGCTGGTACCAGGGCGCCGGGTGGGAGGTTATCAACATGACCCAATATCCAGAGGCCTATCTCGCCCGCGAGCTCGAAATCTGTTACGTCAACATCTCGCTCATAACCGACTACGACGTGGGCCTGGAGGGGGACGCCGAAGCCGTCAGCCACGCCGACGTGCTGGAGGTCTTCGAAGCCAACAACGAGAGGCTCCGGAAGCTGCTTTTTTCGCTGGTGCCCCGAATCCCCCAAAGACGCGACTGTCCCTGCGGGAGCGCACTGACCGGGGCCCGTCTGGAGCCTTAAGTGCACCTTTGCGTAAATCCCGTCGCCCCAGAACGACCCTGCATCGACGATGGCGTTACTTCCGCGCAGGAGCACTAGGTCTGACTATCTTCCAAGCGCTGGTCCTGGGCGCCATCCAGGGCGTGACCGAGTTCATCCCAATCTCCTCGTCGGGCCACCTCGTGATAGTGCCCGAGGTCCTGGGCTGGCCTTCTCCCGGCCTCTCCTTCGACGTGCTGCTCCACGTCGCTTCGCTCATAGCGCTGGTGGCTTACTTCTACAGGGACCTCATGGGGGTGGCGCGTGGGGTGTTGGTGCACGATCGGGATTCCCGCCGGCTCCTCGCCCTGCTCGTCATCGGCACGCTCCCGGCCGTATTGGCCGGCTTGGCTCTGGCCGACTACTTCAAGGGCACCTTCACCGATGCACCATCTGCGGCGATCCAACTCGTGATCACCGCACCGATCCTGGTCGCCGGTGAACAGGCTCTGTCCTGGCACCAGCGCAGAGCCACCCTCAGGGCGTTGAAGAGCATGGCGGAGATCAGTCCCTTCGATGCGGGGCTCATCGGCATCGCCCAGGCCATCTCCATCCTGCCCGGGATCTCCCGCTCGGGGGCGACCATCTCGAC
The DNA here is from genome assembly GCA_013694625.1 of Actinomycetota bacterium. GTDB lineage: Bacteria > Actinomycetota > CADDZG01 > CADDZG01 > WHSQ01 > JACDDL01. The sequence goes on along the minus strand of JACDCD010000196.1, from coordinate 152 downwards.
CGGACTGGCCTTGCGGATCACACGCGACGATTCGGCCCGCTTTGGGTTCCTCCTTGCAGTGCCGGCGCTTCTCGGAGCCGCTCTCGTGCAGGTTCCCGATCTCGGCCAGACGCCCCTCGGCGTCGGCGCGGCGGTGGCGGGATTCCTCGCCT
>JACDCD010000178.1 GCA_013694625.1 Actinomycetota bacterium | reverse complement strand
CCTTGCCGGAGTGGAAACGGTACCCGTCGACCTCGATCACGAGCCGGTGCTCGAGGTAGGCGAGATCCACTCGGGCGATGAACTTGGCGCCGTCCCGTATCTCCACCTGAAGCTGTGGAGGGGGAAGACCCGCGCTCTCGAGCAGTCGGAGAACGCGACGCTCGAGCGCGCTCTCAGGTAGCGGCGCGCCGCTCGTCCTCTCCGCCAACAGCCTCCTCAAGAGCCGGACTCCCGCCGTCCCTCGACCGGCCCTCTCCTCGACGCGCCACACGAGCTTCTCGATCGTCGTCAGTCTCCGCCGGAGAGCGTCATCCAAGCCCACTTCGAGCCTGGCCGGGCCGGCCGCACCCGCAAGATCCAGCAGAGTCCGAGACGGGCTCGTGACCGGAATGCCTCCGGCAGAATCGATGTCGCATGCGAGCCAGCGCCCCACCCTGTGGACGCGGACGCGACCGGCATGGGGGCGCAGGTTATGTGTGGTCGAGATCACAGGCAGTCCCGGGGTAAAGCCGTCCAACCTCCATATCGCGGCTGCGCACGCGTGGGAAGCGTACGTTCCTGGATCACCCCACAGGCACGCCGCCAGAACGCTTTGCTCCCAAGAAAATGGTGCCGCGACGACCCGAAAGACGCCTGGGTGCAGGGGCTCGAAGCGCCCCGTGCGGACGGCATATCGGAGTGCGGAGTCCGACAGACCACTTGCTCTGGTCTGCCGGCGCGACACGAGGCCGTGCTGCCGGGCGGCCAGAGACGCCACCGCCCGGTCCACCTCTACCTTGGTCGAGAACTGCCGAGCACCAGTCATTTGCGACCAAGCTATCGACAGGGTGTGACACCCCCCGTCGATACTTACTTTGGTCGAGAACGTGCACCCAGTGATACTTTTCGACCAAACTATTGCGGTTGGGTGTCGAGGACTCGCAGGGCTTCGGGCGGAAGGTTCACCGTGACGGCGCCACCTTGATGCCACGGCAACTGCTTCCCCTGATTCTGCAGCAGCGCCTGCAGCCGTTCGCCGCCGGGCAGAGCCAAGATGAGCTGGGTGGAGGCGCCCAGGTAGACCTTGCGCTCGAGGGTTGCGGGGATCCGATTCAATCCGGTAGAGCCCCCCGACTCAATGAGCACACGCTCGGGACGGATCGTCACCTTCACATTCCCCTTGGCGCCGATGTCGCCCTTCTCGGCCGACAGTTCGATATCGCCCAAACGGATTCGGTTGCAGCGTCCATCACCGGAACCGTGGGCAGTTGCCTGCATCAGGTTGGAGACACCGAGAAAGTCGGCGACGTATGCGGTGGCGGGCTCTTCGTAGACCTCTCTCGGCGCGCCCTCTTGCTCGACGCGTCCGTTCGACATCACGGCGAGGCGGTCGGACATGGTCAGCGCTTCTTCCTGATCGTGGGTCACGTAGATGAAGGTGATGCCAACCTTCTCCTGAAGCGCCTTTAGCTCGATCTGGAGGGCCTTGCGGAGCTTCGCATCGAGGGCTCCGAGCGGTTCGTCGAGCAACAATACCGCCGGGTTCAACACAAGGGCCCGGGCGAGGGCCACGCGCTGCTGCTGGCCCCCCGAAAGTTGGGATGGCTTTCGTTTCTCGTAGCCATCGAGTTGCACCAGGTCCAACGCATTCCCGACCATCGTCTTGGCATCCTGTTTCGAGACATCCTTGAATCGGAGCCCAAAACCGACATTGTCGGCAACCGACAGATGCGGAAACAGAGCGTAACTTTGAAATACCGTGTTTACGTTCCGCTTGTGCGCGGCAGTGTGGGCCATGTCCAAACCATCCAGCTTCACTTCTCCGCTGGTGGGCTCCTCGAACCCAGCTATGAGCCGGAGAGTGGTTGTCTTTCCGCACCCCGACGGACCCAGCAGAGAGTAGAACTCGCCGGCCGGTATTCGGACGTTGATTTCGTCCACGGCAATGACCTCGTCGAATCTCTTGACGAGGTTGACGAGCTCGACCTCGCCGCCCTCCACCGTCATCTGTCGCTGACGGCTTTCGCAAACTCGGTAAAGTTCGAAACGAAGCGCCCCGCGTCGTCGTCGTCGTGCTGGGCCGACAGCAGCCATTGCTCGGCCTTGCCCCACGGGGGAAGAAAGACACCTCCGTTGTGCTGGAAGAGCCAGTGGCAATGACTGAACCGGTCGTCGATCTCGAGAAACTCGCGATAGTTAGTCACCGGAGTCGGTGAGAAGGTGACGCAGCCCTTGGCGCCGATGGCAACCACATGGGCCGGAATATCGCATTGGTCGATGGCGCCCTCGCAACCTTCGACCATGAGAGATCGAAGATCATCCCATCGGCGATAGACATCCTCGGTCAGCACCTCGGTCAGGGTGGCGAGCGCCGAGGCCATCGTCAGCGGGTTGCCGTTGAACGTCCCGACCTGTTCGTATCTGCCATCCGCGATGCACCCCATGATCTCTGCGGTGCCCCCTATGGCGCCGCAGGGAAGCCCTCCTCCGAGCGATTTCGCCAACGTGACGATGTCGGGTGAGACACCCATGGACACGGTGACGCCGCCCGGTGCGACCGTCAGACCTGTCTTGACCTCATCGAAAGCAAGTAATGCGCCATTGTTATGGACGATTCTCTCGACCTTTGCAAGATAGTCCGGCTGCGGTGGAATGATCCCGGCGTTCATCATGACCGGCTCCATGATCACGCCCGCAATGGTGCCGTGGTGTTCGTCGAAGGTTCTCTCGAGAGCGGCGGCGTCGTTGAAGGGCACGACCAGGGTGAGGTCGATGATCTCGTCCGGCAGACCCGAACCGGAGGCGACACTCTCGGGCCGCTCGGCCGGACCGATCTCCGGGTACCCGTCTGCAACCGAGACCATCACCGAATCATGGTGCCCGTGATAGGCCCCCTCGACTTTGACGATCTTCGTACGACCGGTCGCCGCGCGCATCAGATGCACGGCGTCCATAGTGGCCTCGGTACCGGAGTTGCAGAAGCGCCACAACGGGAGCCCGAAACGGCGCGCCAGCTCCTCGGCCACCAGCGTTGCATCCTCGGTGGGCTGGGCAAAATGCGACCCTTTGCCGATGCGCGTCGACACAGCCTCGACAACCGCCGGATGCGCATGCCCCACCGCCATGGCGCCGTAACCGCCGTGGAAGTCAACGTACTCCTTGCCATCCAGATCGTAGATCTTCGAGCCGGCGCCGTGGCTGATCCAAACCGTCTGCGGACGAGCGATCTGCCAGTTCGAAGTGACCCCACCGGCAAGTGAACGGCGCGCCCGCTCCACCATCCGAGCCGAAGCAGGTTGACGCTGCAGGAAACGCCTTTCCTGTTCGGTGATGAGCTCGTCCAGACACGTCTGCGTCGTCTGGTCGTCTGCCGTCAGGGCCATGGGTCTGGGCTCCTTATCCGATCAAGGCGTTGCTGCCGCGTTTGTACAACTGATTTGCGATGATGACGCGTTGGATCTCAGAGGTGCCCTCCCAAATGCGATCAACGCGAAGTTCACGATAGAACCGCTCGGCGACGTTCTCTCGCATGTAACCACGGCCCCCGAAAATCTGTAGCGCCCGGTCGGCTACCCGGTTCGCCATCTCCGATGCATAGAGCTTGGCCATCGAGCACTGGGCGTGCTGGACCTTCACATCGATTCCAGCATCGATCCCCTGGGCAAGCTGGTATGTCATCAGGCGGGCCGCCCAGAGCTCGGTCAGAGAATCGGCCAGCATGAACTGTATTGCCTGGTAGCCGGCGATGAGATTGCCCCCGGCACGCCGGTCGTTTGCGAACTCGGTCGCCTCCTGGATAAGGCGCTCGGCGGCGCCGCAACAACGCGCAGCAATCATCATCCTTTCATAACGAAACCACTCATAGGCGAACCCCATGCCCTCGCCCTCGGCACCCACGAGGTTCGCCTCGGGTACTTCTACTTCTGTGAATGAAAGGATGGGATGGTGGGCGGGGTAGTTGTGCATGTAGGTGGGGGTGCGCACCACCTCCACCCCCGGGGTGTCGAGGTCGACGATGAAAAAGCCGTGAGAGCCTGCGTGCTCTCCGTCGGAGAGCTTCCCCTGGAAAAAGCAGTGGTCGGCGAGATTGGCCGAGGTTACGTGCCATTTGACGCCGTTGAGCACGTAGCCATTATCGGTTCGGCGCGCCGAGGCCTCGATGTCGTCGACGTCCGAACCCGCGTTCTCCTCGGTGATTGCGTAGCACTCCTTGCGTTCGCCGCGAATGGTCGGCAGCACCCAGGTGTCCATCTGAAACTCGCTCGCGACCTTCGGCAGCCACGAGGCAGGTGCATCGATCACCCAGCCGAGGGCATTCGTGACCCTGCCAACCTGTTCCGAGACGAGCACCTGCTGGAAGGATGTGAGTCCGGCCCCGCCGAGCTCGGCCGGGATATTCATCGCATGGAACCCCAGTTCACCCACACGGCGCTTCTGCCGTTCCTTGACCTCCGGAGGGATGACCCCACCGTTCATCTCGGCCTCGACCTCGTGCGGAATGAGCTCCTCGTCGACGAACCGGCGCGCCGCAGCCTGAACCGAGCGGTCGGTATCAGACATCGGGTAATTCATTGTCTTCCCCCCAAGGCCCATGAGATGGAACCACAGCTCGGCTCGCTAGAGGATATGCGGCCCGGAGAAGATGGGCGCACCGGGGACCTAGGGGCTCACATGAGAAGTTAGAGCGAAAAGGATCGCCTGGGGCGAACCCGAAGCAGACGGGGCGGGAGTCGAACCCGCCCTGCGACCATCCGTCTGTCACTGCGGTGTGCTTACGCTTGGTTGCTGACTTCGCAACCGCTGTACTCGTCGATGTCAGCGTCGCCGGTGCAGGTGTCGGTGCCGTCCTGCCCGGAGAGCAGGTCCTGCGAGCCATCCAGAGCTTTGATGGTGTCGTTGCCGATCCCGCCGAAGATACGGTCGGGTGAGCCGTCGCTCGAGCCGGAGGTCGATCCGATGGTGTCGTCTCCCGATAGGCCGTACAGCGTGTCAGATCCCGTGCCGCCGTTGAAGTCGTCGTTTCCGGGACCGCCCTTGTAGACGTCGTTGCCGTCTCCGCCGCTGCCCGAGTCGTCATCGTTGCCCCCGAGGAGGTGGTCGAATCCGAGATCGCCGAAGAGCGTGTCGTTCCCCGCAGCTCCGGCTAGCCGATCCCTGCCGTTGCTGCCGTTGAGTGTGTCGTCTCCATCATTCCCGCAAACGGTGTCATCGCCGGCTCCGGCATTCACAATGTCGTTGCCTCCGCTTGCGTAGATGATGTCGTTGCCCGCCGTGCCCGTCAGTGTTTCACCTGCTGAAGTGCCTACAATTGTCGACTGCAACCCCTGGCAAACCGGTGCTGCATAGGCAGCGGGAGCTCCGAGCGCAATCAAGGCGGCCGCGCTCAAAGCGGTTGTGACTTTCGGTCTTGGGTATTTCCACCGTCCCCTTCTGTCGGCTTGCCCAACCACTGTTTTTTGCGCTGTACCCCGTAGGCTGTCCCGGCTATGGCTTCTAGTGATCCGGAGGTGGCGTGAGCGCTCAGAGCTCAGGTCGGCGGGCTGTGCCGGTGGCCCGGCGACGCTTTCTGGCCGGAGCGGTTGCCCTCGGAGGCCTTGCTCTCGGGTGCGAGCCCTCCTCGAACAATGGGAATCCTGACTCCTCGCCGAAGCCTGAGCCACCGGATCCGGAGTCGCCGGATTCGGAGTCACCGTTCACCCTCGGGGTAGCGTCCGGCGAGCCACGTCCTGGAGGCGTTGTGCTCTGGACCAGGCTCGCACGCGAGCCCTTGGACGGAGGTGGCATGCCCCGGCGTGACCTGGAGATCGAGTGGGAGGTCGCCGAGGACGAAAGGTTCGCCAAGGTCATTGCCCGAGGGCCAGGCATCGCGACTCCCCTCTTTGCGCACTCGGTGCATGTCGCAGTCAACGGATTGCGCCCGGCAAGGTGGTACTGGTACCGCTTTCGCTCCGGCAAGCATCTGAGTCCCGTTGGCCGCACCCGGACCGCGCCTGCGATCGGCTCGTCACCCGATCGCTTTCGCTTCGCATTCGTTTCGTGTCAGGACTACCAAGCCGGTCTCTATACAGCTTACGAGCACCTGGCCGGTGAGGACGTCGATCTCGTGGTGCATCTCGGCGACTACATATACGAGTACGGCGTGCGCTCAGGAAATCCTGTGCGCAGGCACGAAGGAGCCGAGGTTACAGATCTGCAGGGTTACCGCAATCGGCATGCGCTCTATCGAAGCGATCCTCATCTCCAGCACGCGCATGCACAGTTTCCATGGATGGTCACGTGGGACGACCATGAGGTAGCCAACGACTATGCAGATGCGGCCGCCCAGGAACCTAAGTCACCCGATAGCTTCCTGAAGCGGCGCTCCGCGGCCTACCGCGCCTATTACGAACACATGCCCCTGCGGCGTTCCTCTCTGCCGCAGGGCCCGGACATGCGGATCTACCGTCGAGCGCAGTTCGGTGACCTCGTGCACATCAGCATGCTCGACACTCGACAGTATCGAAGTGATCAGCCATGTGGTGGCGCCATCCAACCTCGGTGCGCGGAGGCGTTGTCCGAGTCACAGACGATGACCGGGCCGGCCCAGGAGCGCTGGTTGTTGCAGAATCTGGACAGGTCGCCTGCTCGTTGGAACATCATCGGGCAGCAGATCATGTTGGCTCAGTTCAAAGCGGGGAACGGTGCGGAGGCTCTCTTCAACATGGACGCCTGGGACGGCTACGCCGCCGCCCGGGCTCGTCTGTTGGCATTCATGGCGAATCGAAAGCCTTCGAACCCCGTTGTCATAACCGGAGATGTCCACTCGAGCTGGGTCAACGATCTGGAGACCAATTTCGACGACAAGACGTCTAGCGTCGTGGGCACCGAGCTCGTGGGGCCCTCGATCTCGTCCGAGCTGCCGCCGCCATTTGAGCTTGCCGTCGAGGCTGCCCGGGCGGACAACCCGCATTCAAAGTTCTTCGAGGGTAGCTCGCACGGATACGTGCTGTGCGATGTGGATCGCAGGAGAATGCGAAGCGACTATCGGGTGGTGTCGGATGTGACGACACCCGGCGCGCCGGTTTCGACACTGGCATCGTTCGAGGTCGCCGATGGGCGCGCCGGAGCCCATCCCGGCTAGCTCGGTCGATCCCCCCGCCGCCGGCGCAAAAGGGTGACTTGACCCGATGTGCCTCGAGGTGAGACATTCTCCTTGTCCGCTCGGACAGCGAATGGGGAGGTGGGCGTTGACGGATAGACCTGCCGCAGTCATCGACGCATTGAGGTCGGTTCACGACCCGTGTTGTCGCGAACGAGGGATCTCGGTTGTCGACATGGGTCTGGTTCGCTCTGTCTCGGTGGAAGACCGTGAGGCGAAGGTCGAGCTGATGCTGACATCGGGATGGTGTCCCTTCGCAACTCAGGTGCTCACCGCCGTCAAGGAGCAAGCCGAAACTGTAGAGGGGGTGGACACCGCCTCGGTAGACGTCACCTGGGATGAGGCGTGGACCATGGATCGCCTGTCCGCATCAGCGCGCCGGAAGCTCGTGTCTCTGCCACAACCTTCACAAGTGACCAGCCGTGAATCCTTCGTCAGCGCAGCAGACCAGGGAGGTTCGAGATCATGATCGATGGTGCTTTTGTCTTCGATTCCGTCGCACACGCCTTCAACTTCGACAAGAAGAACGCCTTCGGCACGGGCGGTGAGATGTTCATCAACCACCTTTACGGCTTCCATGCCGCCCTTACTCCGGAGGGCCAGACCGTGCTTCCGGCCGAAGAGTTCATGCGGCAATGGTCCATCGAAGAGATCGACCGGATGGTGTACGAGGAATCCGACACCGACATGCTCATCGCGATGCCGCTGCCGTTGACAGACTTGTTCAGAGACGGCCTGTCCCCCTGGGAGGACTGCGCAGAGCTTGCGCGGCTGCGTCCGGATCGCACCGTCTTCTGGGGCTCGGTCAATCCGCTCGAGGGCCGCGCGGCCCTCGACCTAATGGAGCGTCAGGTGGGGGAATTCAACGCACGCGCCTTCAAGTTCTACAACGTCCGTTACGACTACGGCGAGCCGTTCCCGTGGCGCATGGACGATCCCCGCATCGCGTTTCCGGTCTTCGAGAAGGCGCAGGAGCTGGGGGTCAACCTGATCGGTGTGCACAAGGGTGTGCCTTTGGGCCCGCAGCCAATTGAAGCCACGCAAACCTGGGACATGGACGGGGCGGCAGTCAACTTCCCCGACATCAACTTCGTGATCTATCACGTAGGGCTTCCGTTCCTCGATGAGGTTTGTTGGCAGCTCATTCGCCATCCCAATCTCTATGCGGACCTCGCCGCCACTATCAACTTCATCGTCCGAGCCCCTCGTCAGTTCGCCGAGACGCTCGGCAAGCTGCTGTTCTGGTGCGGTGAGGACAAGATCATTTACGGCAGCGAAGCGCCGATCTTCCATCCGCAATGGGCATTGAAGGCATTCTCCGAGTTCGAGATCCCGCAGGATCTGTGCGAGGGATACGGGTATCCGCAGCTGACCGATCAGGCCAAGCGCAAGATCCTGGGCGAGAACCTGGTGCGGCTGCACGGGATGGACCTGGAACAAACGAAGGCGAAGCTCGCAAAGTAAGGGGCCGCGCCGGCCTGGGGCCCTTACGGCAGCCTTGCACGGCGCGTCGGGGGCTACGCCGGCGGAGCGAAGACTGTTTCCTGTGTTGCCCGCCTCTTGCGGATGAGGAAGAATACCCCCCAGGAAAACGCCGCGCCCAGGCCGATGACCCCCACCATCGACGCGGGAGCGACCTGCAATACGACGTAGGAGAACGCAGCAATCGCGGCGGCTCCCGGGATGGTGACGATCCATGCGTACAGCACCCGCCCGGTGAGTCCCCACCTGACGGCCGAGAAGCGATTCGTCGAACCGACCCCTATGATCGCCCCGGTGATCGTGTGGGTGGTCGACACCGGGATTCCAAGTGAGGCCGTTGTGAACAGCGTGGCGGCTGCCGCTGTTTCGGCGGAAAACCCACCGATGGGTTGGAGCTTTGTGATCTTCGAGCCCAAGGTATGGACAATGCGCCATCCGCCCGAGAGAGTTCCCAGCGCGATGGCGGAGTGAGCGGCCAGGACGATCGGTAGCGTTATCTCGAAGTCTTTTATCGAGGCCCCCCGATCGATGAGAATCACGGCGGCGATTATCCCCATCGTCTTTTGTGCGTCGTTGGCACCGTGACCCAGGGAGTAGGCGGCAGCCGACAAGAGCTGCAGTTTGCGAAACAGCCAGTTGGTGCCGGCCAGAGTCCCCCGTCTGCTCAACGTGATTTTCTGGCCAACCAGAAGCATCAAATTCATCAAGAGCACCGAGATGACGAACCCAACGACCGGGGAGATGACGATAAAGAGGGCAGTTTTGGTTATGCCCGCGCCCTCTAGCATGCCTACGCCGTTGAAAGAGACCGCCGCACCGGCAAGACCACCTACGAGAGCGTGGGAGGAGGACGACGGAAGGCCGTAGTACCAGGTAAGGAGGTCCCACGCGATGGCTCCGATGAGCGCAGCGAGGATGAGGTTGAGTCCTGCCTCCCTGCTCGTGATTTGTGAGATGTCGATAGTGCCCTTCCCGATGGTTGACGCCACTGCAGTCCCGAACACGAGGAAGGCAATGAAGTTCCAGAATGCCGCCCAGGCGACGGCAAACCTTGGAGCCAGAACCCGAGTCGAGACGACGGTGGCGATGGAGTTGGCTGCATCGTGAAAGCCGTTGACGAAGTCGAAGGAAAGCGCGACGAGAATGATGACGGTTGCTTCGAAGCTAACGGCGAACATGAGTGCTGCCTACGAGCGCTGGTCTGCCGAATACGAGGCCGACATCAGCTTTGCTTCACAAAGATGCCCTCAACGGTATTGGCCACGTCTTCCAAGCGGTCGATCGCTTGTTCGATCTCTTCGGAAATGTCCTTGTACTTCAACACGTCCATGGCTTTGTAGTCGCCCGAGAAGAGCTCCGCGATCGTCCGGCGGTAAGAGCGGTCGCCTTCATTCTCAAGCCGATTGATCTCTACCCAATAGCCCTGGAGGCCCTTCATCTTTCTGAGCATTGGCATCGCAGCAGACGTTTCCTGCGCGGCCCGGGTCAGTATTTCGGCCAGGACTATCATCTGAGGAAGAGGCTTTTCGATTCTGTGAAGCAGAAGATAGTCTGCAGCCGCTTCTATGTAATCCAGCACATCGTCCAGGCTGCTGGCCAGATGGTGGATATCTTCTCGATCAAAGGGAGTCACAAAGGTAGTGTTCAGCTCACGCACGATCCGATGAGTGATCTCATCCCCCTCGTGCTCGGTATCGAGAACCTGCTGGACCCTACGGTCGATATCAGTGTAGTTCTTGAGTAAGTCCAGCAACTCCTCGGCCCCCTGTTGAACGGTACCGGCCATAAGCTCGAAGAGATCGAAAAATGACTTTCCGGCTGAGACAACTCTGAGGCGCATTCACTCCCCTTGTAATAGTCAAGCGTGTCTGCTCCACGCCAATCCATCTCCGGTCCACCCCGAGACCCGGCCTGTTACATGCCGAATCCAACTTGTCATTTGAATCCTAATGGGTGTGCATCTAGGTGGTGTCGCGCACGATGAGAGCCTAGAGCACGTCCGGAGGACGTCTTTGGATGACGAATGCGATACGGAGACTAATTTCGGGTGGGATAGCGGGCATCAGAGATGTGGTCTGCGACCCCAAGCCCGAGGACTCTGCCGGGCGTATGCTCGAACGGCAGGATCCGAGTCGTCGGCGCAAGGGAAAGCGTGCAGGAATCCGCTCTGGAGCTGAGCATATGGGAGCTCCTCGCCCGGATCTTGACCGCCGCCGTCGCTCGGGGGCCTCGTGGCGATCAGCCCGCCGGATTTCGAACTCACATCCTGGTCTCTCTGGGGGCGGCGGTGTTCACGATGGCGGGAGCTTATGGGGTGGGGCCCTTCCTGGGAGAGGGTCCTATCAGAGTCTCCTTCGATCCGACGAGGGTGGCTGCCCAAGTTGTGACGGGGATCGGGTTCTTGGGGGCCGGAGCGATCATGCGCCAGGGAGTGACCGTCAGGGGGCTCACGACGGCGGCGGCGCTCTGGGTCACGGCCGCGATCGGAACGGCAGCGGGCCTCGGCTATTGGGGAGGCGCGATAGCGGCGACAGTCACAGCCGTATTGTCGCTTTACGGCCTCAAGCGATTCGAAAAGGGATCTTCGTCCGTTTGAAACGGGTCAGCATCGCCTGGTGATCGAGATGAGCCCGAAGCTGAGGCTGTCGGATCTGGCTCATGCAATCGAGAATCGTGGTGGTCGCATGCAGTCGATGAAGCTGATGAGCGATGAAGACGGCAACCGGCACTTGGCGGCTACGGTCAACGTGCCGAGCGGGTCCTCCGTCGAGGCCATGCTCGATGAAATTAGCGAGATCACCGGAGTCCGCAACGTCGATCTGAACTGACCGAGCTTTTTTCTTAAGGCCCGTCCCACACCCCTTGTGGCTGGTCTATCCCTGAGTGGTCCTGACGGATAGGGTGAAGCCATCCATGGATGAGCGAGCGATCAGGCAGTGGGCGAATGCTTACGCAAAGGCATGGGAGCGCTCCGATCCGGATGCCGTCGTCGCTCTGTTCACACCAAATGCCTCGTATCGATCGCTGATCTTCGATGAGCCGCACCGGGGGACGGATGGGATACGCGCCTACTGGGAACGGGCAACCGGCACCCAAAGCGATGTGCGTGTGTGGATGGGTGACCCGTTGGTGGACGGAGAGCGGGCAGCGCTCGAGTGGTGGACGGTCATGAACGAGGAGGACGGGGGGCCGCTCACGCTGCCCGGTTGCCTGCTCCTCGAATTCGAGGGTGACCGGTGCTCTCGCCTCAATGAGTACTGGCACCTCGAACACGTCGCCATCGAACCGTATGAAGGTTGGGGGCGCATCGACGGCGGCGGTGACACAGAGACAACGAGGGCCGCTGCCGAGCGATGGACACAGGCCTGGAAGGAAGGCTGGGAGGCTCTTGACGCAACCCCGATCGTCGTCGCCTACGACGCAAGAGGCGGTCCACCGATCATCGCCTTTGCGTGCTCCCGAATCCGGCGGTATCGCCGGTTATCTCAGCCGCTGCTTTCCCGACGAGAGCAACATTAGGTCCCGTTTTGGCGTATGGGCAGCGTCCGGCTCGTATGTCCTGACGATTTACAACGCCGCGCTCGACGACACGGCGGAAGGGGGCGAATTAACAATCGCCGGCTGCGATGTCTTGCGTTTCTCGGATGAAGGTCTCTGTTTGCAACAGCGCGACTACTGGAACATCTCTCCCGGACGGCTGCCCAACCGCCTGGCTTGGCCGACCTGATGCAGCGTTGGGATCTAGGGCCGGGGCGGGCCCGCATCAACGCGCGCCCGTAGTTGCGCGAGCCCCTCGTCCGTTCCAAAACCGTCCCACTGCGACTCGACCCACCAGGTGGCGCCGGCATCTGCCCAAGGCGCAACATGCTCGGCGGCCTTGATGCGGTCGTCACCTGGGGAGACACCTTCGATAATCAGCTCGTAAGGTTCGCCGCCCTTGCGCTCTCTGATCAATGCCGCCATCTCTTCGACCTCATCGAGGGTCGCGGTTCGCATGCCCCCATCGCTCGGCACGTTGGGCAGTAGCCCATCGTAGCGAAGCGCTCGGTCCATCGACTTGCGGTAACCCCAGGCCCCCACGCACCAGATCGGGACCCGGGGTTGCTGGACCGGTGGGGGCGGAGGGGGGAAGTCGATCGGCGTCACCGTGTAGTGCCGGCCCTCGTAGCCGAACGGCCGGCCACTCCACAGTCCGGTGATGACATCGAGTCCCTCGTCGAGGAGCTGGGCGCGCACGCGCCTGTCGGTCTCCTCACCGACGTTGTCGAAGCCTGCATCGGTCGCGCCGAGTCCAACCGACAGGATCGCCCGTCCTTCGGACAGGTTGTCGAGTGTGGCGACTTCGGCAGCGAGCTTCCAGGGCCGCCAGGCCGATGGTGGCGTCAACATGGTGCCCAGCCGGATCCGCTCGGTAACCGATGCGCATGCGGCCAGAGTGACCCAGGGGGCCACCCCCCACACCGGATCCGCCAAGAAGACCGCGTCCCAGCCCGCGTCCTCCGCGGCTTGTGCCAGCTCCGGGATAGGGCGAGGATCTGCCACCGCCAGCACCGTTCCGTACTTCATCTGCCCTCCAAAATCAAACCTGCGACGAAGCGCGCTTCCACTTGGGAGACCGCTCGTTCCTCCTGCCATAAATTACAAGCGCAGTCCCTCCCAATGATTACTGGGTTGGGCGGATCGTAAACGGCGATCAGTTTAGCGATGCTTTAAATTGCGCACTCCCTTTGATCGGCTCAGATGTGGGCGCTCCCCCGGTTCGATTTATGTGAGCAGGCCGGGCAACTCTTTGGCCCTCAAGAGCGTTTTAAGGAAAGTACTTGCTGTAGAGGGCCGCACTTATGGGGAGCAGCCTCTCAGCACGTAGCAGCGCGAGTAGTGGCCGCAGCGCGCGTTGTTCTTCAACGATGCGAAGTGCACGGGTACATGGGAGGTTCGATGGCTGCTCTGCGCAAGGTTGAGGGGGGCGAGGTTCCCGACGCTGCAAACAGCGCCGACGAAGACCGGGACCTGACCCTTTCGTTTCAGCGGGGCGAGGCGGACGCCTACCAATGCATCTACAACCGCTACCGTTGGTCCGTCTATAACGCCTGTTACCGGATATTGGGTAATCGCGACGACGCTCAGGAAGCAACTCAAGAAGCGTTCCTAAAAGTCTACCAAGCCCTTGGGCGCTTCAACGGAAACTACCGATTGGGTCCTTGGATCATTCGCATCGCCACCAATGTTTCCCTTGACCACCTCCGACTCCGGAAGCGTCGCCCACAAGACAGCGTATCGATAGACGCTCTCCACCGGGAGCCCTGCGCATACGCCGACGATCCCGAGCAGATGTTGGTGGAGAGGGCCGAAGGCGAGAGGGTCCGAAAGGTGCTCTCGTCGCTGCCTCCAATCCATCGAGCTGCGATCGTCCTTCGGGATTCAGAGGGTCTTACCTACAGCGAAATCGCTCTGAAGCTCGGCATAAGCGAAGGGCAGGTCAAGGCCCTGCTGCACCGGGCTCGCAAGCGCTTCAAGCGGACGTGGGTGCCGGCCCCGGTATTGTTCCCTGGCCACGTCCTCGACCGCCTGAGGGACCGCCTTCTGGTAAGCAGAGCCTCTAATGGTCTGATGGGCACCGCCTCTCCTGTTGCGGACCTCGCGTCTGCCAGCAGTTCGGTCATGTCCAGCGGAGTGATGGAACATGTCGCCGGGATCGCGGGCGAGCGGATTGCACCGGTGGTAGCGGCCGCGGTTCTAGGGGCCGCCACGGTCGCTGCAACGGTCGGTTGGGTGGAGACTGGCTCTGACCGCAATGGGTCCGAGGGGTTCGCGCCATCGGTGGCAACAAAGGAGGGCAGCCCCGCCCCATGGCGGGCCGAAGTCAGCGCGTCTGCCAAAGTCCCTTCGGGGAACGTGGTGGCCCCCGTTGACGAGGGGTTCGCAGATGAAAGCCACCCCGGGGACGAGGAGGCCGCCGGTGAGCGCAAGCCCTACGGTGAGGACGCACAGATTGCCGGGCCGATCGAGGGCGAGGACAGCCAGGAGAGCAAGGACGACGAAAAGATGGTTTCGGGTGAGAATCCTAGCGAAGTCGCCTCCTCCTTGCCCGGAGATGGTCAGGGGTTAACGCGCGATCCACCTCCTCCACCCACTGCGTGCTCCGATGGCCAAGACAACGACGGACTCACCGACCTGCAGGTCACCGGCTGTGCAGACAATCCTGAAGGGACAGACGAGACCCCCATCACGTCCCCACCGTCTCCGCCGTCCCCCGAGTGCTCCGACGGCCAAGACAACGACGGTGACGAGCTTGTTGATCTCGGGGATCCCGGCTGTGCAGATGATCCCGGCGGGATAGCCGAGAACTCCGAGCAGGAAGCAAGCTCAACTAGCCCTCCCGGATAACCTTGTGAGGAGCCCGAGGCGGTGATTAGAGCGGTCGCGCCGGACCGGGCTCCCCGCCGTTTGCGTGTTTGATTGGGCTGTTGCTCTAACTGCTCTTACACTGGCTCTCTATTGCCGTGGTTCTTCTTAATGACGAGTGACCCGCTCGACCATCTCAGTTACGTCGAAGCGATCGAGATCTGCAGTATCTATGCCACTATCTCCAAAGACCTGGTCGGCATCGGCTTTGGAGCAAGTCCCTTCACCGTAGGGAGCGCTGTAATAGGAAGCAAAGTAGTCGTTCCCGGGACCACCGAAGAGTCGACCTGGATCGAAGCACCAGCCATCGGAGATTCGGTCGTTACCAAAACCACCCGAATAGGTATCGCCGCCAGAATCACTCCGCAGCACATCATCACCTCTCGACCCTCGAAGCGTATCTTTGATCCCCTCATACTCATCATCCATGTCATAGACGTGATCAGCGCCGGCGTCGCCATCCATGACGTCGGATCCAAAGCTCCCCTCGATCTCATCCTTGCCGTCCCCTCCTGAGATGCGGTCTGCCCCCGGCCCGCCGTACATTTCGTCCGCACCCTTTCCGCCGCAAAGGAAGTCGGGAGGGTCACCGTTCTCCGGATAATCGTTGCCTCCACTAATGAGGTCATTGCCGCCTAGCCCAACGATTACGTCAGACTTGTACGGCGAGCCGAAGAGCCTATCCGGTCCAGTAGTGCCAACTTTGGTGGCGCGCCTTCCGAAGCAGTATTGGGTCGCCGCTTGTGCTGGTGCTGCCATGGCTGTAAGCCCTGCGACCAGAGAAACTACCACTGCGATCCTGCCCAACTTCATGTGATCGACCCCATCTCGTAGTAGAGATCCTGTTGCAGCCTTCAGAGGGTTCAACGTCACGAGGTGCTGAAAAGTTACTTCTCAACCACTCCAGTCGATGGTGAAGGTTACGACGGCCTGCGCAAGGACCGGCCATCACACCAAGGCGAACACAAGGCGGCACCCACAGGTCAAGAAAGAAAGGTCGAAGTTGAAGTCAAGGCTTGTCCAACCTGCACCGCGCACCAAGGTAGTTTACTCTCGGCATGGCTGATCCTTCCACCTCCAAGGGCCTAAAGACAAGGCAGGGCATTATCCACGCCGCTGCTGACCTGATCCATCAGCGCGGCGTTTCAGGAACGTCCGTGGACGACGTCTTAAGGGCGACTGGAACCGGTAAGAGTCAATTCTATTACTACTTCGAGGACAAGGAGGATCTCGTCCATCACGTGCTGCGATATCAACTAACGCGTTACCTCGATCGGCAGCGTCCCTATATCGATCAGCTCTCGACCTGGAAAGGGATTCGTGATTGGTTGGACGGGTTGGTGGACCAGCACGAGAGTCGAGATCTCATAGGAGGTTGCCCTATCGGATCCTTGGCCGCCGAGATGGCTGACCGGGACGAGAGTCTTCGGTTGGCGATAGCCGAGGCTTTCCAGGAGTGGGAATCGTTTCTCATCCGCGGGCTTGAGGACATGAAGCAGCGGGGCCGGCTTCGCCGCGGTGCGAATGCGCTCGAGCTTGCCGAAACAGTGATGGCGTCGATACAGGGCGGTTACCTCCTTGCGACCGTCAAGAAGGACATTGGTCCGATGCGTGCTTCCGTTTCCGCTGCGTACGCGCATCTGCGGCTATGGTCGTCGTCAGGAAAACGCTGAGGTTTGTCGGGAGCGAATTATCTGGGAGTAACCGCTAGGTTTGGAGGGAATGCATGTTTGTGTACCATTGGGTACAACGCACTTGAGCAGAAAGGCCTCTCATATGGCAAGGATCGTCGGAGCGGTCGGGCGGGGGATCGTCGCGGGGGTAGCAGGGACGGCGGCGCTCACGCTCTCTGAGAAGATCGAGCAGAGCTTCACGAAGCGGCCGACCAGCATGGTTCCTGCTCAAGTCGGAGCCAAGATCGCGAATGTGGAACTGGAGGACGGGGCCGACGCCAAAACGCTCAACTGGGCCGTTCACTGGGGCCATGGGGTGACAATGGGGGCCGTGCGAGGATTACTGGGAGCCACCACCCTGAGTGCTCCCGCCGCTTCGATCCTTCATCTCCCCATGGTGTGGGGAGGTGACGCTGCGCTCTATTCTACCCTTGGCATCGCTCCGGCTCCTTGGAAGTGGGGTGGGCAAGAGCTGGCCACAGATCTTTGGCACAAAGGAGTGCTCTCGGTGGCCACCAGCCTGGTGTTCATCGCTCTCGAATAACTAGAAGATTCGCTGCCCAGCGACTCACACAAATCCACCTCGTTATTGATGCATTTCTTGTGCATTTCTTGTGCATTTCTTGAGTTCAGGGTTCAAGGTCATCACGAGCGGCAAGTCGTGCTCAGCCTAAGCGAGAACAAAAGAAGGTGACGCAGGAGTTTCATGGAATCGTAATCTCTTATTCCTTCCTCGCCCGCTACCTCCAGTAAAATCCTCAAAGGCCGAGTTGGGGAAGGCAGGTAGAGCACGTGCGTCAAGTCAGCACCAAGCGGCTCATCCTGATGCTGAGTGGATGGGCTGCAGGAGATGGTCCGCTGCACAAGAAGCTGGCCGGTGCGCTCCGGCACGCTATCGAGCGAGGAGACCTCGCGCCCTTCCTGCGCGTGCCGTCCGAGCGATCGCTTGCTCAGGCTCTTGCCGTAAGCCGTGCAACAGTGGTGGCTGCGTACGACATCCTGCGCAGTGAGGGGCTTCTCACAAGCCGCCAAGGGAGCGGTACCTGGGTCAGCGTCACACGATCACGCACAGGAGGGTTGCCCCCCACAGCGGCGTTGTTTCCCTGGGTGCACCGCATCAGCCCGGAACACAAGGTCGTGGGGCTGCCGTCAGGAATCATAGATCTGTCTGCGATTGCGCTCTCTGCGGCCGCTCCGGTCCTGGAGGGGCTCCAATCCATGACCGACCATGACTGGACTGCGCTCACATCAGTGCAGGGCTACTTCCCGCTTGGCTTGAGCTTGATGCGTGAGGCCATCGCGCAGGACTTCGAGCAGCGCGGGATACCAACCTCCGAGGACCAGATCATCGTTACCACCGGTGCACAGCAGGGACTTGACCTCATCGCCTCCGCGTGGCTACAGCCGGGCGACGGCGTAGTGGTGGAGGATCCTACCTACGCAGGCGCGCTGCCTGTCTTACGGAAAGCGGGTGCCCGTGTGCTTCCCGCTCCCATGGATGGACAAGGTTTACGAATGGACACTCTCGATCAGCTCATTGCACAAGAAACTGTCAAGCTCATCTATCTCAACCCCACGTTCCACAATCCCACCGGAACTGTGTTGTCGAAGGCTCGAAGGCTGCAGATCACCTCGCAGGCGAAGAACAAGGGCATCATGTTAGTTGAGAGCACTGTTCAGGCCGATCTCTCCCTAAGCGGCGCGCCGCCTCCGCAATATCTGGCGGCCTCACGCCTACATGACGGAGTGCTCACCATAGGCTCCATGAGCGCCCTTTTCTGGACCGGCCTGCGAGTTGGCTGGATACGGGGGCCGGCACAGTCAATCTTCCAGCTCGGGCAGGTCAAGGGAACGCTCGATCTCGGTACGCCTCTGGTAGATCAACTATTGGCGGCTCGACTGCTCCCTCGCGTCCATGAGGTGGCGCAGTGGCGCCGGAATCAGCTTCGGGAACGCCTCGAACTTGTCGCCTCTATGCTCGTCAAATTGCTGCCCGAATGGACCTGGGAAGCGCCGAGCGGCGGGACATCTCTCTGGGTCAAGCTGCCTCACGAAGGGGCGAGCCAGTTCTCCCAGGTGGCCTTGCGTCATGGGGTGATGATCCTGCCCGGCTCCTCTTTCTCTGCCCGAGGGGCCTATGACGATCATCTTCGGCTCCCCTTCGTGATCGAGCCGCCGGCTCTGCGCATGGGCATCGAACGACTCGCTGCCGCTTGGGCCGAGTACACCGCGCGTCGTGCTACGTCTCCTTCATTGGCATCCGCAACATCGAATAACGGATCTTGGAGCTAATGCAACCAGGCCGGCGCCGCTTTCCCGCCCTTGAGGCCAAGCGGCGAATGCTCCTGGCACTGCCCCCTTAGCTCATCCGCTAACGGCCCCATGTACCATCCTTTCGATAGTGCGCCGCTGCACGGTCGCTCGCAGGACGCCCGCAAATACAGACCACTTACCCGCGTATTGGCTCTGGTTGTCGCTCCTCGTATTAAGCAGACTTGATCCATGGCAAAGCTTATTTGGGGTGTCGCATCAGATCCGTTGGCTGACGGCAGCCGACTGGGGCGGCAGGCGAAGAAGGGGGATGCGTAGGCACGCGCAATCGAGGACCTCATGATTTCAACTCCGATTGGTAAGGGTGCCATTGAGGCATCCCTTAACCCATTCTGGGCGGGAAGACTCAAGGACAAGAAATCATCAACTCAGGGGAGTGAATAGATGGTAAGGGGACTAAGAAGACTTGCTGTAATCATCCTGTCGTTCGGCTTACTCGCGAGCATGATAACGATCGGTCAGGCTCAGGAGGCCGGCGACAGTAGAGGCATCACGGCTCGAGCCGAATCGCCCAAAGGTGCGGTGTTCGCGATGACCAACGAGACCGCGGACAACCGGATAATCACCTACAGTCGTGCGACCAACGGCACTCTAGATAGAGTTGGCAGCATATCCACCCGTGGAAACGGGATCGGGGTGGACCTGGACACACAGAGCGGCCTAGAGCTCAGCAACGACCACCGCTTCCTCTACGCCGTGAACGCGGGTAGTGACGATGTCACCATCTTCTCCGTGGACGGAACCAACCTCACGTTCCTGGAAAAGGTGTACGCGGGCGATCAGCCCAACAGCCTGACCATTCATCGCGACCTGCTCTACGTGCTAAACGGTTCGGTAGCCGGCAACGGCATCACCGGCTTCAGGATAGCGTCGGACGGTACGTTGGCTCCGTTGCGGGGCTCATTCAGGCTACTGAGCTCGCCCATCGCGGTGCCTGGCGAAGTGCAGTTCAGCCCGGACGGCCGCTTCCTCCTCGTAACGCAAAAGACGACCAACGTGCTGCTGAAGCCGCAGAACGCCATTGACGCATTCAGGGTGAAAAGCAACGGATTGACAAGCGCAACGCCGAAACGGATTGCCTCCCACGGCCTTCGCCCGTTCAGCCTGGCTTTCCGCCATGATGGCAAGCTCGTCGTCACCGAATCCTTCAACGCCGCGCCCTTTGCGTCCGCACTTTCGTCATACCGGCTGACTTCGGACGGCAGATTGTCCGTGATCAGCGGTTCGGTTCCCAACCGCCAGACAGATACCTGCTGGGTCGTCATCACCGACGACGGGCGTTACGTTTTCACTGCGAACTTTGGTAACGGAACCATCTCCAGCTACAGCTTCAGTTCCACTGGGAAGGTTCGTTTGATCGACGGCAACGCTGCCTTTCTGGGGGCTCTCAGCCAGCCGGTGGACCTCGCCCTCAGCGCGGACAGCCGCTTCCTTCACTTGCTTCTCAGAGGCACCGGCGGGGTCGCGTCCTTCCGGATAGAGGAAAATGGCACCCTTGAGCCTCTGGGTGTAGTTACCGGGGGGCTTCCGGTTGCGGACGGCGCTTCAGGACTGGCCGCCTTCTGAGATAAACCAGCCCGGCGCCGGGAGGCGCGCAAGTGAGGGGAAGAGCGCACCGACTCGGCTTTAGGCACTTTCTCCCCTGCGGCGACTACCTCGTCGCCGTGGGGGCGGGTGCGTCCGGCCGGCGCGGTGCGCTTTTATCACTGAGCCCTCGCAACCACCACCACGGTCGATGAAAACTTCGGGGGGCACCGGCGCCATGGTCCGCGCTGATCGCATACGTGAGGGGGGCCCTGGGCCGCATGGTGGTTCTCTGCTGAGCCGCTTCATCCTAGTGCCTCGTCGCGCAAATTACCGACGCATTCGAGCGCCCCTGCATCGCCGATGGCTGCGTTTCTCGTCGCTCACGTGCCTCCAGGTACGCTCGACTCCTCGCGCCTTGCCCTCGGCGCGCCGGGACGCTCTCGGTGCAGGCGCTACTTGCGCGACGAACCACTAGAGTGGTCAAGCGATGACGGAAATCTCCCCAACTACAGCCCGCGGCGCGCTCCCGGAGGGCACGGTAACTTTCCTCTTCACCGATATCGAGGGATCAACGCGATTGCTACAGCTCCTGGGCGGTGACTATGGCGTCGCTCTTGCCGCTCACCAGGAACTGCTGCGCACCGCGATTGTGCAATTCGGCGGCCGGGAGGTCGGTACACAGGGAGACGCCTTCTTCGTTGCCTTTGCAAGTGCTCAGGCAGCGGTCTTGGCTGCGGTTGAGGGCCAGCGGGCTTTGAAGAGGCACGCCTGGCCGCGAGGGGAGCCGGTCCGCGTTCGCATGGGTGTCCACACGGGTGAACCCGTTGTCATCGACGATGACTACGTGGGAATTGACGTGCATCGGGCTGCTCGAATCTGCAGCGCGGGTCACGGGGGTCAAGTCGTGATCTCCTCGGCGACGGAAGCCCTGCTGAATCGTAAAGCTTTGACCAGCATCATGTTCGAGGACTTGGGCAGCCATCGGCTGAAGGATCTGGATCATCCGGAACACCTGTGGCAGTTGACTGCAAATGACTTGGCCGCGGTGTTTCCGCCCTTGCGCTCGGCGCAGCCGCCGTCCAACGTCCCCCGTCATCTGGGAGCGCTGGTTGGTCGTCACAATGAGATGGACGATCTGCGCCGGCACATACTCGACGATGACAACCGGCTGATCACCGTGACCGGTCCCGGAGGCACCGGTAAGACGCGCTTGACGGCGACTGTGGCAGTCGACCTCCTGGATAGGTTCGACGACGGCGTCTTCTTTGTCGATCTGTCCTCCGTCCAAAGCGCCGATCTGGTGGCCCCCGAGATCGC
>JACDCD010000177.1 GCA_013694625.1 Actinomycetota bacterium | reverse complement strand
TCCGGGTGGCCGACCCAAAGGCGTGTCAGTGCGGTGAGGTGCTCAAGGGAGTAATCAAGCCGTGGGAATGCAAGGTTTTCGGGACTGCCTGCACGCCGGAGACCCCCATCGGGACATGCATGGTGTCTTCCGAGGGCGCCTGCGCCGCCTACTACAATTTCGGCCGCTTTGCACGCTCCAAGGAGCGCGCCGGCGCTTAGAGGACAGGCTCAAAAAGGTGGGGACTGAAAAGGTGGATCTCGAAGACGAGGTCCTTGCAAGGATCGAACGCCAGCGCAAGCTCCGGCCCCGTTTCCGGGACGAGCGCGTCACGATGGCCCACGGCGCCGGCGGCAAGGCGACGCACACCCTCGTGGAAGGGCTGTTCGCTCGGGCGTTCGCCAACGAGGCTCTAGCCGAGTTGAGCGATGCCGCCCAGATCGAAATCGCGGGCGCCCGATTGGCGATTACGACCGATGGTTTCGTCGTCAAGCCGCTTCAATTTCCGGGGGGATCGATCGGCGAGCTCGCGGTCAATGGAACGGTCAACGATCTAGCGGTGTCGGGCGCCGAGCCCTTTGCCATCGCGGCGGCTTTCATCGTCGAGGAAGGCCTAGACGCGGATGTCCTTCGAGCCGAAACAGAGGCCATGGCCGATGCCGCCCGCGCTGCGGGCGTGCCCGTCGTGACGGGCGACACGAAGGTTGTGGAGCGAAACAAGGCGGACGGTATGTACATAACGACTACCGGTCTGGGTCTCCGCCGTTCCGAGGTCGATTTGAGCGGGCAGTCGATCCGGCCGGGTGACGTCGTGTTGTGCTCCGGGTTCATCGGAGATCACGGAATGGCGATCATGCTTGCGCGCGGCGAGCTCGAACTCGACGCCGACATCACATCGGACACCGCCCCGGTGTGGGAGCAGGCGGCTGCGCTCATGGAAGCGGCCGGAGGAGAGCTACGAGTCATGCGCGATCCAACCAGAGGCGGAGTGGCCACCGTATTGAACGAGCTTGCCCTCGATGCGGACCTGGGGGTGATTCTTGACGAGGCCAGTGTCCCGGTGCATCCGGCCGTGCAGGGTGCGTGCGAGATCCTCGGCATCGACCCGATGTACGTGGCCAACGAGGGCAAGTTGCTTGCCGTGGTGGGGCCCGAACGGGCCGCCGCCGCCCTCGCGGCATTGCAAGCGGCCCCCGGCGGCGAACACGCGTGCGTCGTCGGCTGGGTTGCGGATAAACCCCAGGGGATGGTGCTCGTGCGCACGGGCTTCGGGGGGACCCGGATCATGGACATGCTCATAGGAGACCCGCTGCCCCGCATCTGCTAGCTCTCCGGGCACGGCTGAAGGCCAGTCCCGGCAGGATCGCTGCACCGCACGGATAAGCACCAAAGTGATTCGATGGCCGACCGGGAATCCGAGGGTCTCGGCTATTTGGAAACCGAGGGAGGGCTGGATTGCAGAGCGGGACACGTGACGGGACGAAGCTGGTGCACGGCGCCTATCGAGAGCGCGCCGAGGTCGTCCGCAGCTTCTTCTATGCCAATGCAGACCGTCTTGCGCACCTGTGCCACGCGATGGCGCGCCGTTTTGCGCGTGACGGTGTCCTTTTTGCGTTCGGTCCTGGTGCGGCGGCCAGCGATGCCCAGCACGTCTCGGTCGAGTTCGTCCACCCCGTTATCGTGGGCAAGCGGGCTCTGCCGGCTTTGGCCCTCCCGAATGACGTCGTGTCGGCCCTCGCCTCGGCGCTTGGAGACCAGGATCCCTTCAGCCACCAGCTCCTTACGCTCGGCGCGCCGGGGGACATCGCCCTGGGGATGGTTCACAGTCCCGGCGACCCGGGTTCGGAAGGCGTCTCGTCGGCGCTCGGGCAGGCCGAGGCGGCCGGGATGCTGGCGATCTCCCTCGGGGGGAGATCATCCGAAGCGGCGTCGACGGAGTACCTGTTCGAGGTGGACTCGGACGACCCCTTCATCGTCCAGGAGGTTCACGAGACGCTCTATCACGTGCTGTGGGAGCTCGTCCACGTCTTCTTCGAGCACAAGGGTCTGCTGTCGGATTCGGGTGTCCCCTCGGCGCACGGACGCGCTCACGACGCGGGGCGCTCCAGCTTTCTCTATCCGTTCCTGAAGGGGGCGGAGTCAGACCTCACCGGCGTCACCTCCGAGGTCAGCCGTTCGATCCTCCAGAAGGCGGAGGATGTGATGGCGCTCCGCGCCCGATCGATGGATCCCGAAGGGCTGCTGGAGACAGCGAGCCTTATTGCCGGCCGCGTCGAAGGGGGCGGGAAGGTGCTCGTCTTCGGCAACGGCGGATCTGCAACCGATGCACAGGACCTCGTCGGCGACCTGGTCGCGCCTCCTTGCGGGCTTACACCCGTGCGGGCGGTGTCGCTCACGAATGACGCGGCGGTCCTGACGGCCCTCGGGAACGACATCGGCTTCGATAATGTCTTCGCCCGTCAGGTCATTGCCCACGGCCGCCCCGGGGACGTGGCCGTGGCCATCTCCACCAGCGGGGGGTCGCGCAATGTTCTTGCGGCCCTCGGCGAGGCGCGCCGCCGCGGGTTGATGACGGTCGGGTTTGCCGGCTACGGAGGGGGACGGATGGCCGAGATTTGTGATCGTTCCCACACGGTGGACGCCGACTACATACCGCGCATCCAGGAGGCCCAGGCCACTCAGTATCACGTCCTGCGCTCGCTCATTGGTGAGCTTCTGGGATAGCCGGCGAAGTGAAGTTTCGCACTTCTCCATGAGGGGCTTCAAGCCCTGAGTTGGCTCTGACTACAGAATCGCGCGTGAGGGTGGAGAGAACGGGCTGGAACTGAGAGCCTCTGCCGGATGACGCGCGGACGGTTCGAAAATTGTGGGGGCACCTAGCGCCCTGAGGCGGCGCGCTCGGCCTTCTCGGCTATCGGCCCCAGAGCGCCCTCGATCTCCCTGAGCGTCTGGTTGATCCGCAGCACGGAGGGCCCGATAGCGCCCGTTTGGGTCTCGACCGCTCGCACCCCGAAGGCGACCTTTCCGAGGTACTTCGACACGGTGGCGAGATGCCTGGTGATCAATATCAAGTAAGTCGCCAGCGCAGCGACCGCCACCACGATCTCCACCACGGTGAGGATGACAAGGGCCGTGGTCATTCTTCGGTGACGCGCTTCAGCAACTCGTCGTGCTTCAGCGCCTCGCCCTTGATGTCTTCGAGCTTTTCAGCCGTGTCCCCCAATAGCCAGGTCGTGGCGGTGTTACGCGCCACGGTTGTCGCCGTCTGCCACAGGGTAATGACACTACTCTCCACCTGCTTGACGGCATTGAGCAGGGTCTGCAATAGCACCACCACCACCACGGCGACGATCAATCCGACTCCGAGCGTGACCCACCAGACCGTGGCCACATCCGACGGCGGCGCCGCGAGAGTCACAGACCCAACTCACGATTCAAGTCGGGCCCAACCGGAAGGGAACCGCTGACTGCATCTTGCGCCCGTTTCGTCGCCGGGTCCTCCTCCTCATCGCCTCCGCCCAGCGCCCGTCGTGCCGCTGTCGCCCCCTCCAGGATCTCCTGTGCAATGAGGTTCGTCGTGGCGACCTCCCACAATGCCTCGGTGCGCTCCCGGCTTTCGACCAGTGAGCGAGTAGCGTCCTCGGCGACGGCAGCGATTCGCCGAGCCGTCATGATGATGGTGACGACCAGGGCCGCCACGATCAGCGTTATCAGCGCGCCGATCGAGTATCCGACCCACCATCCCGTCAGGTCGCTCGCCGCAAGGACCATGGTGTTCCCTCATGTTCGGAGCTAGGTGCGGCGAGCATACACAGCCTGAGGGGCTTTCGGGTGGAAGATCTCGGACGGATTCGGACGGGGAAAACGAGGTAAGGTAAGTGCGCCCGTCACCTACGCCCTCGGAGGTTGGCATGGCCGTGAGGACCACTGAGAAGACGCCGGCCGAGAGGCTGCTCGAGGTCCTGGGACCCGTTGACCGCTTCCACGATCGTACCGAGTTGGGTGATTTCGGGATGCCGGCTCGTGCCTTCATGGAGGACATCCTCGAGCCGGTCGCCAGGGGTGGTCCTTCCAGCCGCCTGGGGCCTCTCGAGAAGGTCCATGCGTTCTGGTTCGCGGGGATGAGCTGTGATGGTTGCACCGTATCCGTCACCGGTGCTCAAGCTCCATCTGTGGAGAGCCTGTTGCTGGGGGCGCACCCGGGGCTTCCGCGTGTGGTGCTGCACCACCCTGTCGTAAATGTCGAATCGGGGCCCAGCTACATGCGGGCCCACGAGATGGCGATATCGGGTGAGCTCGAGGGGCCCTACGTGATCATCCTCGAGGGCTCTATCTCAGACGAGACCCGGGCGATCGAGACCGGTGGGTACTGGGCCGGCCAGGGCGAGGAGCCATGGGGGCCCGATGGCGAGCTCCGCACCGTAACGACCGATGAATGGGTCGCTCGGCTGGCGCCCAACGCCGCCGCAAGTATCGCAATCGGAACTTGTGCGACATGGGGCGGCGTACC
>JACDCD010000170.1 GCA_013694625.1 Actinomycetota bacterium | reverse complement strand
TCGTCGAGCTTCCCGACAGAAAGCTGCGTAGGGCTCCCATGAAAACCTCTGGCCTTTCGAGGCTGGGCAGGTGAGCTGCTCCCTCGATCACCGCTCTCGTAGTGGTTTCGATGTCATCGGTCAGTCTCGCTGAGATGTGCAGAAAGTCCGGCACATCCTGGTCCCCCACCACGACGAGCGTCGGAGCCCGGATCTCGCCGAGCCTTGAAATCGCTGGAGGGTCCAGCCATTCGGGCGGACCTGGAGGGGGCGACTGTGCTTCTGCTTGCATTTGCTTTTCGAAGGCAGCATGTTGCATGATCCGCACGCGCTCCCGGATCCCGGCGTCCACCCCCGACTCCTTACGAGCGGGTCCGTCAACCCACATCTTGACGTTGAGTTCAACCGCTTCATCCGTTCGACCACCCTCGAGCGCATCGTCCTCGGCGGCGCCGAACCGCTCGACTTCCTCAGACCACTCCCATCCTTGAATTGCGCTGTCTACCAGGACGAGGGACGTAACCCTTTCCCGATGCTGCAAAGCAAATTCGAGCGCTACCTGGCCTCCGAAAGACGCCCCCACCACCGTTCCCTTGCCGATGTCCAGGTGGTCGAGCAAGGCCGCCAGATCGGCGACGTACGAAAACGGGCCTCCCGGAAAAGATGAACGACCGAAACCCCGGAGGTCATAGCGAAGAACCAGGTGATCATCGACAAGTGGTGCGAATTGCTCGTCCCACATCCGGCTGTCGGCGATCCCCGCATGCACCAGCACAATCGGGTCACCTGCACCGGCAACCTCGTAGTACAGATCGGCGTTGTTGATGGGGGCGATACCGCTTCTACGCTTCAACTTCACACACCTCCGTTGAGCCGGAAGGGACGCACGCAGGGGGACAATCTGCTCGTGCCGGCCGGGAGACAGCCGGCCGTTGACACCCAGATCGGCGGCACGAGAGCCATCCCCCCGTTCTCTCTCTTGTCACCCATAAACTGGCATTGTTATGGGATTCTCTGGAAGGAACCTGCCGGAGACACGGGGCATGGGAGGTTCGTATAGGGGGCCTCAGGAGGACATCACCGGATGACCTTTGCTTGGGGTTTCTTCGTGTTGGGGTGTTCTATCGAAATGGGGCAAATGTGAAGAAGATCGTAACTGCTATGAGCACGGTCGCATTGATAGCGGTAGCAGCTCCAAGTGCTTATGCTGCACCGCTTTGTCAAGGGCTCGCATCGACAATCGTAGGCACCGCTGCAAGTGAAACACTGACGGGCACGGCGGGCAACGACGTCATCTACGCAGGCGGAGGCAATGACATCGTGAACGCCGGAACCGGCGATGACACCGTGTGCGGGTCCACTGGAGACGACACACTCAACGGTGTCGAGGGAAGGGACCGCATGGCCGGAGCAGCCGGAGATGACGAGCTCAACGGCGGTCCTGGATTCGACCACCTCCTCGGAGGCGCCGACGATGACTCGGGCAGCGGCCAAGAAGGAAATGACGTCTACAAAGGCGGTCCCGGAAACGACAACTTCGACGGCGGGACGGGATCTGACACCCTCTACGGGCTGTCGGGAGACGACATCATCGGTTCGACCTCCGGCTCGGGTGACGTCTCACCCGACCGTATCTTCGGCGGGATCGGCAACGACACCATTAACGCTCTGGATGGTTCGCAGGACCTGCTCTCCGGCCAGGACGGTACCGACACCTGCACCGGCGACAGCGACATCGACGAGTACAGCGGTTGCGAGCTCGGCAACCAGGCATAGGCAGCGCAGCAAGAGACGGATGGTCGCAGGGCGGGTTCGACTCCCGCCCCGTCTGCTCTCGAAGAAGCTCATGGACGGTTGAGCGCCCGGCCACCCGCCCCTCGGGGCAGCCGTGGGCTGATCTGAAGTAGTGTCTCCTACCAGGGTAGTAGAGACCCTCCGGAAGCCCGAAACGCTGTAACGAGGCCTCGGGTCGAGAAGTGCAGGAAGGACAGTTGACGTGGGCCGGTATGTAGCGAGACGACTCGTATGGGGCGTGGTCACCATGTTCCTGGTCGCATCCGCAGTCTTTGTCATCTACTTCGTAGTCCCGGGGGGCGGAGGCGAGCGGGAGGAAGGCGAGATAAGCCCCGTGGCCGTCCTCATAGCAGGGCGCCGTGCGACTCAGGGAGACATGCGAAGGGTGGAACAGGGGCTGAGTCTGGACAAGCCGGTCCTCGTTCAATACCGGAACTACATCACCGCCCTCGCGAAGGGTGATCTCGGGTTCTCCTACGCATTCGGCGCCCCGGTGCGCGACGTCGTCATGCAGGCGCTACCGGCTTCGGCCTCCATCGCTTTCGGCGCTTCCCTGCTGTGGTTGCTTGGAGGGCTTGCAATCGGCGTCGCCTCGGCGCGCAACCGAAGTCGGTGGGGAGACCGCATTCCCGAGGTCATGGCTCTCGCTGCCCTATCGGTGCCCGCTTTCGTCATTGCATTGGTGGGGCTCATGTTCTTCTACCGCGTCACCGGAATATATGCCAGGTAACCGCTACGTCCCCCTGACTCAGAACCCGGTCGAATGGCTCGCCGCTATGTGGCTGCCCTGGATCTGCCTGGCTTTCCCCTTAATCGCAGTTTACGCGCGCACTATTCGCAGCCAACTGCTCGATGTCGGCTCGGAGGACTACATCAGGACCGCCCACGCCAAAGGTCTGGATCAGAAAGGGGTCCTGCGACACCAGCTTCGCAGCGGCCTAACCCCGGTCGTCACGATGTTCGGGCTCGATTTCGGGCTCCTTCTGGGGGGAAGCGTGATCATTGAGACGATTTTCCGCATCCCTGGGTTGGGCGCATTGCTCCTTCAGGCCAGGGACTTCTACGACTTCCCGATCATGTCGGGCATCGTGATCGTCATCTCCGGCATAGTCGTTCTGATCAATCTCCTCGTGGACCTGACCTACGCGGCGCTTGATCCGCGCGTAAGGTTGGGTGAACGATCGAGTCCCAAACACGCTCTCGTGTAGACCAGGGATCTGTCATTGCTGTGTACCCCTCGGATCCCGCACGCGAGTAGCTTGGACGCGACCGCCGGGGTCGCATACGCAACCATCCACGGAGGCTCTCATTAGTCTCGATATCTCCGAGGCGGCGGTCAGGTTCCTGCGGC
Organism: Actinomycetota bacterium; assembly: GCA_013694625.1. GTDB lineage: Bacteria > Actinomycetota > CADDZG01 > CADDZG01 > WHSQ01 > JACDDL01. The sequence continues at coordinate 1,814 of JACDCD010000170.1, read as the reverse complement.
TTCGTCGTCAGCGACTCTACCTGCCTGATCAGAAGGATGGGGCAACCGTCGCCGAGGTGATCCATGGACCGTCCCATCCGATTCGATCTCCAGGTGTGACCGGTGAGCCCCGCCGTCCCGGCAGGAGCGGGTGAGATCTCCTCCCGCCCACCACGGCCTTGCCCTTCTTTTGTTATGTAGGTCCTAAAGCGATTCTTCCTTCTTTTCTTCATCGCATACGGTTCACCCTCGTCTAGAGTAGGCTCAATACCTCTCAAAGAGCTAAGAATATGAGTTGACGGAGCCTCATCCGGGTGCTATTCTATCTTCAGTAAAGGAGAACAGAAGCGATAGATAGGAAGGTGCAAACGAAGATGAGCCTAGTAATCTTCGGGATGATACTTGTGGCGCTCCTTGTCATGGCCACTCTGTTCGGAACCGACAGCAGAGACGGCAACGACTGGGTCAAGCACTCCAACGTGGAGAAACGGAGGTAACAGGATGAAGAACGTGGTTTGGCTTTTGTTGAACACTCAGAGGTGGGCCGAGCCGTTGGCTCACTCAACCGAGGACCTCAACCACCAGGAACCGAGAGAGGAAAGTGATCGCAGATGACCAGTTACGTGCTCTACAGGTTGGACCCCTCGCTGTCTCCCAAGACGACATTCCCCCCGTCGTTCCGGAAGACTCGCGGCGGTCTGATCCGGCAAGGCCGATAGCCATATGGCTGCCGGCCTTGACCGCGTCGATCACCACATTCTCCGTCTTCTGCGGGAGGACGGCAGGATGTCGCATGCAGCCATCGCCAAGGCGGTCGGTCTGTCGGGGCCTGCCGTGCACGAACGGGTTCGCAAGCTCGAGCAACGGGGGGTAATCGCCGGTTACACGTGCATCCTCGATCCCTACGAGCTCGACCGCTACCACGCCGCTTTCGTCATGGTCACCCTGTCGGAAGGGGATGAGTTTGCCGCCGACGAGCCCATCGTCGCGCGCATCTGCGAAGAGCCCGACGTACTGGAGTTCCATCGCATCGCAGGACAAGACTGCTACCTCCTCAAAGTGCGCACGGCAACGAACAGGGACATCGAGCAGCTTCTGCGGCGCATCCGGTCGATCCGAGGAGTGGCCCGCACCCAGACAACCATCGTTCTCTCCACCGAGCTGGAAAAACCGACGATCGAGGTGCCGCAACCCGATACGGACGAGGTCCCCGAGAGCGTTTAGGAAAGGTCTCGGCGCCCGACCAACGTGGCAGGACGTCAAAGACCCATCCATCTGGCACTCACAGACTGTGATTCAGTCGGTAAACCTTCTGCGCATCAACCGGATGGTCACCGCAATGCAGATGACAAACATGCTCCCCAGGTACAGCACGTGCCACAGAAGGCTCGCATCCACAACGCCTGTGGTGAGGCCGCGCAGGAGCGACGCCGAGTGGTACAGCGGGGTCAGTTGCACAATCGGGCGAAGCCAGTCTGGATACAGGTAGATAGGATAGAACGTCCCCGAGAACAAGAAGAGCGGAAACACCACCAGGGTCATGACCTTCTCGAGAGACGAGATCTCTTTCGTGACCGCAGTGAGAATCATTGCACCCGAGGCAAGTGCGGCTCCCGAAAGCATCACGGCGGGAAGGCCAAGAACCGCCCACGCAGAGTGCACCAACCCCAGGGCAATCATCACCGACAAGAACCCGGCCGCGTAGATGGTTCCTCTCATCACAGCCCACATGATCTCGCCCACCACGATGTCGGAAAGATTCACGGGTGTCGTCAAGATCCCCTCATACGTCTTCATCCAGTTCAGCTTGAAGAAGGGGCCGAAGAAGCCATCGA
>JACDCD010000121.1 GCA_013694625.1 Actinomycetota bacterium | reverse complement strand
TCAATCTCGAGATGCCCGAGGCCAACTTCGCGTCTGCCCTCGTGGTGCTTGCGGTCGCTTCCGCCTCTTTCATAGGTATAGGGATGATGACGGCCGTGCTGCCGCTCATCTCGCCGGAGAAGGGAACCCAACTCGGCTTCATCGCTCAGGGAATGCTGCTGGTCGTCTCGGGTATCTACTACAGCGTCGAGGTGCTGCCCGAGCCGATGCAATGGCTTGCTGTGATCTCACCTGCCACCTACGCGCTGGAGGGAATCAGGGACGCGATCCTGGAGGGCGCCGCCATCTCCGCACTATGGGGTCAGCTCGTGCCCTTGATCGGAATCGGCGCGATCTCGATTCCCCTCGGATTGATCGTCTTCCGGCGCGGCGAACGCTATGCCAAGCAACACGGCAAGCTGAAGCGCTCGGGGTGAGCCTAGCGGCGCGCCGGGGCCCTAGTCGCGTTGCCAGGGAGCCTCGTCGCCGGCCTTCTTGTAATAGCGGGTGAGATGGTTCTTGACCCGGTCAATGTCCTTGCTCGGCAGGTCGACGCCCCCCCGTCCACCCTGAATGACGTTTCCAGCGGCCATGACTCCTCGGGGGATGGCGTGCAAGCGGCCGTCAACGACATCTGCAATCAGAAGCTTGTAAGACTTGAACTTCCCCTTGTCGTCGGCGTCGTACCAAACGAAGGCCGTTCGGAACTTCTCATTCGGTTCGTCTTCGGCTCCCGCCCATTTGCGGACCCGCTTGTAGGCGGCGTCTCCATCCCAGTCGTGATCACGTTCGGCCAGGGGTAGGTCCTGAAAAGCCACCACGACATATGGGCTCCCTTCCGAATCGACATCATAGTCAGTGAAGTCTCGGTCATTTGGGCCAGCGGGAGGTGCAATGGGGTGGCCGCCGCCGCCACCGAGAGGCGGCTTTTCGAACCCAGGGCGTGGAGGCGTTCGCTCTGGACCGGCTTCGGGAGGGCCGGTCATAGCGCCTCCTCCGGCCAGAACCACAAACCCGGCAGCCAGAACCAGGAGGTATACGGTGAACCTTTGGGGGCTGCCACAAGGTCAGATAGTCGATCTGCAGGGTGAGGGGCATTAATGGATGTCGCAATTTGTGACGTAGGGGCGCGGGACGGACTTCAGAACGAGGACCGGGCCCTTCCTCCCGAACGGCGCGCCGAGCTGGCCAATCGCCTGGCCGAAACGGGTTTGCCGAGAGTCGAAGCGGCGAGCTTCGTCCAGTCTTCACGGGTGCCCCAGATGGCCGGCGCCGAGGAGGTTGTCGCCCTCCTCGAGCCGCGCTCCGGTGTGGATTTCTCCGGCCTAACGCTCAACGAGAAGGGCTACCGGCGATTGCTGGCGACCCCCTTGAGGGAGGCGCATTTCTCGTTCGGCTGCACTGAAGAGTTCAACCGCCGAAATCAAAACGCATCGGTCGAGGAGTCGATCGAAGTCGCCGAGGCGCTCATTCGGCTGAGCCACGATGACGGCGTCATCCTGACGGTAACGATAGGCGTCGCGTTCGGGTGCCCGTTCGAAGGGCCCGTCGACCCGCAAAAGGTCGTGGCCATCGCCGAGCGGCTTGCAGCTGCTGGTGGGGAGGAGATCTGCTTCGCCGACACCATCGGCGTGGGAGTGCCGTCACAGGCCCGTCACCTGGTGGGGGAGGCGAAGCGATTCGGCATTCGGGTCGGAGCGCATCTTCACGATACGAGAAACACGGGCCTCGCCAACGCGCTTGCAGCGCTCGAGGCGGGCGTCAGTGTGCTCGACGCATCGGTCGGAGGCATAGGGGGCTGCCCCTTCGCCCCCCGCTCCACCGGTAACATTGCGACTGAAGACCTGGTGTACCTCCTCGACCGGGAGGGTGTCGAGACCGGTGTGGACCTGGATGCTTTGATCCGGGTGACCGTCTGGCTCGAGGGAGTGCTGGAGAAAGCACTCCCAGGCAGGGTTTACCGGGCCGGCAACTGGCCCGGTTAGCCGGGCAGTGTCCTCAGTTGCACAGGCAGGGTTGCGCTTCATTATCCGAAAGGCATAACCGTGGGCTACACCCTTAGTGAGAAGATCATGATCGAGCACTCGGACGAGGATCATGTCGCGCCGGGCGACGTCATTCTGGTCCGATGTGACGTGGTGATGGCCAACGACGTGTCCGGCCCGGTGGCTTTCCGGGCGATGGAGCAGATGGGCGCCACCAAGGTGTTCGACCCGAACAAGGTTGTGATGGTCTCCGATCACTTCATGCCCGCCAAAGACGCCCGCTCGGCCGAGCTGCAGACGCGTCTCAAGGAGTGGTGCGACGACCAGGGTGTCACCTACTACGGTCAGGGTCGCGGCGGGATCGAGCACACTCTTCTGGCCCAGGAAGGTTGGGTCACGCCGGGGATGGTCCTGGCAGGCGGTGACTCGCACACCTGCACGTATGGGGCCCTTGGGGCCTTCGGCACGGGACTGGGCTCCACCGACATCGCTGCCTCTTTGGTGTTCGGCGAGTTCTGGCAGACCGTGCCCGGGACCATCCAGATCGAATACGTCGGAGCAAAACCGCGCTTTGTCACGGGGAAAGATCTGATCCTTGCCGTCATCGGCAGAATAGGGGTGGCCGGCGGCACGGATCAGGTGCTTGAGTTCGTCGGCCCTTCCCTGAGCGATATCTCGATCGACGAACGCCTTGCCGTATCGAACATGGCGGTCGAAGCCGGTTCTGAGTCCGGGCTCTTTCCCGCCGACGAGGTGACGGCGGCCTATCTCGCTGGTCGCAGCGACAAGGAATGGAGCTTCCAACATTCGGACGCGGACGCTGAGGTTGCGGATCGTCTGCGGGTGGATATCGGTGCCTTGCCGCCGTTGGTAGCGAAGCCCCATTCACCCGGCAACGTTGCGTCGATTTCGGACACTGCGGGGACGAAGATCGATCAGGTTTACATCGGAAATTGCGCCAACGGCACGATGACCGACCTCAGGCAGACGGCTGAGATGTTGCGCGATAACAAGGTGCACAAGAATACTCGCGCAATCATCGTTCCGGCCACTCAGAGCATCTATCGCGAGGCGATGAAGGAGGGACTGCTCGACCTGTTCGTGGGCGCCGGTGCAATCGTGTCGACGCCGACGTGTGGGGCCTGCTTCGGAGGACACAATGGTGTGATGGGACGAGGCGAAAAGGCAGTCACCACCACCAACCGGAACTTCAAGGGCCGCATGGGATCCGGAGAAGCAGGGGTATATCTCGCCAATGCGTACGTGGCGGCCGCAGCGGCCGTCGCAGGCGAGCTCATCGACCCGGCCGACGTGACGGCAGGCGCAAAGGTATGAGGATCGAAGGCCCGGCGCTCAAGGTCGAAGGCACCAACATAGATACCGATGTTCTGTACCCAGGATCGTTCCTGAACATCGACGACCCCGCGCACATGAAGGCGCACCTGTTCGAGGGTCTCGATCCCGGTCTCAGGGACGAACTGCAACCCGGCACCATACTCGTGGTGGGGGAGAACTTCGGCTGCGGCTCGTCGCGTGAGCACGTCCCGCTCGCAATGAAGGCGTGGGGCATCGGGGCGGTGGTAGGACAGAGCTTTGCCCGCATCTTCTACAGGAACTGCATCAACCTCGCTCTTCCCATTGTGGTGTGCCCCGATGGCGCCAAGGCGGCTCACTCCGGATCGCTGGTTACGATCGACACGGACGGGGTGGTGACGGTCGATGACGGCGCGTATCACGTGCCGCCCACTCCGCACTTCATGCAGGAGATGATCTCGTCGGGTGGACTGGTCCCGTGGGCGCGGCGCCGGCTCGCCGCGACCGACGCGTAGGGGTGCGCTGTTTCGGCGACGGCAACAAGCTCTACAGTGACTATCACGACCATGAATGGGGGCGGCCGGTACTTGATGAGCATGGACTCTTCGAAAGGATCTGCCTCGAAGCTTTCCAAAGCGGACTGTCCTGGCTCATCGTTCTGCGCAAGCGGGCGCATCTCCGAAAGGTGTTCTGCGCTTTCGATCCCCAGGAGGTCGCATGTTTCGGGGCCGCGGACGTGGCACGCCTCCTCGACGATAAGGGGACCATACGGAATCGCGCCAAGATCGAAGCTGCAGTGGCCAACGCGCGCGCAACCCTGGACCTGCGCCAGGGCTCGAGGCCGCTCCCCGAGCTCGTCTGGACTTTTCGGCCGCGTTCGGCACCGGCGCCCTCGAGCTTCGCTGAACTCCCGTCCCTCACGCCCGAGTCCACCTCACTGGCCAAGGCGCTCAAGCGCAACGGGTTTCGCTTCGTCGGTCCGACCACGGCCTACGCCCTGATGCAAGCGTGCGGTCTGGTCAACGATCATCTCGCCGGGTGCCTCGTGAGAGACGAGGTCGACCGCCGCCAGGCGTCCATGCCTTTGGGCGCCTTTGCCGGGGAGGGCAGTACAATGGGCGACCTCCGCTAGAAGGAAGGGCAAAATGCAAGGTCATTCGATGCTTATTCTGTGCGACTCATGCGGGAATGCGATTCCCGACCAGGCTGCAAAAGAAGTCCTGTACCAGGTTGACAAGCTGCGTTACCGGCTGGAGTTGTGCACGGGTTGCCTCGCAAGCGAGATCAAGCGCCATAACGGGCACCGGAGCGTACCGGGGTTCCGTAAGCGCGCCGCCATCGTTTTCACCATCGACTCGCCGGACCGCCTCCCGCGCCCGGTGGAGTCCGTCCCCATCTGAGGCACCAGCGGGAACTCTCCACCCGCCCGGGGCCTCTCGTCGAAGCTGTGCCGAGGCGACACCGGGCGGGAAACCGCGCGGTAATTTCGACCGTGTAGATGTTGGGGAAACCGTTGAGCTGGCAAATCCGTCTTGTGTTACTCGCTGCCATCTGGGGCAGCAGCTTCTTGTTCATCAAGCTGGGCTTGCGAGACTTTGCTCCTTTGCATGTCGCGCTGGGACGCATGCTTTTCGGTACGGTCGTTCTAGCTGCTTTCTTGGCGCTACGCCGCGAGTCCCTTCCTCGCGGCCGGCGCGTCTGGGGGCATCTTGCGTTCGCCGGGCTATTCGGGAACGCGCTCCCGTTCTTCTTATTTGCGTGGGGCGAGACGAAGGTGTCGTCAGTGCTCGCCGGGATCTGGAACGGCACGACTCCACTTCTCACGATGCTCGTAGCGTTTTCGATGCTGCCCGACGAACGCCCCGACCGGGACAAGGCCATCGGACTGACGGTGGGCTTCACCGGGGTGCTGCTGATCGTGGGTCCGTGGCAGGGGGTGGGCAGCGGAGCACTCCTCGGCAACCTCGCCTGCCTTGCGGCCGCCTCCTGCTACGGGGTGGCCTTCCCCTACATGCGCAAGTACCTCGCAGGGCGCGAGGAGTCCCCTTTGGCCCTAGCGGGTGGCCAGCTCCTCTGCGGGACGATCCAGCTTGCGGCCGTGGCGGTGTTCTTCACCGGTGTTCCGGGGAGTTACACGTTCCGGCCGGTCGTTAGTGTCGTTGTCCTTGGAGTTCTGGGAACCGGAATTGCCTATGTCGTCAATTACGGGATCATCCGGGACGCAGGCGCAACCGCCGCGTCGACGGTCACATATCTCGTTCCCATCTTCGCCACCATCGTAGGGATGGTGTTCCTGGGTGAACAGTTGACCTGGAACCAGCCGGCGGGGGCGGCCGTCGTCCTGGCGGGTGTTGCGGTCTCTCAAGGCCGCCTTCCCGCATCGCAACGGCGCGAGGCCACCCCGGTTCCCTAGGAGCCCAAGCCGGGTTCACGAGGTCGAGCCCACACGCGACCATGGGGGCATGGGGGACAGCCGCATTCGCTTGAGACTTCGCGTCGGGGGCACCGTCCAGGGCGTCGGGTTCCGGCCGTTCGTGTACGGGCTGGCGTCCCAACTCGGCCTCGGGGGTTTCGTACTAAACGACTCACGCGGCGTGGTGATCGAGGTTGAGGGCCACCACTCCGACGTGGAGGCGTTCACACGGGCTCTCATCGCCGAACCGCCCCCACTTGCCCGCCTGGAGTGTGTCGAGAAATCGGAGGTGCGGCTGCGGGGAAGCGATCACTTCGACATCCGCGCCTCCGAGATCGACGGCGCGGTCCTGGCGACCATCACCCCCGACGTCGCCACCTGCGCTGCCTGCCTGGAGGAGATCCGCAACAGGTCCGAGCGTCGTTACGGGTACGCATTCACGAACTGCACTAACTGTGGCCCGCGCTTCACGATCACGACCGGAGTTCCCTACGACCGTGCGCGCACGACCATGTCGACTTTCTCGCTGTGCTCCGAGTGCAGGTCGGAGTACACAGATCCGGGAGACCGGCGCTTCCATGCACAGCCGATCGCATGCCCTCGCTGTGGACCGCAGTTGAGACTCGTTGACGGGCACGGCGCACCGCTCGACGGCGATCCGCTGGCGGGGTCGGCGGCCGCCTTGCGGGGGGGCGGCATCCTTGCGATCAAAGGGCTCGGCGGCTATCACCTCGCCTGTGATGCGACCGACGCCGTCGCTGTCGCAGAGCTCCGGCGGAGAAAGGGGCGCGAGGCGAAGCCCTTCGCCGTCATGGTGCCCAACCTCGAATGGGCCTGCCGTCTGGCCCATACCGGGCCCGAGGAGACGGCCGTGCTGGCGTCGCACCGGCGTCCCATCCTGATTGTGGCCCGGCGCGCCGAAACCCTCCTCGCAGATGAGGTTGCGCCTGCCAATCGCGACATCGGGATCATGCTCCCCTACACACCACTACACGACCTCCTGATGCGTTCCGTAGGCCACCCCATCGTGCTGACCTCAGGCAACCTCTCCGACGAACCGATCGCCCACGAGGACGTCGATGCCCTCGAGCGCCTTGGCGGGGTTGCAGACGGCTTTCTCACTCACGACCGGCCGGTGCACGTGCGATGTGACGACTCGGTCGTGCGCGTCGTCGGAGGGCGCGAGTACCCCATACGGCGATCACGAGGTTATGCGCCCGAACCGCTGGAGGTTCCGGTTCCCTTCGCACGGCCGGTGCTCGCAGCCGGCCCCGAGCTCAAGCACACCTTCTGTCTGGGGACCGGCAACCGCGCGATCCTCTCCCACCACATCGGGGACCTGGCCAACTGGACGGCAATGAGCGCGTTTATGGAAGGGGTGGAGCACTTTACGCGTGTCTTCGACGTTCGTGCGGAGGTCGTCGCCCACGACCTTCACCCCGAGTATCTCTCGACGAAATGGGCGCTTGGACTCGAGGACGTCGAGGCGGTCGGCGTCCAGCACCATCACGCCCACATCGCCTCGTGCCTTGCGGATAACCGGCGCGCCGGAGCGGTCATCGGGCTGGCGCTCGACGGCACGGGTTATGGGGACGACGGGGCGATCTGGGGATGCGAGATTCTCACCTGCGACTCCGCCGGCTACACGCGCGCCGCCCACCTCCGCTATGTTCCTCTGCCGGGAGGCGCAGCCGCGGTCCGCGAACCGTGGCGCATGGCAGCGGTCTACCTTCACGCCGCGTTCGGCGAAGACGCCTGTGACCTCGGCCTCGACTTCGTGGGCCGGACCGCCGATCGGTGGCGCCCGATTCTGAGCATGGCCGCAGCCGGCATAAACGCTCCATCCACGTCGAGCGCGGGGCGGCTCTTCGACGCCGTGGCGGCGCTGTGCGGTTTGCGGGACCGCGTGAGCTACGAAGGCCAGGCCGCCGCCGAGCTCGAGCAAGCCGCCGACCCGTCCGTCGCCGGCGCCTATCCGTTCCCCCTGCTGGACGGGACGCTGGACGGGGCCGCCCTGGTGGGAGCCGTGGCCGAGGACCTGATCGGAGGACTCCCCGTGTCCGAAGTCGCCGCCCGCTTCCACAACGGGCTGGCCGAAGGCCTCCGGCGCGCCTGCGAGTGGGTCCGGGAGGAGCAGGGGCTGTCCACTGTCGCCCTGTCGGGAGGGAGCTGGCAGAACCTGCTCCTTCTCGACCGGGTCACCCGGGGGCTCGAGAGCGCCGGGTTCGAGGTGTTGATCCACCGGCGTGTGCCTCCGAACGACGGGGGAGTGGCGCTCGGTCAGGCTGTGATCGCCGGATCCCTCGCCAATGCGCCGGGTGGGTGAGAGATGTCGATCGTGCACACTCAACACCCACCCGGCGATTGGGTGGTTCTCCCGCCGGGAGTGTGCGAGGATGCGGGCGACGAGGAAGACACGAGGGGGCCCCAGCCGATGTGCCTTGCCATACCGGGACAGGTCGCAGAGATCGTCGATCCCGCCACGCATATCGCCAAAGTCGATGTCGGCGGTGTGAAACGCAACGTGAACATCGGTCTGCTCGTCGAGGAGCCGGGCGGAATCGACGTCGGCGACTGGGTCCTGATACACGTGGGCTTCGCCCTTTCCAAGGTCGACGAGTCCGAGGCGGCTGCGACGCTGTCACTCCTCCGGGGGATGGGCGAGGCGTTCGAGGACGAGCTCGAACAGCTCAAATCGAGCGACATCGCGTGACCCTGGACGGCCGCGACGGCGGAATTGCCTTGCCCCAGATCGAGGCGGACTCCTACAGTGCGGTCTGTTCGCTCATCGACGGGTGCCTCGTTTGCGGGGACGTCGCCGTGCCCGTGACCGTCGTGTGGCCCGGAGAGCCCGATGCGGTCTGTGAGGATGCCCACGGCCGGCGGGGCCCGGTTGGAGTCGAGCTCGTGGCGCCGGTGGAGAGCGGCGACCGGCTCTTGGTTCACGGCGGTATCGCAATCTCCCTGCTGGAAGAGGGGTTTTGAAATACGTCGACGAGTTCCGTGACGCTGAGCTGGCGCGGACGCTCGGGTCCGAGATAACGGCGCTTGCCGAAGCAGGAAGGCATTACAAGCTCATGGAGGTGTGCGGAGGGCACACGCACACGATCTACAAGCATGGGATCGAAGACCACCTGCCTGAATCGGTCGAGCTCGTTCACGGCCCCGGTTGCCCCGTCTGCGTGATACCGATGGGCAGGGTCGATGACGGGATCTCGATCGCCCGCCAACCGGACGTCATCTTCACCTGCTTCGGCGACATGATGCGCGTCCCCGGCGGCAACGGCAGTTTGCTGGACGTCAAGGCCGGGGGCGCCGACGTCCGCTTTGTCTACTCACCACTCGACGCTTTGAAGATAGCTCGCAACAACCCGGACCAAGAGGTTGTCTTCTTTGCAATCGGCTTCGAGACGACGGCGCCTTCGACCGCCCTGACCCTCATGCGCGCCAAGGCTGAGAAGCTGCGCAACTTCTCGGTGATGTGCAACCACGTCACGATCGTGCCGCCGTTGATGGCGCTGCTCGAATCACCTGATCTCCGGCTCGATGCCTTCATCGGGCCCGGGCATGTCTCGACCGTTATCGGCTGCCGTCCCTATGAATTCATCCCCGCGGATTACGGACAGCCCGTGGTGGTGGCGGGCTTCGAGCCATTGGATCTGCTTCAGTCGATCTACATGATTATGCGGCAGCTCGCCGAGGGCCGGAACGAGGTCGAGAATCAATATGGACGGGTCGTCCCGTGGGAGGGCAACCTCCGGGCGCTCGACATCCTCCAACGTGTGTTCGAGCTGCGCCCCTACTTCGAGTGGCGGGGGCTCGGGTTCATATCCCAGAGCGCTCTCAAGCTGTCGCAGGAATACGCGGACTTCGATGCGGAGGTCAGGTGGGACATTCCCGGCGTCCGGGTGGCCGACCCAAAGGCGTGTCAGTGCGGTGAGGTGCTCAAGGGAGTAATCAAGCCGTGGGAATGCAAGGTTTTCGGGACTGCCTGCACGCCGGAGACCCCCATCGGGACATGCATGGTGTC
>JACDCD010000108.1 GCA_013694625.1 Actinomycetota bacterium | reverse complement strand
GTGCATCGGTGGGTGCTAACTGGGCCAGCGCCAGGTACGCTTGCTCGAGGTGAAAGCCCACAATCTCTTCGTATTCCCCGGCTCCACGGGGATTCTTCGTCTCGATCCAATGAGCGAACCTTTGGTGCAATTCGGCGCGCGTCGCTTTTGGAATGCCACCGTAGGCTGCGTCTCGTACAAGGATGTGCATGAAGCGAAAGGCATCCTCTTCCCATGTCTCCGAGTGGTCGGGTCGAATGAGCTCTTTTCGGACGAGTGATTGCAGATAGCTACCGACTTGCGCCCGCTGTTCTTGGCTCGACAGCTCGGACACGGCCCCCCACCAGAACATCCGGCCCACGACCGAGGCTCGTTCTATGACAGAGCGCTCCTCTTCTTCGAGCCTGTCGAGCCGGGCTGCAAGCACCGCATGGATTGTGGGTGGAATGTCGATATTCGACAAGGTCCCAGTCAGGTTCCAGCTTCCGTTCACACGCTGGAGCGAGCCGTTGTCGATAAGCATCCTGAGCGTTTCTTCGATGAACAGCGGGTTGCCCTCGGCGATGTCGGTGATTGTGGAGTGTGCCTCGTCGACGAGATCGGCCCCTCCCAGCAAGTTCTGCATGAGGCCGGTGGTTTCCGGCTGCGTCAATGGTTGAAGGTGCAATAGAGACGCGTTTGCTTTACCCGTTAGCCATGCCCCGCGCGACTCGAGCAGCTCATGGCGAGCAAGGCAAAGAAGCGTGAGCGGGACATCCCGCATCCAGTCGACGAGGTATTCGACAAGATCCAGAAACGTGGGCTCGCCCGAATGGATGTCATCGAACACGACAACCAAGGGCCCGTGGCCGGCCACCTCTTCAAATACCTTGCGCACCGCCCAGAACGTCTCCTGCATGCTCGTCGTCGAATCCGAAAGTCGCAAGAGGGAGGCTATGCGTTCACTAATGAGGCCGGCGTCGTCTCGGTGCTCGACGAGCTCGGATACTTTGGACTGGGCCTGGTCGGGGGAATCCTGTTCGTCGATGCCGGCGATGTCTCGGAGTACCTCGATGACCGGCCAGAACGTGATCCCTTCTCCATAGGGAAGGCAGCGTCCGGTGACGACCCTGACGCGTGGGCTCACTCTCGAGAGGAACTCGTTGCCCAGCCGGGACTTCCCCACTCCCGCGGCACCTATGAGCGTCACCATCTCGCATGTTCTTGTTTGAGCCGACCGCTGCAGGGTTTCTTCGAGCACGGCCAGCTCGCTCTCACGGCCCATCAACGGGGAATCGAGGCGGCGCCCCCAGCCGGGGGCCGTTGGAACCACGTTCAGCAGCCGCCAAGCCCGAAGAGGGTCGACTTTGCCTTTCACGGTGAGGGGTGGGATCGCCTCTGCGACTACGGCGTTGCTGACGAGCCGGTAGGTGGTGTCTCCTATGAGAATGTGCCCAGGCTCGGCCGCCTGTTCCAGACGCGCCGCCACGTTCACGGCGTCGGCGGTAACAAAGGAGTCCCCCCGGCTGGCGTCTGATGTCACGACCTCCCCCGTGTTGACTCCCGTGCGGGTGAGGATGGTGACTCCCCAGTTCCGTTCGAACTCCTCGTTCAGCTTGGAGAGTGCCCGGCGCATCTCAGCGGCCGCGCTAACGGCGCGCAGGGCGTCGTCTTCATGCACACGGGGGACTCCAAAGATGGCCATGATGGCGTCTCCGATGTACTTCTCGATCGTGCCGCCGTGGTGCTGGAGGACGCCCTTCATGGCATCGAAGTAGCGCGACATCAAGTGTCGGAGCGACTCAGGGTCGAGCTCCCCGCTGAGGGCGGTGAAGCCGACGATGTCACAAAAGAGGACCGTTACGACCTTACGAGCGTCAACGCGCACATTGAATGTCTACCAGGAATGACCGGGACAGGTTGATGCTCCACACCGCCCGGATAACCCCTCAGGCGGTTTGTGAGAAGCTATTCCAGAAGGAAATACTCTCTTCGCCGACCACGAGGGGGGCAGAGCAGCCCGCAACTATGGATCTAATGAACTGAGTCATGTTCTCGAGCTCCAGAATAGATATCAATCGGTTGCTTGGTGAGTTGCTGGATCGAATTCGGGCCATCCTCGGCGGAGAGGTGCTTGCCGTTTATCTGTATGGATCGCTCGTGGCGGGAGACTTCGATCCCGATGTCAGTGACATCGATCTGTTGGTGGTTACTTCGGCAGAGCTTGATGGCAGGTCCTCAGATGGGCTGAAAGCGATGCATGAGGACTTCGCCCGGCAACACGCTGGCTGGCGGGATCGGATAGAGGTCGCCTATGTCTCTGCCGAAGGACTCAGAACATTCAAGCACCGGTCAAGCAAGATCGGAATCATCAGTCCCGGCGAACCCTTCCATTCCAAGGAGGCCGGTGTTGACTGGCTGATCAACTGGTATGTCGTGCGGGAGCAAGGTGTGCCACTGTTTGGCCCGGCGCCCGAATTGTTCATCGAGGAGATGTCCCGGGACGAGTGGGTCAGAGCCGTACGGGAGCATATGACGGATGGCCAACCTTTCTCAAGCCATCAGCGTCGAGACATCCCAGGCATACGCGGTCTTGACAGTGTGCAGGGGACTGTATGCGGAGAAGCACTCTCGGCAGGTCTCGAAGCACCAGGCCGCCCTTTGGACCGCGGCCGAGTATCCTGGGTGGGCCCGCTTGATACGCAGCGCATTGATCTGGCGCTCTGAATGGAGAAACGAGGACGTGGACCACGCAAGCACCTACCCTGAGGTGTCTCGTTTCGTACGATTCGCCACAACTCGGGTCATGAGGCAGGACCAGAGGAACAGGGACGCCCAGCCAAAGGACCCACATTCGGCGTGAAATTTGTCAACGACGCCCACTTCGTTTGGCCCGTCAGTTATCCGGTGTCGGTGCCATGAGCTCAGAAGCTCTGTCACCAGACGAGCTCGACCGGCGAAACGAAAGGGCGCGCCGATCGTGGGCCAAACAAGCGCCTCGCTACGACAAGGCCATCGACTTCTTCGAAAGGCGCGTGTTCGGCTCTGAACATCGGAAATGGGCTTGTTCCAGGGCGTCGGGTCAGACGCTCGAGGTAGCGATTGGAACAGGCCTGAATCTGGTGCACTATCCGGAGGAGGTGTCCCTGACAGGCATTGACCTCAGTCCGGAGATGCTCGATATTGCCCGCGAGAGGGCAGCTTCGTCCGGTCGAGCCCCGGACCTGGGGGAAGCGGACGCGCACCGACTGCCATTCCACGACGCAACCTTCGACACGGTCGTCACCACCTACTCGCTGTGTAACATCCCTGACCCCCGGCGGGCTGTGGGCGAGATGAAGCGCGTCCTGCGACCCGGCGGCAGGCTGGTGCTGGTCGATCACATCCGCAGCTCGGTAGGGCTGATCTTCTGGTTCCAGAAGGGGATCGAGTTCTTCTCGCGCCGGATAGACGGCGAACACATGACCCGGCGTCCGCTCGAGCAGGTGATTGCCGAAGGGTTCGTTGTCGAGGAGCGAGATCGAACGCGCGCCGGGGTTGTCGAGCGCCTTGTGGCGATCAAGCCCAATCACTAGGTGCAACCATTTGTTCGACTGGATCTTGGGATGCCCTCTCTCCGCCGACCTTCAGGCCCAAAAGGGTTTCTGTCACACCCCATCGCTATCTTTAGGTAACACAAATAGGAGGGGTTTGAAATGAAGGCATCTGTCCGCCTTGACCATGAATTGCTCGCCGTAGAGGGCGAGCACACCGTGCATGCGATGTTCGAGCTTTCGGTTCCCGAACCGCAGAGCGACAAGCCGCGTCCGCCGCTGCACCTTGCGGTGGTGATCGACCGTTCCGGCTCCATGTCCGGCCCGAAGCTCGACCGCACCAAGGAGGCCGCCGCCTATCTGATGAGACGGCTGGCGTCCACCGACGAGGTCGCGCTTGTCACCTATGACGAGCAGGTCGATCTGATCGCATCTCTGGCCCCGGCTGACCCCGAGGCTTTATCGCACGTCATCAACCAGATCTGGCCGGGTGGCACTACCAACCTGTCCGGTGGGTGGCTCAAGGGCATCGAAGAGCTCCGGCGCGCCGCCGAGGACGGTTCCCGCAAGGTCCTGCTCCTCACCGACGGGCTCGCCAACCAGGGGATCACCGATCGGGACACCTTGGTGGACATGGCCAAGCAGGCGTTGGCCGCCGGGGTGGGCACGACCACGATCGGCTTCGGGGACGGCTTCGACGAGGAACTTCTGACCCGGATGGCGGAGGCCGCGGGCGGCAACTCCCACTTCATCGCCTCTCCGGAGGACGCGCCGGCCATCTTCGCCGACGAGTTCGAGGACCTCACCTCTCTGGTGGCGCAGAACGTCAGCGTCGAGATCCGGCCCTCCGAGGAGGTCAAGCTCCTGGGAGTGCTCAACGAATTCCCTGCGACCGAGGTCGTGGGCGGCGTGCAGTTTGCGCTCGGCGATGCTTACGGTGGTGAGCAGCGCCGGGTGGTGTTCGAGCTGCACATCCCCGAGCTTGCCCGCCTGGGCGTGACCACGGTTGCCGAGCTGGTGCTCCGTTATGTGCTGGTCGGGGACGAGATTGCGGCACACGAGCTGGTGCTGCCGCTCAAAATCAACATGGTCCAGGCCGATGAGGCGTCTCAGGCGGAGCCCGACAAAGAGGTCACCGAAGAGGTGCTGATCCTGAAGGCGGCCAAGGCTCAGAAGGAAGCACGCGAGCGCGCCGATGGCGGCGATTTCGATGGGGCGCAGAACCTGTTGTTAGAGGCGGCATCCGGTATTGAAGCGGCCCTGCCGGGTTCGGAGCGAGCCCAGGAGCTGCAGAAAGAGGCGGCGATCCTTCATGACCAGGCCGGCATGGCGGCGCCGCAAAGTTGGGGCGCGGCCTCGAGCAAGGCCGTGCATTTCGACGCCAACCGGAAGCGTCAGAGCCACCGGCGCCGTCCGCGTGACTGAGCTCTGGAATGCCCGAACTAGCCGTCTTTACACGCGTCGACCACGCGTTGAGTGTCCTCCACCCAGCTCCTCAACTCGCCGGCCGTGGGCCCCAGCTCGTAGGGATGGTGGTGGCATGCACGACTGAGCACCCCCCAGGTATGCGCGGCGCGCTCGGCGGTGTCTCCGTCGATGTAGGAGCGCAAACACAGCAACTGAGCCCTCAGGGAGCAGTGCTCGACACTCGGAGCCCGCCTCTGCCACAACTCGCCGAGCCCTGATTCAAGGGCTTGGCGGGCCAGCAAGGCTGCCGCCCGCGGCCACACTCCTGCGGTCGAGGGATCCGAGAAGCGCAGGAGAATTCGCACCTGGTCGAGGAGATTGTCCGGGGAGCCACTCACTTCAGTTGGGAAAGCTTCTTGCACAGCGATCCCGTATCGTCGGCGAGTTTGTGGAGATCGCCGGGGTGGGCGTCGTGAGCGCCCTTGTTGCAACGTTTGAAAACGTCACCCGCCCAATGGCCCCACTGGTTGAGGGCGAGCCATGACGTCACCGCCTCTGCCGGGATCATCGAACAGCGCCAACGCGGCGATGCGCGTCAGCGTTCCCGGCACGGCGAGCAGGACCTCGACTTCTGTGTGAGCCTCGCCGCGCCCCAGGCGCCTTCGCCGAACGACTTCCATACAGGCCGCCTCGATGGCCGAGCGACAGAAGCCCGGCACCACTCGCCTGCGGACGTCGTCTGACAGCTCGTCGGTGCTGATCAGCGTCCAGGCATCCTTGATGTAACCCTGGACGGG
>JACDCD010000103.1 GCA_013694625.1 Actinomycetota bacterium | reverse complement strand
TCTTTGACGTTGATGAGCTGATATCTGACGTCGGAGACACAAACATCGGCCCAACTGCGATAGGAGATCAACGACGTTGTCTTTCCGTTGATCAGGAATTTGGTTTTGACATCGTCTGATCTCTCGCCGGCTAATACATAGCTATTCAACGAGAAGGGGTCGTTCACGTGATTTCGGACGACGGCCAGATCCAGCGCCGAGACTTCGTTTACGAGGATGACGTCCGGTGCATAGTAGTTGCCATCAGACGCCTCGGGTCGTCTCCGCAGGGCGATGGCCACCTGCTCCAACCTGGCAGCGCTATGCCGGAATATCTGCCTGGCATTGACGGCCACTACAACGACCTGCCCGGCTGGTGAGGATCGCTCTTCCGGAAAGGGCGCGGCAGCGGAGGACCTGGTCACACCTGACACAATGACTCCCCCAAGAGAGCCAAACCCGGCGGAAGTTCGTCTGTTGCTCTTCTGTTCGACTTTCTTTCCATTCCCCCACACTCCCCATTTTCTCTTCGCTCTACCTCGTCGGCCTACCATCAAGCAAAGCAGTCAGGAGGGTACCGTAACGTTCTTGAGACGCGAGGCCGGAGAATCATGGGGTGTCGGTGGCAAAGGTCGTGAAAACGCGCCCCGTCACGCTCGTCTCGTCTGGCCGGCGCTTCTACCGGCGCAAGTACGACACCGCGCTCACCTTGGACGGCTTCCGGGCGCGCCTGCGCGGGAAAGTCGCGATCGACTCGGTGAACGCCGAGCTCCTGGGCGTGGTGGCCGAGACCATGCAGCCCGCCCATGTGTCGCTCTGGCTGCGAGGTCTTGAGCGGATGCAATGAGCCTTCTCTCGCATCGTCTAGTCGGCCTCGGCTAGCAGTGCACTGATCATGAACTCGGCGATGAAGCGTCCGAATCGCATCGCGGACCAGCCTCGCTGCAGAACGAGCAGCTCGTAGAGTTCGGCCGAGCTGCAGGTCCATAGGACATCGGTTGCCCCGCCAAGCGTTACGTCACTCCGCAGGTAGCCACGGTCTGCCAAGAAGCGGGCGTGGTGTCGCATTCGTTTGAGGCGATCGTGGTCGCTGTCGTCGAGCAGCTCGGCCATTTCCGGATCGGAGGCAGCCGCCGCGCGGATGAGCAGCCGAATCGGCGTCACTGCCGAGGCGACCTCGGTAGTGAGCGCTCCCCATTTGCGCATTATCGTCTTTGGATCCGTTTCCTGCGCCCGCATCTCATCGGAACGTTGGTATGCGGGCGCCGGACCCTGCCCTGCCAAGCCCCGTTCGTATATGGCTCGGACCAGTCCCGCTTTGCTGCCGAACGCCTTGTAGATCGTCTCCACCGATACGCCGCCCTCGCGTGCGATCGCGGCGATCGTGGTGGCGCCGTATCCGGCGTCCAGAAACTGTCGCTGGGCGGCGTCGAGTACCACCTCGCGGTTGCGACGGGCCTGCTCCTGCCGGCCGCTGGAGTCGTACCGGCGGCTGCCCTTGACTTTGGCCATAATTTCGTTCCATACTCCTGTATCTAGTACAGTTGAGTGTAGCAGAAAGAGGTGGAAGAGCGATGAACGTCCAGCCGCGACTCGAGCGCGAGCCATCGGCGGTGATCGACAGGTTGGTGCAGGCAACCAACAACCGCGATCTCGAAGCTCTGATTGCCTGCTTCAGCGATAGCTATGTCAACGATACGCCGGCGCACCCGCACCGGGGATTTCGGGGGAGCGAGCAGGTGCGGCGCAACTGGACCCAAATCCTTGCCGCGGTTCCCGACATTCGAGTTCAGGTGGTGCGCACCGCCGTCGACGGCCACACCGTATGGACGGAGTGGGAGATGTCCGGCTCCCAGTCCGACGGAGCAGCCTTTCTGATGCGCGGCGTGATCATCTTCGAAGTCGCGGACGGCAGTGTGACGTCGGCGCGCTTCTACGTTGAACCGGTCGAGGAGACCAGCGGCGACGTCAACGCAGCGGTTAGCCAAATTACCAGTGGGAGGGTCGCAACGTGATCCTCGTCGTCGGAGCTACGGGTGAGCTCGGGGGGTTGATCACGCGGTCTTTGCTCGATCAAGGAAAGCCGGTGCGCATCCTGGTGCGGGGTGGCTCGTCACACGATGCGCTCGTCAAGGCCGGCGCCGAGGTGGTGAGGGGTGACTTGAAGGACGCCAATTCGCTCCGCGCTGCGTGTGCGGGCGCGGACGCAGTCATCACCACAGCGAACTCGGTCGGGCGTGGCGGTGACGACACCGTCGAATCGGTGGATCGCCACGGAAATCGCAATCTTGTAGAAACCGCCGACGCTGCGGGCGTTCGCCGTTTCCTGTTCATCTCTGCGCTAGGGGCCGATACCCAAAACCCCATGCCGTTCCTGCGAGCTAAGGGCGAGACCGAGAAGCGAATCCGCGACAGCAGCATGGATTGGACGATCCTCGAGCCGAACGTTTTTATGGACATATGGGTTCCGGCCGTGGTTGGGGGTCCAGCCCTCAGCGGCCATCCCGTCACTCTGGTCGGAGAGGGCCGGCGCCGTCATTCCTTCGTCGCCAGGCACGATGTTGCGGCTTATGCCGTCGCCGCCCTCGATCGCCCGGAGGCCCAGGGGCAGACGCTCCTGATCGGAGGCCCCCAGCCGGTTTCGTGGCGTGATGTCGTCGCCGCTTTCGAGCACGAACTAGGCCACGAAGTTCCGGTGCGCTCGATAGCGCCCGGGAATCTGGTTCCCGGCCTGCCGGAGATGATGGTCGACCTGCTCGCCGCGTTGGATACCTACGATTCACCCATCGACATGAGCGACTCGGCCGGCACCTATGGGGTCACCCCGACACCGCTCGCCGACTTCGTCCAGGGCTTCGTCGCAGCGAACCGCAAACCGGGCGGCTAACCACCCAACTCGCGCGCCGGTACCTTCCCCTCAAGTCCATTGGAATACTAGGTATCAAGTCAGTCATATGGTTTCTCCGCGTATGAGCAAGCTCGCGATCCATAGCACATAAACCCAAAAAAGAGCGGCGAACGCCGCCCCAAGAGCCAGGAGCAGTGGTTGAGGGACGGGGCCTGGTTGGACCATTCAAATGGCCGATGCAGTCAATGCGGTGGCTCCTAGAGAGACGCCGACGAAACCGAGGGCGTGCCTTCGAGTTCGAACGAGCAGCCCGGTGCCGATCGCCCACGCACCCAGGGGGATGACTTCTAGGGTCTGCCACACCCCCGTGGCGACCGCATCGGCAACAATGCGAAAGGCAAGCTTCGCGCCCGCATCCGACCGTTCGTACGCGCTCATGAGCGGTGGAGCGGCGGATGCGAGCACCACAGCGGCCAGAGCACCGAAGGATGCGTACATGACGCCGGCCGCGCCCAAAACGTGAGCGATCCCATCCCGTGGACGCGAAAGCTCACGTGGGAAGCACACAAAAAGGGGGACGAGTAACAGGTAGTAACCGAACATGTCGGTCAGGGCACCCCATCGTAGAAGCTGCGCCCTTGATGAGCCGGCGCTTATCATCAGCGCCGGTCTCAAAACTCGATCGAAGCGCCAGTCGGCAGCGGCCAAGAACAGGACCGCACTTATGGCTCCGACGATTGCGGCCAGGATCGTACAAAATCCCGCGATTCTCGGAAGTGTAGTTTCCCTCTCGCTCATCGACGACAGCGTATCGAATGGCCGGGGTGACGTCTTTCTTTCAGGCCGCGGTGTTTTACGCCGAGTGCCTGGCAAGGCCCAAGGACCGCTTGATCTCGCTCTTGTTAGCGGGATTGTCTCGCGCCTCGATATCGGCTGGCCGCATCCGTTCTTCTTCCGGACACGAATTCACTTCGTTCCGATCCCGATGTTGACCGGACTCGTCAGAACAGCGGCGGTGTCGTCGGCCGAACGTTCCCGAAGCATCCCGTCGAGCACCTGCCGCATGGTGGCCTGCTGCTCCTCTGTCAGGTCGGCGATCAGCATGCCGGGGATTGGATTGCCATGCAGCACCCAATCCCACATCTCTTGTCCGGACCGGAACTCAATCCTTTCTGCAGACGTCTCGACTTTGACGTCCTTTAGTCCAGCGTCGACCAGCCGTTTCCGCAACACCTCGGTATCCGACACCTGGAACTCGAGCGGCGGAGGGTCGTCGGGCAGCCCGGCGAAGCCGGGATTGACCGCTTGGAGTGCGCCGATGAAAAAATGCAGGAACTCGATCTTCGCCGGCGAGCCATAGGCGATCAACAGCACTCGCCCACCGGGTTTGGTCACACGCACCATCTCGCGCAATGCGAGCGGCTGATCAGGGACGAGCATCACGCCGAACTGCGAGCCGGTGACGTCGAAGGTGTCATCTTCGAGGTCTAAGGAGTGCGCGTCCATGACGCG
>JACDCD010000072.1 GCA_013694625.1 Actinomycetota bacterium | reverse complement strand
GTCGGTGGCGGGGCGGGGGCTGTTGGTCGTTGGAGCGCTCGGTATGGCCGTGAACGCAGGGAGCGCTGTCGTTCTCAGGCGCGCACGAGGCAGGAGTCTGAACATGCACGGCGCCTGGCTTCACATGATCTCGGACGCCGCCGGTTCGGTTGTCGTCGTCGTGGCTGCGCTGGCCGTTCTGTTGTGGGGTGCGCAGTGGGTGGACCCTGCCGCCTCGTTGCTCATCGGTGTCCTCATACTGGCATCCACATGGCGGCTGCTGGCCGAGACGGTCCACGTCCTCATGGAGGGTGCGCCGCGCGACATCGACGTGCAGGCGGTACAGGGCGCCATGGAAGCCGAACCGAGCGTTGAGTCCGTCCATCATCTCCACCTGTGGAACCTGGCCTCGGACAGCGCCGCGCTCTCGGCGCATCTGGTTCTGGAACGCGACACCACCCTCCACGACGCCCAGGAGCGCGGTGATCGAATCAAGGCCATGCTGGCCGTCGACTTCGGGATCGAGCACGCGACACTCGAGTTCGAATGCCACGCCTGCGAGCCCGTCCTAGCCGAACGCCATCACTGAAGCTCTACTGAAGGTAGCGGGGAAAGGACTTGGCCCACTTCATTGACTTCTTGGCGGCCCCGTCCTCGGTCACGTCGAGGTCGAGCTCGAGATAGACGTTGTCTTTGTCCGACCGCAGGTTCATATGGGTCTCGGCGCGTGCAACCGTTCCATCCCACCTCAGCTCGAAGGCGCCCCCGCCTGTGACAAACGATGTGCCGGGATCCACTGTGGACACCCCGGCCGTGCCCCAGTAGTGCTCGAGAAACGCGGACCCGTCATCGAGCGGTGTGGTGTGGTCATGGTCAATGACGACCCGGCTCTCGCGCCGCAGAACGTCGTGCTCGAACCTCCACACCGGGCCGGCTTCACCCGGCGATTCACTGGTTGTGGCGGGGGACGGCGTGAAGACGGGTGCCTCAGCGACCGGCGGAGTTCCTTCGACTACTGGGATCCTCACGGTTGAGGCAGCCGGATCCACCGTCAGGTTCACCGGCTCCGGCGGGGGCCATGCATTCGGCCAGTCGGCCCCGGCCAAGTCGAGTCTCAGGGAATGGCCCGCTTCGAAGACCCACGATGTCGCATCAAGGTCGAACGAGATCGTGTATCGCTCGCCGGGTTGAAGTGCTTCAGGTTCGGTATGGGAATCCCGGTGCGTGAGATTGAGCCACCCGCGGCTCACCAGAACCGAGGTGCCGTCCTTGAAGACGTCACAGAGCTTGGCGGAAAGCGACGCAACGGGGGCAGTCGACGCAAGCGTAATCGCGACGCGCGGGTAACCAAGGATCTCGGTGTCCTGCTCGAACTGAGGCCAGGTGTAGACCAGTGAGTGGGCTTCGTCCGCGCGTTGGTCCAACGGCTGTCCCGCAGGCAGGGCACCTGCGCCCGAACCGGCACCGTAGGCGCCGACATCGCCACGCACCACAAGGGTGTGGCCCCCGCGCGGCCCCACGCTTTCGTCCAGACCCAGGCAGGCAACCTGGCCGCGCTCGAGCGGCCACTCTGTTTCGTAACGCCATTCACCCCGCATGTCGGTGAGATCGGGAGCAGGCCGGGTCGAACGCCTGATGAACACGGCGATGGGGGGTTCGAGGTTTGCCGGCGCGCCTCGGAGCCACTGGTCGAACCACTTGATGAGCTCGGGAACGAGGTCGATCCTCGGTCCGGGGAGTGACGACTCGGGTGCCATGTGACTCCACGGACCGAACAACAGTCGTTTGGGAACCTGCAGTTGCTCGAATACCCGGAAGGTTGCGTTGCGGTAACCGTCGGCCCATCCGGCCACGATCATCGTCGGGCATCTGATCGCGTCGTAGTTGGGGCGCAGCGATCCGTGTTGCCAGTACGGATCCCGCACCTGCTCCTCGAGCCAGCGGAGCAGCCAGGGTTGCAGCGTGGCGAGCCGCTCATCCCACAACCTTCGCCAACCGGGCCCGACGATGCTGGGCACGGGGGGCAGTGCGTTCATCGCCACCATGTAGAGCGGATAGTCGGTCAGGTCAAGGGATCGCCGGGTTCCACCATAGAGGTGAACGTCGTCGGTGTAGCGATCGTCGGTTGCATAGATGGGGACGATTGCCTTGAGGGCAGGCGGTCGCTCCATTGCGACTTGGAAGGAGTTGAACCCTCCGTAGGATGCGCCGTACATCCCGACGTTGCCGTTGGACCAGCTTTGCGCGGCCAGCCAGGCGATGACCTCACAGAGGTCTTTCTGTTCCTGGGCCGTGTACTCGTCTTCCGCGACACCTTCGGATGACCCAGTGCCGCGCAGATCAACGCGACAGACGACGAAGTCGCCCTCGTCGCGGAGCCGGCGATACTCCGGTACGTGGTAAGCGGTGACGTCGTCCTTGCGGTAGGGGAGACCTTCGAGTATCACCGGCCAGGGGCCGGCCGATTCAGGCGTGTAGAGCGTCGCGCAGAGCCGAACGCCGTCGGACATGGTTATCCACTCATCGATCTTCTCCGCCACCGGCATGCTCCTTCCAGAGCCCGTCCACTCATCAAAGGAAGGGCTGATTGTCGGCACAGAACCCGACGACGTCAAACCGAACTTGCGGTAGAGGTGGAGATTATCAACCAGCGCGACGGTCCCTTGACTAATGGCGCAGGGGCGTTACCGAAGGACCGTTGGGTCGACCACCTCGAGCCGCTTGAAGGCCTTCTTGTAGAAACCGCGATCGCGCGTTAACAGCCGGTCGGACTGGGAGGCGGCATGGGCTCCGATCAGGAAATCGGTGATCACCCGAGCGCGGCGATCGCCCCTGCGACGATACGCCCGCCACGCCAGGCCGGCACCCGCGGCGGTCGAACGATCCAGAGGGCTGAAAGCAATCCCGAGCCCGTCCAGGGTTTCCTGAGCGCTCTCGGATGAGGGGAACCACGCCACAGTTTCCGCCCACACGATCTCGCAGGCTACGACGCTACCCTCGGATAGACAAGCCCGCAGAGCGTTACCCGATCCCGTGCCGAATTCGGGGTCGGGCCCGAAGACATCCAACAAAATGTTCGTGTCGACGGCGGTTATCAATCCGGCCCATCACCGCCGCGCAGCTCTGCCAGTAGCTCATCTGTCGGCCGATTGAGCTTCAGCACTCCGTAGACGGCGTCGACGGGATCGCGAGCCGACACTTTCGTCGCAACGAGGCGCCCCTGTTGCTCTTGCCAGTCGAGGTCCGTGCCGGGCCGAATGCCCAAACGATCCCTCAGTCGCTTCGGTATGGTGATCTGGCCTTTCTCGGAAACCCTGCTTTTCATACCATTATGGTAGATATTCCTACCGACATAGTCAAACTGATCCTCGAACTGGGTAATATCGCCTCTTTAGGCGGCTAGGGGAGGTTGCGAATGAGCAAGGGTTTGCTGGCAAGACTGTCCGAGGGGGTCGTGCTCGGAGACGGCGGCTACCTTCTCGAGTTGGAAAAGCGCGGCTATGTACAGGCGGGCCCCTTCACCCCCGAGGTCAGCCTCACCCATCCCGAGGCGCTCGCGGAGCTCCACAGGGAGTTCATGCGCGCCGGTGCCGAGGTCCTGCAGGCGCTCACCTTCTACGCCAGCGAAGACAAGCTGGCCACGGTCGGGCTTTCCGGCAGGGTCGACGACATCAATCGCGCCGCCGTTGCAGTAGCCCGCAAAGTCGCCGACGAAGGAGACGCGCTCGTCGCCGGAAACCTCAGCCTCACGTGGGTCTATGAACCTGAGGATCGCAGGTCACACGAGCGCGTTCGCGGGTTGTTCGACCGCCAGCTCGAGCTCCACACCGAGGGCGGGATTGACTTCGTCGTCGGGGAGACGTTCAGCTGGCTGGGAGAGGCCCTCATCGCCACCCAGGCTGCGAAGAGGACGGGTCTGCCGGTCATGACCACCATGTCGTTCGAGGCCCGGCCCTTCGCGAAGGAGGGGGATTCGCCTGCCGAATGTGCCCGCAAGCTAATCGACGCCGGCGCCGACGTCGTGGGGGTCAACTGCCTGCGCAACCCCGAGTACACGCTCCCGCTGGTCGAGGAGATGCGCGGGGCCGTCGACGGCTACATCGCGGCTCAGCCGGTCGCCTACCGGACCCCCCCGGACCTCCCCGACTTCACCTCGACCCCCGAGTTCCCCCTCGATCTCGACCCCTTGCAGATGTCGCGCCGGGTTATGGCCGGCTACGCGGTCGCCGCCCGCGACATGGGGATCAACTACATCGGTTCGTGCTGCGGCTCGGTAGCGTCACATGTGAAGGCGATGGCGCAGGCGCTCGGCAAGCAGACCGAAGCCGAGAGGGAGTGGCGTTCGGCGGGCAAGCCGATGTCGGCTTACGAGTACTACGGGCACGACGGCTGAGACGAAGGGGGCGAGGGGGAAACCCCTCAGGCTCGTTTGCGCTCCGGGTCGAAGAAGGGCAGCGGCACCACGGTCGCATCCACGATTCCACGGCGCGCCTCCACGGTCCACTCGACCCCGAGCTGGGTTCCGGGCTCCGAATGGACGGCGGGAACCGATCCCAGGGCGATGCTCTTCTTGAGTGTGGGGCTCCACGTCCCGCTGGTGGCGCGCCCGACCTGGCGGCCGTCGAAGTACACGGGCACCGGCGTCCGCCACGCGATCGCCGAGACCTGAGGGGGCAATCCCTGCTTGCGGTGGAGTGTCTCGATCGCGTCCCAGTCGAGCTCGAGGCCCACAAGCCGGCGCGCCGGCCCACCGGCGGCCTGCTCGGCCTCCAGGGCGTGCCGGCCCACGAAGTTGGCCTCCTTCTTGAAGTTCACGAGGCGCCCGAGCCCGATCTCGAATGGCGAGTACGACTGCTGCGGGATGAGGGCGTGACGTGAGCTGAAGAAGTCGACGTCGATCAGGATCAATCCGGCCTCGAGGCGGGCCACGTCCAGGGCCAGCATTCCCGCCGGGCGCAGGCCGTAAGACGCCCCGGCCTCCCCGAGCGCATCCCACAGCTCGATGGCGTTCTCGGAGGGGACCCACAGCTCGTAGCCCAGGTCGCCGGTGTAACCGGTCCTCGACACGTCGATCTCGATCTCTCCGACCTGCACGCGCCGCCTCCCGAAGTAGCGGAGATCGGCGAACGACTCGCCTGAGGCGGCTTCGAGCACCCCCCGGGACAGGGGGCCCTGGAGTGCCAGCGCCGCCACCGACTCACTTACGTCCTCGATGGCCACCTGCAGTCCCGTCGCGTTCAGGCCGAACCAGCGCAAGGACGGGTCCGCCGACGTCCAGCGGAAGGTCGTGTCATCGAGCCGGGCGATCGTACCGTCGTCCATGACCCTGCCGTCCTCGTCGCACCAGCAGGTGTAAA
>JACDCD010000052.1 GCA_013694625.1 Actinomycetota bacterium | reverse complement strand
GACGATTCGGCCCGCTTTGGGTTCCTCCTTGCAGTGCCGGCGCTTCTCGGAGCCGCTCTCGTGCAGGTTCCCGATCTCGGCCAGACGCCCCTCGGCGTCGGCGCGGCGGTGGCGGGATTCCTCGCCTCCCTGCTGTCCTCCTATATTGCGATAGCAGGGCTGATCCGCTATCTGCGGAGCCGAACGCTGTATCCGTTTGCGATCTATTGCGTCGTAGCGGGCGTGATCTTCCTCCTGATCCTCTAGGCGGGCTCTCCGATACGCATTCCGTGAAGTCTGTTACCCTGTTCTTCATAAGGCGACAAAGGGTCGCCCGTGGGATTTGCTTCCCCCTCCTCCTCTTCGGCGGCACGTGGGCAGGAAATCTCCCCGAAAGTGATGGCTGCCGCCATCAATAAGGAGTGAGTTGTGTTTTCTTTTTCTGAGCTTGGAGTATCCGCGCCTGTCGTGCAGGCCTTGGCGCGTGACGACATCATCGAACCGTTCCCCGTCCAAGTGCTCGTGATACCGGATGCGCTCGCCGGCCGAGACGTTCTGGCCAAATCCCGAACGGGGTCGGGCAAGACCCTTGCATTTGCCATACCGATCGTCGAACGCCTCAACCCTTCCGGGCCGCGCCCTGCAGCCGTGATCCTGGCCCCCACCCGTGAGCTCGCGCTGCAGGTGACCGACGACTTCGTCGCCATTGCAAGGGCCCGCAATCTGCGCGTCGCGACCGTCTACGGCGGCGTTTCGCTGCGTGATCAGGCCGAACGCGCGTCCAAGGCGCATGTGATCGTCGCCACCCCCGGCAGGCTCGAGGACCTGGCGAACAGAAAGATGTTGTCCTTGAAAGGGGTCGAAATTCTGATTCTTGACGAAGCGGATCGGATGCTCGACATGGGATTCCAGCCCCAGGTCGATCGCATCGTCGATCGCCTTCCCAAGAAGCGCCAAACAATGTTCTTCTCCGCCACCCTCGATGGTCACGTAGGGCACGCAGCCCGTTCGTATACCAACAACCCCATCCAGCACGAAGTGCACAATCCGAAGCTCACCGTCGACGAAGCAGACCATCGTTTCGTCCCCGTGACATCGGGTGACAAGGTCGGGAAGCTGATCGAGATCCTCGAGGGCGAGCGCAGTCTCGCTCTTGTATTCGTTCGCACCAAACGCGGCGCCGACAGGCTCTCCTACAAGCTCAAGTCACGAGGGGTCAAGGCGGTCGCGATGCACGGCGACCTGACACAGCCCGCACGCAAACAAGCGCTCGACCGCTTCAAAGCGGGCAAAGTCGACGTATTGATAGCGACCGATGTTGCAGCCCGTGGGCTTGACCTCGATGACATCACCCACGTCATCAACTTCGATCCTCCTGAGGACGACAAGGGCTATGTACACCGCGTGGGGCGGACCGCCCGAGCCGGACGAAGTGGAACCGGCGTCACCCTCGTGCTGCCGGATCAACAGGCCGATGTGAGCCGGGTCGCCTCCCGCCTGCAGCTGTCAGACGATTTCGAACGTGAAGGCATGACGGTCGCCGCGCCGCGCATGGTGTTCTCCTCACATGGGCGCCGCTCGAAGATGCGGGCGAGGACAAAAAGAAAGTTTTGATGGGACCTGACGCAACCGGATGACCAGCCGGGACGAGGGCCTCTCCTCTAATCGCGCCCTGTGGGACGAGTGGACTGGTATTCACGAGACGTCGGAGTTCTACGACCTCGAGAGCTTCAAGCAAGGTGGAATTCGTCTTCGGGAGTACGAGCTCGAAGAGATCGGCGTCGTCACCGGGAAGAAACTCCTTCACCTCCAATGCCACTTCGGCATGGATACCCTTTCCTGGGCGCGTCTCGGCGCGAGGGTTACCGGCGCCGACTTCTCGCAGCGAGCCGTCGACCTTGCACGTTCCCTCGCCGCCGTGCTCGATATCGACGCGCGCTTCGTGTGCTCGGACATCTATGAGCTGCCGGGGGCTCTCGATGACACCTTCGACCTCGTCTACACCTCCAGGGGAGTGCTGGGATGGCTTCCCAAGCTCGAACCATGGGGGCGGGTAATCGCCCACTTCCTTCGTCCGGGAGGCGTCTTCTACGTAAGTGACATCCATCCCGTCACATGGGTGTTCGACGACACCGAGGAAACGACCGATCTCAAGGTGCGCTTCCCGTACTTCCCGCGCCTCGAACCGGTCGCCTTTCCCGTCAAGGGCTCCTACGCAGATCCCTCGGCCGATGTAAAGACCAAGTTCGAATACGCATGGCCGCACAGCATGGCCGAGATCGTAACTTCGCTTTCATCTGCGGGGCTTCGCATCGACTGGCTCCACGAGTGGCCCTGGCTCGAATGGCAGCTTCCTTTTCTCGTTCCCCGCGGCGACGGGACCTGGGCCCTGCCGCCGGACCAGGAGGGCGAGATCCCTCTGTACTTCTCGCTGAGGGCCACCAAGCCCAGTGCCTGAAGCGCCTGAGATGCAAGCGTTGGCCGAGCGCTTGGACGACCTCATCGCAGGCAAATCCATAACCGGCGTGCAGCCGATTCAGTTCTCGGCGCTGAAGACGTTCGATCCACCTCCGGAAGCGATTGTGGGCCACACGGTGAAACGCGTTGGGCGCCGTGGAAAGTTCCTTTCAGTTGAGCTCGAAGAGGGCCGGATTCTGACGCACCTCTCACAAGGAGGCCGTATCGATGTCGAGAAGCCGTCCAAGGCGACCCGCCCCAAGAACGGCGTGGTTCGCTTTTCGTTCGACGGCCCAGTCGGCTTGTTTATAAAGGAGTTCGGCACCGAACGCAAAGCCGGCTGGTGGATACTGAAGTCCGGCGTCAACGGACCGCTCGACAAATTGGGCCCCGAAGCCAACTCCGACGCCTTCGCCGGCTTCATAATGGAATCACCCGACCGCAGACGCATTCATACCCTGTTGCGCGATCAGCGCACAGTGGCAGGTGTCGGTCGCGGCTACTCCGACGACATACTGCACCGGGCCCGGCTTTCTCCCTACACGGCATTGGCAGCGCTCACGGAGGAGGAACGACAATCTCTTCTCACTGCAATTAACGCCGTACTCGATGAGGGATTGCAGGCGGAGAGAAAACGCAAGGGCGGGCTGCCTACGAAGCTCGGGGATCACTGGATCGTGCACGGACGCAATGGACAGCCCTGCCCCCGGTGCGGCGAAGAGCTGCGGCGCGTCTCCTACGAGTCCCACGAAGTCGCGTATTGCCCGGCCTGCCAGACCGACGGAAAGATCCTCGCCGACCGCCGCATGTCGCGACTGCTCAGGTAGGAGCGGCTTAGCCCCCTGCGACGGTCATGTTCGCGATCAGGGTGGTTGCGCCGCCGAAAGAACCGCCGAACGGAAGCCACCGTCTGTCGCCGGCGACCGCTTCGATGCCTCGCAGGATGTCGAGCATCGGCGCAGCGATGGTGACCTCCTTCACGGCCTGGGTTGGCTCACCGTTCTCCAGCAGATGACCGGTGGCGCCGACCGAGAAGTCGCCGGTGACGGAGTTGGCGCCAGAGTGAACCCCGTGGAAATCCTGCACCAGAAGTGCGCGCCCGGCGCGCCGCAATACCTCTTCCCGGCTCTCGCCGGTCGGGTCCAGTGCGAGATTCGACGGCGACGGCCCGGGCGCCGACTTGAATCCAGAGCGCGCCGCATTGCCGGTCGACCGGCGCCCCTCATGCCGGGCGCTCACGATGTCGTAGAGGAACGATCGCAGGACTCCGTCCTTGATGACCTCGGTGCGCTGCGTGGGGACTCCTTCGGCATCCCATGGGGCAGAGCCCGGCGCGCCCTCGGCGCGCCCATCGTCCACGAGCGCCAGGTTGGAGGTAGCTACCTCCTCCCCGATCCGACCGGCGAACAGTGAGCGTCCCTTCTGCACGGCCTCGCCGGTCAACGCACTTCCGAGCACGCCGAGGAACTGCCCCGCTGTGTAGGGGTCGAAGACCACCGGCATGCGTGCCGACGGGATCTTCCTGGCGCCAAGCACACCCAGTCCGCGCTCTGCGGCCCGGAGGCCGACCGTCCCCGGATCGAGCGACGTGATGCCACGCGCGAGATCGAACTCAAAGCCGATCTGTGTGTCGCCGTCCTCCTCGGCAATCGCCACCGAATAGCACCATGCGTCCGACCTCTTGTACGAACCCGCCAGACCAGCGGAGTTTGCGATCGCTACGTGACTGATGCTGTCGGAGTAAACGGCCTCTTCGACGTTCCGGATGCGCGTATCGGCCGCTCGCGTCGCACCCTCGAGCGCAACAGCAAACGCGACTTTGTCTTCGGGCAACACCGACGGTTGCGCGTCGTCGAACAACCCGGTGATCTGCGCCGGTGGCTCGTCGGAGGGTTCTGCCAGCGCGACCGCTTCGTCCGGAGTTGCATGCGTGGCGTTGTCACGCGCCGCCTTTACGAGTGCGGTGATTCCGTCATCTGAAAGATCGGTCGTGAAGGCGAAGCCCACATTGGCCTTCGACACGACCCTTACCCCCGCACCGCGCGGCTCGGCCGACGTCAGGGACTCGACCTCCCCCTCGTACACCTTGACTTGAAAGTCGCGCTCATGCGTGACGAACGACTCGACCGCCTCAGATCCTGAGGCGCGCCCGGCGATCCCAAGTGCCAGATCGAGCAGGTCGTCGCTCATGCCTCCGTGCCTCCAACCGTCATTCGTGCTAGCAGGACCGTAGACATCCCGTTTGTTACGGGTGCCGCCTGGCCATCCTTTCCGCAGACGCCCTCTTTCCTGTCGAAGTCGGCCGCTACCGCGTCAATAGCACCGAGCACCTCAGGGCCGTTGCCGATCAGGGTCGCCCCTTTTATCGGATGGGTGATCGCTCCGTTCTCGATCATGTACGCCTCCGCCATCCCGAAGACGAAGTTTCCGGTGGCCGGGTTCACTTCGCCGCCGGCAAACGTCGCCGCGTACACGCCGCGCTCTACCGATTCGAGAATGGCATCCGGGTCGTCCGGCCCGGGAAGCAGGTAGGTGTTGGTCATCCGCACAATCGGCAGATAAGCGTATGACTGCCGCCGCCCGTTGCCGGTGGGAGGATGGCCTATCTGGCGCGCCGAGCGCAGGTCGCTCAGGTGCCCCACGAGCACACCCCGGTCGAACAGCACAGTGCGTTGAGCCGGCGTGCCCTCATCGTCGACGCCCACCGAGCCCCACGCCCCAAGGTCGGCGCCGTCATCGACAATCGTGACGCTGTCCGAGCCGAACCTCTCGCCGCGGCGGTCGGCGTAGACACTCGCGTGCTTGACCAGGGCGTCTGCCTCCAACCCATGGCCACAGGCCTCGTGAATGAGAACACCTCCCGATCCTGGCGCCAGCACCACGGGGAATTGCCCGGCGGGCGACGGTCGTGCTTCCAGCATGCGGACCGCTTTGGCGGCAGCCTTGGACCCGACCTCCGCCGCAGGGAATTTCTCGAGCAGCTCGTAGCCCCCCGAGTGGCCCGGCGCATCGAAGCCGGTCGCTATGTCACCGTCGCGCGCGGCCACGACCTGAACTGCAAAGCGCACCCTCGTCCGGTCGTCCTCGGCCAGGAGGCCATCGCTCGATGCGATGAGAATCTTCTGTCGTACGTCCGAGTAGGAGGCGACGACCTGCCTGACCTCGGCCCCTGTCGCCCTTGCGGCGTCATCGGCCGCCCGGAGTGCCGCAGCCTTGTCGTCCGCCCCGATGTTTTCGGGTGGCAGCCGCACGGGGTGCTTGACGGGTGATCCCGCACGGCGCAGGTCCACGGCGGCCTGTTCGCCCCCCCGCCCGAGCCCCGCCCGTGCCGCCCTGGCGGTGTCCAGCAGGGCCTCGAGCGTGAGCACGTTGGTATAGGCGTATGACGCCCGGTCTCCGGAGACCACCCGGACACCCGCCCCGATGTCGACGCCCGAGGCCACGTCCTCGACCCTCGAATCGTCCATCCGGAGCGCCGTAGAGCGGCGATCCTCGACGAAAAGCTCTGCCGTCGCGCCATTGCCTGCGGCCGCCGCCAGAACCTTCTTGATCACCTCCTCGGTCAGCATGTGTCGGCAGGATAAACCGCGCCGCCGGCGGTCAGGGCCTAGTGCGCTTGTGCATGGAGTGGGCATCCCGGTGATAGTGTGACAGCCCGGCCCCAGCCGACAGCTAACAGCCTTCAACGTCGAGGAGACTGCCCTGAGCGACAATGGATATGTACTTCCCCACGAGCTGGCCACGCGGCTTGACGAGATCCGGTCCCGGCTCATCGAAGCTCGCAGAGAGCTGGACGCGCTTATCGGAGATGCTTACCTCCGGCCCCGCGCCTCGATAGTGCCCGTGCATTTTCTTGACCTCGCCTCCGCCGTCGAGAAACTTCGATGGGCCGAGAAAGAATGGCGCGATCTCGACAGGGTACGAGCCGAGAGCCACTCCGCAGCCGATTCGAGGGTGGCGCAGAGCAAGCGCTTCCAGGACGCGGCAAGCTCGGCTTCCGGCGGGGGCTGGGACGGCGAGGACCGGCGGGCGACGCCAGCCCGTTCGGTGGCGGCCGAAGCTGCTCCGGCGCCGATCTCCTCCCGCTAGAAAGACACCGGCCGGGCGCTTAGCGGGGAGGCATCCGCAGGGCGCCGTCGAGGCGAACGGTAGCGCCGTTGATCATCGGGTTCTCGATGATGTGGCGCGCCAACTGGGCGAACTCAACCGGCCTGCCGAGCCGGTGCGGGTGCGGGGTCAACTCGGCGAGACCTTCCTGCACCTGTGCCCCGAGCCCGGCGACCATCGGCGTGTCGAAGGTGCCTGGAGCGATCGCGACGCAGCGGATCAGGCGCGAGGCGAGGTCCCTGGCGACCGGCAGCGTTAGCGACCGCACACCGCCCTTGGAGGCGGCGTACGCCGCCTGACCGATCTGGCCCTCGAAAGCCGCGACGCTGGAGGTCGTGATGATCACCCCCCGCTCTTCACCGTCTGGCTCCTGAGCCGCCATCTGCGCCGCCCCCAACCGGATAAGGTTAAAGGTCCCAATTAGGTTTACCCCAATTACTTTGGCAAAGGCCTCGAGGTCGCCCGGGCCTCCGTCACGGGTCAGGACCCGCCCCGGGGTGCCCACCCCGGCGCAGCTGACAACTACATGCAGCCCCCCGAAGCTGCCGACCGCAACCTTGACCGCCTCGGCAACGGCCTCGCCTGAAGTCACATCGGCGGCTGCGAAACGGGCTCTGTCGCCGCCGAGCCCCTGGGCTACGGCGGCTCCGCCCGAGCTCTCGAGATCAACGATCACCACCGAGGCACCCGCCTCGAACAGCACCTCCGCGGTGGCGCGGCCCAACCCCGAGGCTCCGCCCGTTACCAGAGCTACCTTGCCGTCGATTTGCAAAGCTAGGCCTCCCCCCGGATCACGTCACCGCTTGCGAGCACCAGCCCATCCTCACATCTCGTCTCGACCCTCCCGTCAGAAAACTGCTCGTGATAGAGCGCTGCATAGGGCCCTCCCAGGGCCAGGAGCTCGGCATGGGAGCCCCGCTCGAGGATCCGGCCCCGATCGATGTAGAGGATGGTGTCGGCAGCCAGGATGGTCGACAACCGGTGAGCGATCGCAATCGTCGTCCGTCCCTCGACCAGGGGCGTGAGGGCCTCCTGAACCAGCCTCTCAGAGTGTGTATCGAGTGCACTCGTAGCTTCGTCGAGAATCAGGACGCGGGGATCCTTCAGGATCACACGGGCAATGGCGAGACGTTGTTTCTCACCCCCGGACATCTTGTAACCCCGCTCACCGACGATCGTGTCCAGCCCCTCGGGCATCTCCGTGATGCGATCGTTGATGTGAGCCGCTGTGGCTGCAGCCTCAATGGCTTCATCGGTCGCTTCCGGGTGGCCGTACCGCAGGTTGTCCCTCACGGAAGCGTGGAACAGATAGGTTTCCTGCGTCACCATCCCGACGATCTCTCCGAGCGACTCGAGCTTGATGTCGCGCACGTCGATGCCGTCGATCATCACCCGGCCGCCGATCACGTCGTAGAGACGCGGGGCCAGGTACGTAAGCGTCGTCTTGCCTGCGCCCGAAGGCCCGACGAGCGCCACCAACTGGCCCGGGCTTGCCGTGAAGCTGGCGCCGGCAATGGTCCACGGACGCTCCGGCCCGGGTGGGAACTCGGCTGTTTCGTAGCGAAACCAGACATCATCGAAGACCACCTCTCCGACGACCTCCGACGAAGGCAGGCCGACGGCGTCGTCACGGTCGACGATCTCTTTTCCCAGATCGAGGTACTCGAAGATGCGATCGAACAACGCGAGTCCAGTCTGGATCTCGATGTTCACATTGAGCAGCTGCCCCATGGGGAAGAACAACCGGCTCTGCAGGGTGGTGACGGCAACGATGGTGCCCACAATGCTTCTATCGACCTGTCCGTTGAGAAAGAGCCAGCCACCCAAGAGGTAGACGAATGCAGGGGTTATGGAAAAGAACACCTGTACGAGCGCAAAGAAACCCCTGCCCACCATGATCTTTCTGACTTCGAGCTCGGACAGTTTGCGGTTCTCGGCGCGAAAGCGCTCTATCTCAAAATCCTGACGCCCGAAAGCCTTGGACAACAGGATGCCGGAAACAGAAAGGGTTTCCTGCATGATCGCGGTGAGGCCGGCGAGCGACTCCTGCGACTGGCCCGAGAGCTCACGCCGTATTCTTCCTACCTTCCGGCTCAGGATGAGGAAGACCGGCAGGATCGCGAGTGACAACACCGTCAGAGGCCAGCTCAAGAACGCCATTGCCACCACGGTCGATATAACGATGGTGATGTTCGACAGGAGGCTCGATGCCGTGTCGGTCAGCACCGACTGGATGCCGGCGACGTCGTTGGTGAGCCGGGACTGGATCTCGCCGGTGCGCGTCGAAGTGAAGAACTTGAGAGACATATTCTGCAAGTGCGCATAGAGCGAGTTGCGCAGGTCCTGCATCACACTCTGGCCGATGATGTTGTTGGTATATGTCTGCCATAACCCCAGCAACCCGGCAACGACCGGAGCGGCGATCATCACGGCCGTGATCAGGATGAGAGAGCGAACGCGCTCATCTACCGGCCCCTGACCCAGGATCACCTGGTTGAAGACAATCTTGATGAGCAGGGGGTTGACCAGACCCAGCCCCGAGGTGATCAGGATAATGACGGAGACCAGGGCAACTTTGCCGCGATAGGGCGCAAAGATCTCTCTGATCCGGCGCCAGGTGCCGGGTCGCGCAGGGCGCTCGGGCCCGGCCGGCGGCACTAGACGATGCGGTCGGCCCAAATGAATTCCTTTCGCTCCTCAATCGACGCAACAATCAATGCAGGGCGTTTATTTCTCCCCGAGATCGTTTACCGCAGGCGCAGGGCTGCGACCACCCCGTCGCGAAGTGGAACGATCACCGAGCGCCAGTCCTCATCCGCCGCTATCGCCTTGTTGGTGTCATCGATCACCTCGGTGTCGAGGTCGTCTATGGGTCCGGTCACCCGGCCGCTCCACAGCATGTTGTCGCAAACGTAGAACCCACCCACCCTGACCCTGGCGCGCCCCGCGTCCCATGCCTTGCGGTAACCGGACTTGTCGATGTCGCAGTAGACGATGTCAAACGTGCCTTCGGTCGCTTCAAGAGCCGCCAGGGCGTCCTCCACGTGGTAGCGAATGGGGGCCTCGAGCTTGGCTCGCCCGAGAAAGTCGAGGGCCTGGCGCTCGTTGGCGGGGTCGGGATCGGTCAGATGAACCTCACCTTCGGGTCCAATCGCACGGGAGAACCAATAGGCGGAGTATCCAAAGCCGGAGCCCATCTCGAAGATGCGCCGGGCTCCGATCGAGCAGGCCAGAAGCTCGAGCAAACCGCCGCAGAGACGGCCGATGATGGGAAAGCCGCGCTCCTCTGCGAGCGCCTCCATCTCGAGCAGCACCTCGGTGTCGTCGGAAGCAGCAAGACCCTTCAGGTACGTGTCTATGGCCGGATCAACAATGTTCATAGGTCGCTCCTATTCTTTGTCCAGCACCAGTTTGCTGAGCTGCTCGTGGAGAGCCGTAGCCGCTGCTATCACTCCGGGCGTCAACCCGAAGGGAGCCGGGAGGTCGCTGACGACTCCTCCCGCCTCCTGAATCAGCAGTACACCCGCCGCCTTGTCGTAGACCTCCATCGTGTGTTCGTAGAAGCCGTCGAGCCGCCCGCATGCGACGTATGCCAGGTCGAGCGCTGCAGAACCCGGGCGCCGCACATCGCGCACGTGAGGGAGCACTCGCGTCAGCACCTGCGCCTGAACGGCGCGCACCTTTGACTCGTAGGAGAACCCCGTTCCGATCAGTGCCTTGCTCGGATCTGTACGTTCCCGCACCTTTATCGGCGCGCCGTTCACCCAGGCCCCACCGCCTCTGCTTGCGGTGAAGGTCTCGTTCCGGTTGGGGTCGTGCACCACGCCCACGACGCCACCGTCCCGATCCTCCACGGCAATGCTCACCGACCAGATCGGTATCCGGAAGAGATAGTTGATCGTGCCGTCCAGCGGGTCGACCACCCACCTGAGCCCGGACTCGGAGGCGCCCTTGCCTCCCTCCTCGGCGTAGATGCCGTCCTGAGGGCGCTTGCTCGTGATGAGCTCCATCAGGAGCGCCTCGGAGCTGCGGTCGGCGTCGCTTACGAGGTCGGTATGGGTCGATTTCGAGCTCACTCCCTGAGCAGGCCCGGCGAAGCGTTCGAGCAGGAGGTCGCCTGCCTCACGCGCCCCGTGGAGGGCAAGCTCCAGTAACTCGTCCTGTTCTAACCCCACGACATAGCCACCACAATTCCGAGAGCGTCTCTTGTACTCGGCCCGTCCCGTTCTGCACTCCACAACAGGGCGTTCAGCATTCCGAGAGCGTCTCTTGAACCTGGCTCCACGCCTTGCGTGCCGCGATGAGAATCGGGTCCCACACTGGAGAGTAAGGAGGGGCATACGAAAGGTCGAGATTCAGCATCTCGTCGACTGTCATCTCGTTCCACAGCGCCGTAGCCAGCGCGTCGATCCGCTTGGCCGCTTCTTCCCGGCCGACAATCTGAGCACCCAGCAACTTACCCGAGCGCTTTTCGACTACGAGTTTGATCTTGATCGGTGAGGCGCCCGGATAGTAGCCCGCCCGGGTAGTTGATTCAACGATGACACTGAGATGCTCGAAGCCAGCTTCGGTGGCCTCGGATTCTCTTAGTCCAGTACGCGCTACCTCGACACCGCACACCTTCGTCACCGCCGTTCCCACGACGCCAGGAAAGGTTGCATAACCACCACCAATGTTTATCCCTGCGATACGCCCTTCCTTGTTTGCGTGAGTGCCAAGCGCAATGGCGACGGCGCGCCGAGAAATACGATGATACTTCTCGGTGCAGTCCCCCGCCGCCCACACGCCTTCGGCCTTGGTGCGCATACGCCTGTCGACCACCACACCACCGCTGGGCCCTACTGGTATGCCGGCTTTGTCGGCGAGCTCTCGATTGGGTGTTGCGCCCAGACCCAAGACGACGATGTCGGCCGGCAACGTGCGTTGTCCGGTAACGACTCCACACACTTTGCCGGAATCGGTATCGAACGAAGTGACGGCCTCGTTCAGATAGACGTCGATTCCCAGATCACACAGGCCTTTGGTAACCAGAGCGCCCATGTCGGGATCCAGCGTCGACATCGGCTGCTCGTGCTTATCGACCACGGAAACCTGGAGCCCACGCAGCTTGAACGCCTCTGCCATCTCGAGTCCGATATAACCCCCGCCGACGATGACGGCGTGCTTCGGCTCTTCCTTGGCGAGCACGTCACGGACGGCGGTGCCGTCGTCTAGTACCTGGATTCCGTAGATACCGCGGGCGTCGGATCCAGGAAGCTGCGGGCGTTTGGGCACCGCTCCGGTGGCAAGCACCAGCTGATCGAAGCCCTCGCGTGTCTCGACTCCGGTGGCCAAGTCGCGTACCCTGACCGCCCTCCCGTCGAGGTCAATCTCGGTCACTTCGTGGCCTATGCGGACCTCGATGGCCGAGCGATCGCGGAACTCTTCGGGTGTTCGCGCTATGAGCCGGTCGACGTCACCGACCACGTCGCCAACGTAGTAGGGAATACCGCACGCTGAGTAGGAGGTGAAGTTGCCACGCTCAAAGGCGAGAATCTCGAGCCTGTCGGGGCCAAGATGCCGGCGTGCGTTGGTTGCTGCGCTCATGCCGGCGGCATCTCCTCCGATGATCAGTAGCCGTTCGGGCACGCTGGCTCCAATGTCAGGGACGGAGGCGGCGGGTGTAGGTCACGTACTCGCGTTCAGGAGACATCCCGGCCCTCTCGTAGAGCCCCCTTGCCCCGGTTCTGTTATAGGAATCAACCGTGAGGCTCGCTGTCTTGCGGCCCCTGCGACGAAACTCCATGAAGGCCTGACGCAGCAGCGCCATACCGAGACCCCGGCCGCGCCATGAACGCTTGACCGAAAGCTGCCTTATCCAGCCTTCGTCGGGATAGTTGGGACAGAGGACCACTCCCACGATTTCGCGGTTCGCTCTGGCGACGATCCACAAGTTAGGGTCGAAGGTTTCTCGCTCCATCATGAACGCTTTCCACTCCTCGAAGGGTTGGCGCTCGTGATTCGCATTGTCACCGAAGGTCTCCTCGACGAGGGCGTGCACCGCCAGCTCATCACCTGGTTCGAACACTCCCGGGAGCACGCCATCTGGCCACACGGGAGGAAAATCCTCGTCGAGAGCAACCGTCATCCGCCAGATGATCTTGCCGGACAGGTAACCAGCGTCCGCGAGCAGCCGCATGGCCGCGGGATCGGTGGTGCTGATGACCTGGGACAGCCCGACTTCTGCTTCGCCCGAGGGCGCCTGCTCGAGGGCCCGTTGTTCTGCGCGTGCCAGTAGATAGGCTCCGATGCCGAGTCCTCGCCGGTTGGGATGCACCACCGCTTCGACGCGGCCCCACAAGATCTCGAGATACCCGACCGGATCGCCGGCCTTGCCCTCGACGATCAAGTTGTCCTTGCCAAGGGAAAAGCCCGGGGTTGCCCACGCCGCCTGGACATCCTCGGCATCGACATCCGGTACGCCGTACTCTGCTATGTCACAAGCCGCCACCAGCCCGACCACCGTATCGACGTCGTCTGCGGTTGCAGGGCGCGCCGAGAAATCTTTCGGCAGCGATACAGAGGACATTGTGTTGGTCATCGGGCCGGACTTGCCGAGCTAGTTGGGAGACCGTAAATCGCGCTCCGCACGTACCTGGTCCTCGACGCAGAAGCGGGCGGTGGGGACCGCCTCGAGGCGTGCGTCGCCAATCCCCTTGCCACACGTCTCGCAGGTGCCATAGGTGCCGTCTTCGATGCGGGCGAGGGCATGGTCGACGTCGTTCAACTCACCCTCGACCTGTTCGAGGATCGATTCATCTTTTTCACGCTCGAACGTTTCCGTGGCGATGTCGGCGTTGTGTTGATCGAACGAGGAGAGCTCGGAGAGACTGGCCTTCTGTGACTCGACTCCCAGGCCTTGGTCTTCCGAGACGCCGTCCCTAATTCGCTCGAGCCGGACCCTGTCCGCCTCCAGAAGCTTCCGTGCCTTTTTGGTATCCATGGGCCCTAGGGTAACGGGCCGGGAGAGTGCCCTGGGTCGGAATCGAACCGACGACCTACCGCTTAGGAGGCGGTTGCTCTATCCCCTGAGCTACCAGGGCGGGGCATGTCTAAAAGTTGGGAGAAAACCGGTTGCGCAAGCCAGCTTCGTCCCTTCTTTGGCTCAAGTCTAGCGGGACCGCCTCCCTCGGTCGCTTCTGCGCTAGCTGAGGGACTCATACACGGAACAGACCGCGCCGGGCTGCTGTTGACCTGGGGGGGTTGAGAGGTTTACGCCGCCGAGGCTAAGGAAGGCGGACGCTGTTGGTGCTCCAACAGAGTCAACGAGTTCACCATCAGTGCGTAGCCGATGAGGTTGAGGTGCTGACGGGCGTGTCCGAGGCTGTGGGCTCGCCCAAGCCACATCGAATCGTCCAGTCCTCGGTTGATCGACTCCGAGTCATTTCGGCGGGCATAGAGGGCGGCGAAGTCAGGATCGGAGGCAGGAATCGGTCGCACGTTCTCAGTCCGGTTGAGCTTGCGAGCGGCGTCTTGTTCGTTGTTGTGAAGTCTCACTGTGACCGTCCCGCCACCATGACTCTCCGGCAGGCGGTAGTCGTTGTACCAGCGAAACAGCCCGCCCTTGTCCTTGATGCGATGGGTCCGGGTCCTGGCGAGAGGGATGAACTCAGGCTCTCCTCTATCGGTGAGCTCGCCGATTCCGATCTCTCCGCCACGGGCGTAGAGACTGCAGATCTTGACGGTTCCATCCTCAAGGACGATCTGTTTGTCTTCGATGTGGGTGCTCTTCTCGACGCGCCGTCCGTCCTTGCGGCGGGGCTTCTCCGCGCCCTTGACCGCCGCGGTCACCCGGTTGATCGGCAGGAGCCCGAGCTCACGCAAGAACTCTTGGTGGTGGACCCCTCGAAGTGCGGTGTCGTAGATCACTCCCTGGGCACCCGGGACATGAGGAGAGAGTCTCCTAAAACAGTCCATGGCAACGCTCGCCTCTCCCCCGGGTTTGGGGACCCACTCAACGTCAAGGATCATGCGGGCGCGCTCCTCGGAGGCCCGGGCGGCCACGATCACGAACTTGGTGCCCCAGGCCACCTCCCCGGTGCCCTCGAAGTGGAGGGCGCCGTCACTGTCGCAGCGCAGCTGTTTGATCTCGCCGGTGGCCTTGTCGGTGCGGGTCTCACCCGGCTTGGCCCGAAACAGCGGGGTGACGACCTTGCCGTCGGCATAGAGCATGCGAGAGAGATGGGGATGGGACCATGATCCTCGTCCCTGCGGGTCGAGGAGACCCAGCTCCCGGGCCTGGACCGATGCGATCTGACGATGGAGCCTTGTGATGCCGGCGAGGACTTCGGGATCCTGAAGATAGCGGTTGCGTCCATAAATGTAGTGGTGGCGCCGCATTGGACGGCGGGGAAGGTGCTTGGAGCTGTAGTCAGGGAAAAGGTCTTTGATTAGCCGGCGCATGAAGCCCCACACCACCCGATGGGATAGCTCCGCCTCGACCTGACGGGCGCTGCCATAGACGCTCACCAGGGCCTCGTAGACCAGCAGCATGTAGTCGGGGTAGTGGCGCTGTCTTCCGCCCGCTTGGGGGCTCGGGTGCGGGATCAGCTCGGCGAGCCGGTAGATCTCGGGATTTTCGAGGATCGCCTCCACTCGCCTGAGC
>JACDCD010000076.1 GCA_013694625.1 Actinomycetota bacterium | reverse complement strand
ATGTCGACGGGCTGCTGGGTCAGATGACACAGGCCGGCATGCTTCGGAAGGCGGCCGGGGTGGTCGTGGGCGAGCTCGAAAAGTGTGACTGGCGGGAGGACAGACCGGACTTCCCCCAATCCCTGTCCATAGAGGATGTGCTCGAACGCTACATCGAGCCCCTTGGGGTCCCGGCTATCTACGGACTGCCCATGGGGCACGGGAAATACCTGTCGACAACGCCCCTGGGAGTCCATGCCACGGTCGACGCCGATGCCCGCAAGCTGACACTCGACGAGGCCGCTCTCCTGCCCCCCCAGCCGTCGTAGGGCGCTCCCCACGTCGGATTGGCGCCCCTTTTCTTGCCTAAGCGACCATCACCTGCGGCGGCGTTGTACAGAGTGGAGTGGCACCTGAGGCGGAGGGACGCTTACTATGGCTGTCGGACGGCAGGACGGACGACAGGGGGAATCCGATGAACCGCGCGGCCGGTCCCGTCGCAGTACGATTCGAGAAGCAACCAGCAAGCCAAGCGGCCCTGCCATCGAAATCGGATTGCAATCGGGGGGTAAAGATGAAAAGGCGGTTGGCGGGGGCGGCGCTCGCAGCGGTGGTCCTCCTTACGGGGTGTGCAACGGATGAGTCGGGTGACGAGGGCGGCGGCGTCCAGAAGGGCGGCATCCTCAAGGTCGGCACGGTCGACTACATCGACTCTATGAATCCCTTCATCGCCATCGAGTCACAGTCCTACAACGCGATGGTGATGCTGTATCCGCAGCTCGTGCAATACGGGCCGGGGATCAAGATCGAAGGTGACTGGGCCACCGACTGGTCCCACACCTCTGACGGTTTGGAATGGACCTTCAACCTGAAGCCGGGAACCACGTGGTCTGACGGCAAGCCGATGACCGCAGCCGATGTCGCCTGGACGGGAAACACGATCCTCAAGTACGCCCATGGGCCCACGTCTGCGCTTTCTGCCGCCCTGTCGAACGTCAAGGAATTCCGGGCCCCTGATGAGAAAACGTTGATCATCGAATATGAGAACGCGATCGGGAATGTGCTTGCGCAGATGGAGCAGTTCTGGATCCTTCCCAAGCATGTGTGGTCCAAATACACCGGCAACGACGGTAAGGACATCAAGACCTTCCAGCCCGAACAGGACCTTCCCGTCGTGGCCGGCGGCGCATACACCATCGACAAGTACGACAAGAAAGGCACCACGGTCTTCAAGCCAAACCCGAACTTCTACGGACCGGAGTCCAACACTGAGGCGGTTGCGCTGATCTACTACACCAACTCGACATCGATGATCGCCGACCTGCGTGCGGGGACGCTCGACTGGATCGAATCGGTGCCGGCCAACGCGGCCGAGGCCCTCGAGTCGGAACCCGGCAT
The DNA here is from genome assembly GCA_013694625.1 of Actinomycetota bacterium. GTDB lineage: Bacteria > Actinomycetota > CADDZG01 > CADDZG01 > WHSQ01 > JACDDL01. Next base: position 3,194 of record JACDCD010000076.1, on the reverse strand, counting down.
CACAGTGCAGAGCGAGCTCGGAGCCCAGGTGGACAACATCACCTTCAACGCCAACCCGGTCAAGCCTGAGAATCGAGAGCTGCTGGATCCGAAGGTGCGTGAAGCGCTCGAGTATGCAACGAACCGCCAGGAGCTGATCGACGTGGTCTACAACGGCTACGCCAGGCCGTGGGCAAACCTGATCTCGTCCCAATCTGGGGACTGGGTCAATCCCGAGGTCAAGCCATTACCGTACGATTCCGACAGGGCGAGCGAGATTCTGGACTCTCTCGGTTACAAGGAACGGAATGGTGTCCGCTGGGCTCCCGCAACGACGGGCGAGTATGCACAGCCGGCGCACCCGATGTCTTACGAGATGATCGTCCCGAGCAGCCTCAACTACAACGGAGAGCGCTACTTCGAGATCATCAAGGCCAACTGGGCCGACGTCGGTGTCAAGCTGACCATCAAACCGGGCGGCGACACAGGGCAGGCATACGCTCTCGAGACGGCGGGGGCCTACACCAAGTTCGATCTCGCTGCCTGGGACTGGGTGGGCTACGTGGACCCGGACTTCATGTTGTCGGTCATGACCAAAGGCCAGTGGTACAGCTGGAACGACACCGGCTACAACGATCCGGCGTACGATGCGATGTACAAGAAGCAGAGCCAGACGGTGGACCAGGAGGCGCGTCGGGACCTCGTGTGGGAGATGCAGGCCAAGCTCGCCAGGGAGCGCCCCTACATCCACACGGTGCAAGAAGAAATCATCATGGCCTTTCGGGACGAATGGGAGGGCTTCTATCCGCAGCTGGGCGCCTACTGCAAGTGCTACTACACAAGTCCGCATCTCACCCAGTAATGCTTCGCTGACACCGCCGGAGGTTCACGGGTGAGGGGCGCTGACTACGTCATCCGGCGGACGGGTGCGGCGCTCTTGACCGTGTTCGTCGCCATCACCTTGAACTTCGTCTTGTTCCGTGCTGTTCCCGGCAGCGCAGTCACCGCGCTGCGGTGCTTCCATTGCACGAAGCAATTCAAAGCCGCGCTCGAGGAAGAGCTGGGCTTGAACCAGTCCATGTGGCAGCAGTACACGATCTATCTGGGGAGCTTGGCTGAGGGGGACCTCGGCACCTCCTTCACGGATCACCGGTCGGTGTGGCAGAACCTCAAAGAGCCGATCATGAACACTCTGCCGATGCTGGTCGTCGCCACTGTGATATCGGTCGTCATCGGCGTTGCTGCCGGAGTCGTTTCGGCATGGAGAAGAGGGACCCGGACCGATCGCCTCAATACCTGGGCGGCATTGTCTTTCTATGCCATGCCAACGCAGTGGATCGGCCTGATGGTTGTGTTCTACATCGCCCTAAGGTTTGGGTTCCCGGTGGCAGGGATTCGTGATCCGACGCTCGGAATCCTTGAGGAGCCGTCGACGTGGACGGTCATAGCCGACCGTTTGCGCCATCTTGCGCTCCCAGCCTTGACTCTGGGCATTGGTCTCTACGGCGAGTATGCGCTCATCGTCCGCTCCTCGATGCTGGAGACGCTTGGCGAGGACTACGTGTTGACGGCGCGAGCGAAGGGGCTCAAGAACTTCAACATCGTGTGGCGGCACGGGCTCCGCAATGCGATGCTGCCGCTCGTCACCCTCATAGCGTTGTCGTTCGGGTACATCCTGGCGGGAGCGATCGTGATCGAGGAGGTTTTCTCCTATCCGGGAATAGGTCTGGCGGTCATCAACGCCATCGATCAGCGTGACTACCCGGTCTTGCAGGGGGCGTTCCTGCTGCTTACCTTCGCCGTGATCTTCTTCAACTTCGTGGCAGACCTGTTGTACTTCAAGCTCGACCCTAGAGTGACCGCATGACTATCGAGGCGGTGCCGCCGGCCGGCGCAGGAGGAGGGCTCCCCGGAACCGACCTCGCACCCGTGGCGGCTTCTACTCCCCGTGGGGTTCTCAAACAGCTCGTGCTCGGAGATAGACAAGCGGCTTTTGGAGCACTGGTACTCGTGCTCTTCGTTGCCCTCGCACTCGCCGCGCCGCTCATTTCTCCCTACAGCCCCCGCGTGAAGGCCGGCCCGGTGTACGCACCGCCGTCGTCGGAGCATTTTCTGGGCCTGGACGACGGCGGGATCGACATGCTTACGCTGTTGATCTGGGGAGCCCGCGTGTCGCTCCTGGTCGGTTTCGCCGCCTCTCTCATGGCCATGCTCATCGGCGGCACGGTCGGGATTCTGTCCGGTTATCTGGGAGGCAGGACGGATACCGTGCTGATGCGAATAACCGACTACTTCCTGGTGATCCCCGACGTGCCTTTGATGATCGTGGCGGCGGCGATCTGGGGGCAGAGCCTGCTGAACATCGTCATCATCATCGCGGTCATCTACTGGACGAGCACCGCGCGGCTGATTCGCTCACAGGTCAAGAGCGTTCGTGAGCAAGTCTATGTTAAGCGGGCGCGCGCTCTTGGTGCGGGTAACGTTCGGTTGATCGTGAAGCACGTGCTACCCCAGGTGACGCCTCTGTTGGTGGCGAACACGGTCCTCACGGTTGCAACCGCCATCTTCGCCGAAACCTATATCGCGTTCCTGGGTCTGGGTGATCCGTCGCAGATCTCGTGGGGGAAACTGATCCAGAACTCTCTCACTGGAGGAGCAATCTTCAGCGACGCGTGGTGGGCGATCGTGCCTCCTGGGGTCTGTGTAACCCTCGTGATCCTTGCATGCACAATGGTGGGGCAATCCATGGAGGACTCTCTTAACCCTCGCTTGAAAGTGGGCCATCTCTCGGTCCACAGATTCCGGTTGCGCCGGCCGCCCGCCAAGGCGGAAGTTGGGTGAGCACACGCGGCCCGGTTCTCAGGGTCGAGGATCTGCACGTCTGGTTTGACCTTCCCGGGGGCGAATTGCATGCGGTACAGGGAGTGAGCTTCGAGCTGCATGCGGGCGAGCGTCTGGGCCTTGTGGGTGAATCGGGGTGCGGAAAGACCACCAGCATCCTGGCCGTCATGGGGCTGCTGCCGCCCAATGCAAGCGTTGCCGGTCGCGTGTATCTGGATGGCAGCGACATCCTCGAGGGTGGAGAGACGACCGTAGCGCCCCACCGGTGGAAAGACGTGGCCATGGTGTTTCAGGGTGCCATGAATGCCTTCAACCCCGTGAAACGAATCGGTGACCAGATCGCAGAGCCCATGGAGCTTCACGGAACAGCCAAG
>JACDCD010000045.1 GCA_013694625.1 Actinomycetota bacterium | reverse complement strand
ACGCACACGTTGGAGCTGTTCGGGTCCCACCCGGGCTTGAAGGTTTTCATGATCTTGGACCAGGATGGCGCTGCGAGCGCAGGCCGGACCGCGGTGGTTCCAAGCAACGCAACCATCAACCCCAAGCAGGCGGCTCTGCCGAGGCCGACTCTGGTTCGCTTCATCCCTCACCCCTCGTGATTGTCAGCGACGCCTTGCTTCTGTCTGAGTGCGGAGCGTATCCGAAAGGTCACCCAAGGTCAAGGTAGGCAAGCGCGGTTGTATGCGGGCTGTAGTTGCGAAACATCTTTCGGTGATCAGCGCATGTGAGCGTTCTTCACGCGCCAACCCGCGGTTCACACCAGGCCTACCACCCTGGCCATCACGCTGACACCGGCGGTGATGAGTGCCAATCCGATGAGGTCGAACACGAAACCCGACCGGATCATCTTGGTTATCGGCACCATCCCGCTGCCGTAGACGATTGCGTTCGGCGGAGTGGACACGGGGAGCATGAAACCGTACGACGCGCCGAAGATCGCTGCGAAGGCGGGGATCAAGGCCAGCTCCCCTAGCCCTGCGGCGCTCGCTATGGGAAGGACGATCGGGACAATTATGGCGACGCTTGCCGTGTTGCTGGCCGTCTCGGAAATAAGGATGGCAATTAAGGTGGCGAGCGCGGTGATCACCACGATGCTGGTGATTCCCAGGGTGTCGGCCATGCCTTTGCCGACGACCGTTGCGAGTCCTGTCTCGTCGAGCAGTGTGCCGAGAGCGATGCCGCAGCCGAAGAGGAGGATCGTGCCCCAATCGATCTTCACTGCGTCACTCCAGTTGAGGGTGAAGCGGCGCTCTTTCCAATTCGTTGGGAGGACGAACAGTAGAGAGGCGGCAACGATCGCAACGACCTCCTCCGGCAGACGCTCCGTCATGGTGATGTAGATGTCTGAAGTGTCACCTGCCAGGAGTCCCACGAGACCTGGCAGGATCCAGAGTGTGACGGCAACCGCAAAAGCGATTAGGGTGTTGCGCTCACCCGGACTCACCTTCCCCAACTTGGTTCGCTCCTCGGCCACGTACTCCTCAGCGCCTTCAATTTTCCTGACCTCCGGGCGGTTCAACGCGATGAGGACAACGCAGAGCGCGATGAACATCAGGAAGACAATCGGAGCTGCGGTCAAGACCCAGTCAAAGAACGAGATGGTCGTATCGAGCTCTTTCTCGATGAACTCCCGTCCGATCAGGTTGGGAGGGCTGCCGATCGGCGTCAAGAGACCCCCGACGCTGGCCCCGTAGGCAATCATGAGCATCAGGGCCGTGCCGAAGCGAAGTCTGGAGCGGCTGGTGTCCTCATCCGACTGCTCGTGAACCAACCCGGACAACGCGTTCATGATCCCGAGTCCGATGGGGAACAGCATGGCGGTGGTGGCTGTGTTCGAGACGAAGGCCGAAACAGTGGCTGCGATTGCGCCAAATGCGATTATCGTGCGGTAAGTCGACCCGGCGACCTTCGGGATCGACAACACCCTGTAAGCGAAGCGCTTATCGACCCCGTGAACCATCATCGCCTGGGCGATGATGAAGCCGCCTATGAACAAAAAGATGGTTCCGTCGGAGAACAACGGAAAGATGGTGTCTCCGGAAGCCACTCCCAGCAACACCGTCAGCACGAGTCCAAGCACGGCGGTTATGGGAATGGGTATGGCTTCAGTCATCCACAGGATGATCACCGCCAGGAAGATGGCCGCCAGGGTTTGTTGGGGGCGCTCGAGGTCTAACGGAGCGAAATAGACAATCAAGAACAGCAGCGGTCCCAGCACCAGCCCCGTAGTGCGGCGAGCCTTCTCGAACCGTTCCTCTGCCGGAGTTAGGTGTTCCTCCTCTTCCGGAGTCTTGTATCCTCCCCCTACGGCAGTGTCTGCGGTGCCCATGATGCCCCCCTCAAGTTGCCCGTCCATTCAGTTTTGAAGCGGCCGAGCGACCCTTGTGCCCCGTTGGCCGATCACCCATGTCCGAACCTACAACCACCCTGCGGTGCGAGCCCCTACCATCGCTCAGGAAGTGCTGAGATGTCTTGCGGCTTCGGCACCAGCAGCCGATTCGCATCCTTTGGCTGCCGCTTGGGTAGAGTCACCGCAAACGCTATCGGGAGGAGAAATAGTCATGTCAGTGAATCCCAGGACCGCTCTGGCCCTCATTGGGACTGCGGCGATGTTGAGGCAGGCAGGGGATGGCGCCGGGCAAAAGAAGAGCGGCCGGGGCGGGAAGGCGAGCCCACGGGTCATCGCCGCCTCCGCTGCGATTCTTGTGGCCGGTGGCGGCTTCTACCTGTTTCGAAAGGGTCAGCGCAGGTCGCAGACTGTTGTCGACGCTGGTGTCCAAGGTGTCCAACCGGACATGGGCGTTGAGCCGTCCGTGATCGTCGAAGAAACCGTCGTCGTGGTGGACGAGCCCAGATCGGACCTGACGCCCGACGTGACTGTCGAAGAAACCGTTCTCGTGGTGGAGGAGCCCGGGTCGGACGTGACGTCCGACGTGACAGGCGGCAACGGCCCGGAGGCGGTCACAGACATGCCCCCGGATGAGACCGGGGAGCTCGGACCCAACGCAAACGCGGATCCCGCAGGGACCTCGGAGCACTCAAAGGGAAACGCCGGAGGAGCCTCCGACGTCATTGCCTCTCCTGAGACGGTCGTCGACCCCGGCGCTGCTCCGGACCCGATCGTCTCGCCCGAGCCTGCGCTTCCCCAGCAGACAGGCGGCAGCGATTCCGACCCGGACGGCAAGAGCAACCGGGAGGATGCGTAGGGTCCCGGGTGACAACGAGCCTCCAGGTCGGGTTCTAACGTTTGTTGCAGAACCGAGAAGGAAGGTGGGCATATGGGCAGGGAGTTGCCGCAACCGGATGGATCGATACCTGAAGAGCCTACGGGCACGCAGATGGTTCTCGCCGCGGTAGGAGGTGTTCTTGCGGCAAAGCTTTCGACCCGCGTGGTGACTTATGTCTGGCGAACCGCTACGGGCGAGGATGTGCCGAAGGTTCATCAGCAGGCATCGAGGGTCAAGAAGCTAATGTGGCTTGCCGTCGCGGGAGTTGTTTCGGGAAGTGCCCGGCAAGTGGTTCGGGATTGGATCAAACCCGTCACGATGGGACCCGCTTAAGGGGGTAATCAGGTACCCAGGGTGAGTCCTGCGGCCCATTCGAGGCACCGTTCCGTCAACTGGTCCGTCAGACCGATGTGAGGCACGCACCTCACTAGAAGGGTGGGTGCCGGCCGTTGATCCGCCCATCGCTCGGCGTCCTCAGCGAGGTCATCGTCCACCCACACACAGGGGCGATCATCGGTCACGAAGGCTTCGATCGAAGGGAGCTTCCACGTCGGTGTATCGAAGGTCCAGTCCAGCTCGATCACCGGCAGCTCTTTCAGTGCGTGAAGCGGACCGATAACGCGGTTCGCGGTGTGCGCCCAGCCCGTCGCCCAGACAATCTCGAAGGCCTCACCGAGTTTCCTCAGGCGCTCACTATTGGCGTCGGAAACCCACAGAAAAGTTTCCCTCAACCCGATCTGGGGGTCCAGGTCAATACGACGGAAACCCTCACCTCCCACACGGCTCATGCTGAGGACGTCGCCCTGAAAGGGGGCGAGGACTCCGTCGACGTCAAGGAGCATCAACGGGGGAGGGATGAGCTGTTGAGTGGAATCGGTCACGGACCATCGTCCTTTGATTGGACAGGGCTGACGTTCCCCTTGGTGATAAGCGCCGACCCGCGCCGATCCGGAAGCAGGGACCAGGTCACACCCGTTTCCTTGCCGAACTCACGCAGCGCGTGCTTCACGCCCAGGTACTCGTTGTTATTGTAGTCGTGCACAAGCAGGTAACCTCCTGGGTTCAGGCGCGGGTAGAACCACTTCAGTGCCGCAAGTATCGGTTGGTACAGATCGACGTCAATGCTGACGAGACAGAACGTTTCATGTTCGCACCCCTTTGCCGATTCGGGGAACCATCCGGCTCTTATCTTCACCTTGTTCGGATGGGGAAGCTTGCCCATCACGGTTGCTATCGAGGTTCCATCGAAGTCCTGGGGAATCAATGTCCACCCTTGGGTTCTATCTATGTAAACATCACGGGGATCGAAGCCCTCGAAGGTGTCGAACAGGTAGAGGGTTCTGTCTGGGAAGTGATGGTTCAGGAGCGCGGCAAAGTTGCCCTGGTAGACGCCGACCTCCGCTACAGCGCCCCCGATACTCCGTTCATGCAGATCGCGGCTTAGCAACTCCGCCGTTGCGTTTCTGACGTAATCCAGGCTTGTAAGCCAGAAGGTTCCGTCCATGAACCGACGATGATCGATCTTAGGACGCACATGCAGGCCCTGTATCATGAACAAATTGAACCGGTCTCCTATGGCTATGAGGACGCGCTGGGCAAGGCGCTGAAGCAGGGATGGTTTTTCGTCCGTTATCTTCTCAACGCTCAAGGCTTTGGCCCCCTCCACTCTTTCGATGCCGCAACGAAGCACATGAGCCCAATGGTGAACCCTCGGGGTAATGCGGTTCAGCGGCTGTTGCTAGAGACACGAAGGTGCCTTCAGTTGCCGCCGTGCCAGTTTACGGGGAATTCATGGAGGCAGCGACATTACGAACTCTAGGCTAGCATCGGTTCTGTGAATGAACAACGGCTCCAGATTTCGTACTCAGAGGATCCCGAGCCGGTTGATTGGGCAAGATTGAAGCAAGATCTGGCGTCCGACCACTTCGATAATGGACGAACACCCGACGAGCTCGAAGAGTCTTTCACGGTAAGCCAGTTCGCCATATTTGCCTGGAATGACAAAGAGCTTGTAGGAACGGCCCGCCTTTTAGCAGATGGGGTCTGCAACGCATATTTGATTGATGTGTGGACGAAGAGTTCCCGGCGCCGGCGTGGAATCGGCCGGGAAATGGTGTCGCGTCTCTTGCAGAAGGTGCCGGGACATCATGTTGGCCTGTTCACCGATAGTGCGACAGGCTTCTATGACGGGTTGGGGTTTCGGAGAGAGGAAGTCGGCATGTCCAGGATAGCGGGGCAGTGGTTGAACCGTCTCCCTGCGATAAAAGGCTGAATCAGGGCGTTGCCCCGTCTGAGGGAGACCGGCTTTGGCTCGGGTAAGTCTTGGGGGATAGGGCGCGCAAGCGAGGAGGAGTCATGGAGCATGAGGGCCGGCATGTGGAGGTCAAGCCGAAGGATCATAGCTACGTCTTCAATCCCTATAGAGAGCCGATCGCAAAAGTACGCCCTGGTGACACAGTCACGATTCATTGTGACGACGCTTTCGGGAGCCGTATCCAATCCAAGGAGGACCTCCCCAGCCAAGCGCTAGCAACCGCAAAGTTCCTTAATCCGCAGACGGGTCCGATTTACGTCGAAGGGGCCGAGCCGGGGGACACCCTGGTGGTGAAACTGAGGGAGATCGAGCCCACTCGTGCCTTTGCCGTCAGTTGCCTGATCCCCTATTTCGGTGGGCTGACCTCCACTGTCTTCACCCGCACCCTGCAGGAGCCGCTACCTGAGAGGGTGTGGGTGTGGGAGCTACACGACGGCAAACTGATAAATCTAGAGCTCAATGTCGAGGTGCCGTTGGATCCATTCATGGGAACTTTGGCAGTGGCGCCCGATCTCGAGGCGATTACAGCGCTGGCGCCAGGACCCTTCGGTGGCAACATGGACGTGCCGGACATCAAGCCGGGCAACACGGTATACCTGCCGATTTGGAACGAAGGAGCGCTTTTCTACACCGGCGACACGCACGCAAACCAAGGCCAGGGCGAGCTTTGTGGTGTCGGTTTGGAGATTACGTCCAAGGTCACGGTCGAGTTCGATGTGATCAAAGATCAGACGATCGAATGGCCTCGAGTCGAATCACAGGACGCGATCATGGTTGTCGGAAGCGCCAAGCCAATGGAGGACGCCGCGCGCATCGCCAACACCGAATTGGTGTTGTGGCTTGAATCCGATTACGGATTCGAACGTTGGGACGCCTACCAGCTGCTTACGCAGGCGGGAGGCCTCTATGTGGGAAACATGGTGGACACGACGTACTCACTCGTCGCATCGATCGAAAAGCGGTACCTGAACCACTAGATGTCTTGTCGGCAAGCGTCGGCTCCCGGGTTCAGCCCGGGCTTGGATTGGGTCTTCCCGGAATAGCGGGGCAACTACCGAAGGAAGAGGAAGTACACCGCGACGGCTATGACGATCAAGATGACAATGACGGCCACCCAAGGAAAGCTCGAACCTTGCGACCTCTCGTTGCGCGTCTGCCTGTTCCGTCGATTATCGTCGCGCCCGCTTTCACTCTGCTCGCGATCCCTGTTCCCGGCCTTTGTCGTTCGGTCGGGATTCTTCGGCCTGTCACGACGCTCATTCTTGTCAAGGGATGCCTTGACCACGCGTCGCTGCTTTCCTTTGTTCCTTTTTTCCGGGCTGTTGTCGCGTTGTCCCATGGCGGGTGCTCCTCCTTGTAGTCGAGGCTTCCTTTCATTGCTTCCATCGGCTGGGCCCAAACCCGCAACCTCCCAACTCGAGCCTCGTGAAGGCCTCATGTGCTGGACGGCAGCCTCACGCTATTGTGCACCTCGAGAAGAATGGATACAAGGCGGGGCATCCCGGCAAAGGGCAGCCATCTAACGCTAGGAGGCGAGATGAATAAGAAGAACGTCATCGTGGCCGCATTGCTCGGTATTGCATTGCTCTATGCGCTGATTCTGAGTGCTGGGGCGACCGCACCGTCCGTGACAGCCGATCGAGGCACATCTGCTTTGGACAAGCTGCAGCTGGTTAACCTGGCACACGAGAACAACCCGAAGCGCACCTCTGGTTTCCCCGGGGATCCTAAGTTCACCTTGACCACAAGCTTCACTGTTCCGGATGACGGGTTCTACCTCCAGTACGTCAAAGAGGGTGAACACACGGGCACGCACTGGGCCGCACCATGTCACTTCCGCAAAGGCGCGGCGTGCGCGGATGACCTCAAGCCGCGCGACTTGTTCCTTCCTGCTGTCGTGGTGGATGTCAGGGCGAAGGCCGCTGTTGATGCCGACTACGAGGTCACGGTTGCCGATCTCAAGGTGTTCGAGTCGCGCTACGGCCGGATCCCGAGGGGCGCGGCCGTCATCGCCTGGACGGGATGGGGCCGTAAGTGGGGGACACCTGCGTATGGCAACCTCGACTCGGACGGCGACCTGCACCAGCCCGGCTTCAGCCTCAGATCAGTTCGGTGGCTCATTCGAACTCAACGCCTTGGCCGGCGTGGTGCACTTGGAACCGACACGTTTGGACCGGACCCGGGGACTGATTTGAACTACCGTGCATCGAGCCTGCTCCTCCAGCGTCACCGCATAGATCTCGAGAACCTGATCCGGTTGGGGCATCTGCCGCCGATTGGCGCTCACGTTCTCGTCGGAGGCCCCATCAACCACAAGGGATCCGGTTCCACGGCAACCATCTGGGGCCTCGTCCCCCCGTCTTCACGTGGGTCAGAGGCCGAATAGACGAGCGGCGGAGTTGCCCATGATAGCGGCGCGCTCTTCCGGCGATAGGTTGGGGAGGAAATGGTCCACCAATTGTAGTTGTGGCCCGTAGCCTGGCACCTCCTTGGTCCACGGGTAGTCTGAAGCCCATATCATCCGGCCGGCTCCATACTCTTTGTAAATGGTCCATACGACCCGGCCTAAGTCAGCAAATGGGTAATCCTCGCGACTGAATGCATACTGTCCCGAGAACATGACATGGACATTGGCGTAGTGCGACAGGACAAGGACTGTCTTCAATGTCGTCGCGGGGATCGTGCCTTTGATTGTCGGTCGGCCAAGGGTGTCGATTTTGAACTCGTTGGGCAGCGGCCACCCGAGATGATTGATCACCACCCGTAGTCCCGGCAGGTGGTCGAGCGCCATTGGTAATAACTCTAATTCCTCTGCTGGAACGTAGAGCCACACGATCCCTTCGAGCTCGCTGAGCGCCTGAAGAGCCGGCCACGCGTCTAGTTCCTGTGCCCTTGTCGAGCCTTGTGCACCGAGGTGGTGTACCCGCAGGCCCCGGAGGCCGGATTCAGAGAACCGCCTGTGGACACCCTCGGCGTCACTCGATCGGCTGGGATCGAGCACTCCGATCCCTGCCAGTCGGTTGGGATGGGAAGACAGGCATTCGCCGAGATACTCGTCGTGGGGCGAGAGGGCGACTAGTATTGCCTTCTCCACCCTATGTGTTTGCATGGTTGACAGGAGTTCCTCGACGGGGGCCTCCAGGTGGGGCGGGTACATAGGATGAACGGCGCGTGGATAGTGTTCGCTCAACGCCTTGAACACATGGGCGTGGCCGTCCATCGTTGGCATGGCTCTCGTCAGTCCTTGCGAATGAACACTGCGACCGCGATTACGATCACGACGCCACGGACGAGGTCCTGATAGAAGGTTGACACGCCGATCAGATTCAATGCGTTATCTACAAGCGCCAGCAAAAAGACTCCTCCGATGGTCCCGACCAGGCGGCCACGCCCTCCGAATAGCGAACTTCCGCCAAGTACGACCGCGGTGATGGCACTCAATTCCAACCCGTCCCCGGCAGTCGGTGAACCAACGCCGGTACGCAGACCCTGCATTACACCAGCCAAAGCTGCGAATGTCGCCGAGATAACCATTGCGGCAAGAACGATGCGATCAGTATTAATGCCCGCCATCCGCGCGACCTCCTCGTCACCGCCAACCGCGTAGACCCTCCGTCCGAAGACCGTCTTTCTCAGGGCGAATGCAGCCGTCAAGGCCAGGAGGATGAAGATGATGAAGGGTGCAGGAACTGGACCTACTCCTAAGTACATCGAATTCACGATGCTGGCCGGAATCTCACCAACAGGCTCGCTCGAGTAGCCGAACGCTAGTCCTCGCAAGATACTGAAGGTCCCCAGCGTGACAATGAAGGCATTGACATGCAGGCGGGTTATGAGCAATCCATTGACCAGCCCCACCATGACTCCGACAAGAAGCATGAGTGCCACGACGGGCACGACCATGGCACCGTTGCCATTCACCAGGCCCGGCGTCAGAAGGGCGGCGAGCTTGGCCATCGATCCGACCGAGAGATCGATGGCTCCTGCGAGCACGGCGAAGGTCTCACCCACGGCCGCGAAGCCCAGAAGAAGCATTTGCCCGAAGAGGTTAGAGATATTGAGGTTTGTCAGGAAGATGCCGGAGCCAACCGCCGTGCCTGCGGCGACGATCATGACGACGACCCATACAGCGGCACCGGAGTCGACGGAGTCGGCCAACACAGTCGAGATGCGGCCCCAACGGAGGCTGCGCCGTTCTCGCAACGCTACGCTCATGCCGATTTCTCCTGCACCGCAAGGGACAGGATCGTCTCTTCACTCGCATCGCGGGACGCGACCTCGCCGGCCACAAGGCCGTCGCGCATGACAATAATCCGGTCGGAGAGCCCCAGGATCTCGGGTAACTCTGATGAGATAAGCATGATTGCGGTTCCCCGATCCGCGAGATCACGAATCAGCCGGTAGATCTCCGCTTTGGCGCCCACGTCGACCCCTCGCAGTGGCTCGTCTAGCACGAACACCGAAGGCTCGGCTGCGAGCCACTTCCCAAGAACAACCTTTTGCTGATTGCCGCCCGAGAGTTGCTGGGCGGCTTGTTGCGGCCCCGACGTCCGGATCGAGAGTTCTTCGATGGCGTCTGTTGCCAACCGGTCTTCTAGACTGCGCGAGATCACTCCTGCTTTGCTAACCCTTCCGAGATGTGGCAAAGAGATGTTTTCCGCAAGGGTGAAATCTAGGACAAGGCCCAATTGTTTGCGGTCCTCGGGCAGAAAAACCAACCCGTTGCGAGCCGCGGCTCGAGGGCCTGACTTCGGGACCTGATTGCCGTTGATCTTGATCGAGCCACCCGTGGTGGATTCCACGCCGACAAGAGCACGTGCCAGGCGGCTCCGGCCTGAACCAACCATCCCGGCGACCCCGAGTATCTCTCCCGCCTTGACGTGAAAGCTGATGCCCTCGGGCTCTGTTCCCGGCAGCAGTAAACTCTTAACCTCGAGAACCGTGTCCCCGACTTCGGTTTTCCGGTGCGGAAACGTCTCGTCGAGCGAACGGCCGACCATGTGGTGGACCATATCGGAACGGTTTGTTCTTTCGGCGGGGCCCGCCCACATAACGCAGCCATCTCGCATGACTGTGACGTCGTCGGCAAGGGCCTCGATCTCGGCGAGGCGATGAGACACATAGACGATGCCCACACCGTGATCTACAAGTCTGGTGATCACATCGTAGAGGTGATCGAGTTCACCCCCGCCCAGCACGGCCGAAGGCTCGTCCATCAACAAAAGGCTGGGATCATGGGCCAGCGCCTTGGCGATTTCGACGATCTGCTGCTCAGCCACGGACAGGCGGCGCGCAGGAGTCGACAGCGGCGGATCCGCCATTCCTAGTTCCATTAGAAGGTCGCGCGCTTGCTCCTTCATGTTTGCATCGTTCAACACTCCGCGCCTGGCTGGCTCATGCCCGAGCCAAATGTTGTCGGTCACGCTGAGGTGTGGCAACAGCGTGAACTCTTGATAAACCATGGCGATTCCGGCTGTGAGCGCATCCCGTGGCGACCCGAATGTCACTTCTCTGCCCCGTGCCACCATGCGGCCTTCGTCCGGTTGGTAGAAACCGGCGATGATCTTGGCAAGAGTCGACTTTCCTGCACCGTTCTCGCCCACGATCGCATGCACTCGCCGTGCCCTGCACTCGAAGGCAACTCCACTCAGGGCTTTGACGCCGGGAAAGCTCTTGACTATCCCCTCCGCGCGAACCAGTGGGATGCCGGCGTTCTCGGCTCCGCCATTGGCCTCTAGCAAAGGTTGAGCTCCTTGAGCTTTGGCACCGGCAGTTCCGCAGGAACCCAAAGATCGTCGCTGCACTGCGGATCGTAGTACTGGTCGATTTGCCGGTCGGTAAAGACCGCTGCGTCGACGTTGATGAAGCGCGGCTGGGGTTCCCCGTGAAGTGTGTCCAGTGCCGCCTGCAGGCAGCGCTCGGAGTGGTAGGGGGGATAACCGATTGCGGCGAACGGCACATCGTGTTCCTTGGCCATTCGGAGGAATCCGTTGAGAGGCTCACCCGACATCGGCGGGATCTCCTTTCCGGCCTCGATGTAGGCTTGGATGACCCCGATGTCGTTGATGCCGCTGTCGGACCAGATTGCGTCGACGTTTGGGAACTTCACCAGCAGACTCTCCATGATTTTCTTGCTCTCGGTAGGAGACCAATTCGTGTACTCGTGCCCAAGGATCTTTATGTCCGGATAGCGCTTGAAGACTTCTCGGGCAGCTGCGAGGCGATCAACTGCGGTGGGGACCCCGGGGATCCCTGAGAGCATGATGATGTCGCCTCTTGCATTTACCTGATCGGCGACCCATTCAGCCATCAAGGTGCCATTGAGCGTATTGTCCCGATCTACTCGTGTGACATACGAGTCGGTATCGACCTTCCCTGTGCAGAGAATCACAGGGATGCCCTGTGAAGCGGCTCTTTCGATGGGTGCCTTCACCGCGGAGCCCAGGGGTGTGACGATGAGGGCATCCGGCTGTTGAGCCACGAGATCTTCGATGTCACTTACCTGCTTGTCGGCGTCACCGTTTGCGTCTGCGTACAAGATTTCCTCAACGTCGTCATCGAAGGTTGTTTCGGCGGCGAGTTGCAAGGTTTCGTCGTAGCTGAGCGCCCAAGAGTTGGTCGGCCCCTGCGACGCGAAAGCGATGCGGTAGGGACCGTCCTTGGCATATTTCTTGGTGTTGACCATTTCGATGTCCCCAGCGGGTGGTTTTTGGGCTTCGAGCCCAAGTTTCTGGAAGTCCTCACTCCACGCCTGGTCCAGATTTGCTTTCTCCTCCGCGGATTGGCCCTGGGTTTCGACGTTCCCTCCGGCCCCTCCGCTGCGCACGTCACTGCAGGCACCAGAGATCAAGATTACGGCGAGGATGAATGCGCCTTTTGAGCGTTGGTTCGCTTTCGCAGTCAGAATGGAACGGGGAGCAGACAATGGAAACCTCCTAGGTAGCGGCACGTCCCTGGTGGATGGGTGCAGCCGGTGTCAGAACCCTTCTGGCCTGAAGAGCAACCGCAGCAATGATGACTACACCCTTTACGAAGAGCTGTGCAGATTCACCGAGATTCAAGAAGATGACGATGTTCGTCACGACCGCAAGAAGGGCAGCACCGGCAAGAGCTCCGCCCACGCCTCCCTTTCCGCCGGCCAGGCTCACTCCGCCTACCACTGAAGCGGCGATGGAATCGAGCTCAAAGCCCTGCCCGAGGTAGCGGTCCACGTACCCGATATAACCGGACAGAACGAGTCCGCCCATTGCTGCAAGGACCGAGCAAGCAACATAGGCGGAGTACTTCATCAATCCGACGCGTATGCCCGACATGTAAGCGGCTCGGGGATTGGACCCCACCGCGTAGAGGGATCTTCCAAAGGCCGTTCGCCTCAATGTGAAGATGCCTGACGCACCAATGACTAGGAGAATCAGAGCCGGAACCGGAACGAAGAAGATGTTCCTCTGTCCTAGGAACTGGAGCGCTCCGGGGATTGCGCCACTCGGGATCCCACGCGTCCACGCGTCCCTTGCCCCTTCTAAGAGGATGAACGTAGCCAGCGTCGCTACGAACGGTGGGACATTTCTTTTCACAACCAGAAAGGAGTTGACGCAACCGACGGCGACACCCATGAGGAGGGCGAGGGCCACCGCGGCTACCAGGGAGCTGTCGTCTCCGCCGCTCACTTGTGCGGCGATGATCATTGACATCCCCATGACGCCGCCAACCGAGAGGTCGATGCCTGCAGCCAATAGCACAAATGTCTGCCCGATGGCAACAATGCCCAGTATCGAAGCCTGCCGAAGCACGTTCACGAGATTGGTGATGGAGTAAAATTCGGGTGTCGCCATCGCCGCGGCGGCGAGTGCCACGGCCAATCCAACTAAGGGGGCGTACCGGGACAGCCGCGAGCCAGCCCTTTCCCTCGGAAGTGCCTTTCCGACAGCCCTGTTACTCACTCAATCCACCTTGTCCTCTGCGCAAAAACGCGTGGCGATGCCCACATAGATGGAAGAGGCGGCGCGGAGTGCATCAAGGCTCACGAACTCATTGGCTTTGTGAGCCTGTTCGAGCAGTCCGGGACCCACAGCCGGCAGAGTTGGGATGCCGGCGAGTCCCTGCAGCCATGCCGCGTCTGTCGTTGCCGGGAAGGCCGACACGGGGAGGGCCTGACCAAGAACTTCGGCCAAGGTTGCGGCCGTTGCTCGTGTAATCGCAGCCTCTTCAGGGACCTCTGTGGCCGGCAGCCAGCCTCTCGGATCATCCTCGAACTGAATCTCCGCCCTCAGCCCGGGAATGCTTTCCCGTCTCTCTCCGAGCCATGTCTCGAGCTCAGATTCGAATCGGGCTCTGTCCATCCCGGGCAGTGTCCGCACGTCGACGGAGAACTCGGCGGATCCGGGGAAGACACCGAAGTTGACTCCACCCGAGACCTTAACTCCGGGATTGACTGTTGGCCCGGAGGGGACCAGACGATGTGGGGGCGCGGTAGGAGTGAACTCGTTTTCGAGTGCGAGAAGAAGTTGAGCCATATGTGAAGACGCGTTGACCATTTTCTTTCGATCGCTAAGGCTCGAGTGACCCTGATCGCCCCGTACTTTGACTGTAAAATTTGCAAGACCCCTGCTCACCAGATGCAAATTGTCCCAGTCGGAGTCCATGCCACCGGGTTCGCCGATGACGACAGCATCTGCTTCGACCACTTGTGATTCCGCGAGCCAGCGCGCCCCGTACTCAGCGGCGTTTTCCTCGTCGGCGGTGAACAACAAGGAAAGACGCCCACTCCCGAGGTTGTCAACCGAGGCTGCAGCCTCAATCATCGCCGCTAGGGCTCCTTTCATGTCGCATGCTCCGAGCCCATAGAGACGCCCGCCGTCTACGATCGCTGCCATGGGATCGGTGTCCCATTCGGCTGATCCCACCGGCTTGGTATCCATGTGCCCACAGAGGCAGAGATGGCGCCCACCTGAGCCAAAGTCGATAGTCGTCAGAAGGTTGGGCCGATGGGGCTCCTTCGCAATGATCTGAGGCGCCGGAAGACCTCGCTCCTCTAGCACGCGAGTGATTACATTGGCGACGGCACGTTCGTCGCCGGGGAGATTGGGGCTTGGCGCCTCGATCAAGGCGCATGCCACTTCCAAAGTGTCTCTGAAGCCGCCCAAACTTCCTTCCCCCTGAGATGCTTGGTTACTGGTCCTTGTAGCGTCGCGCCCAGTCGACGCCCTGCCACGACCACAAACGATTGGGTCTTATGAAAAACAGCCACCGTTTCTTGTCCAAGGTTGGCTCGAGGTACTTTGGCCCGTTCTCACCGAGATAGCGAAGGGACATCCGTTCGGCGATTTCGACCCACCGACCCCCCACGTTGGGTTCTTCGACGAGCTCGGCTTCTCCCTGAACGATCACCTTGCGAAGCGAGCCGGCTTCGTCAACGGTGAGTGCACAGCGAGGATCGTTCTTGAGATGTGCGGCCCAGGCCGACTTGCGCCGGGGAATCACCCAGAAGCCGCTGCCATCCCACTCGTGCCACAGCGGAACCACATAAGGCCACCCATTCTCGTCGAGGCAGGCAAGGCGTGCCAGTTGGCCCTCGGAAAGGAAGCTCTCGAGCTCATCCTGCTCAAGGCTCCCAACCTTCCCGCGCCAACTTTCGTCCTGCGCCGTGGAAGTCATATCGCGCCCCCTAGAGTCGAGTCTTCACCGCTCGATTCGGTATTGAGCCTATCCCTTTTCGGTGACGAAGAGAGGGTCTGCCAATCCCTTGTTGCCAAGGTGCTCTGTTGATTCGCAGCGGAAGAAGGATGCCGCCTCGGTTAATGGGCTTACCACGCCGGGTCAAGCCGAGCCGAACACCGGCAGCCACGCACCTCTGAGCTGCCCCGCCTCCTCTGATGCCAGAAACGTTACGGTTACCGCCAGGTCCGCGGGCGGTACCCAAACGCTTGGGTCTGCACCGGGTATCGAGTCTCGGTTGGCGGGTGTGTCAATGGTCGAGGGCGCCACAACGTTTGCCGTGACGTCACTTCCCCTGTTTTCCTCGGCGATGGTCTCCGCAAGAACGGCGACTCCGGCCTTGGCGACTGCGTAACCGGCCTGTCCCGCGCGACCGCTGCGGGCGGCGCGGGCCGAAACCAAGATGATCCGACCCCACCCACCATGTTGCATCGCGGGCAGTACCGCACGACAACACAAGAAGGCGGACCGGAGGTTGAGTAGCACCATGCGGTCCCAGGTCTCGATGGAGTGCTCCTGAACAGGCTCGCCGCCCTTCCAACCGCCGACAAGGTGTGCGAGCACCTCGATGGGGCCAAGCCGGCCGGAAACGCTCTCGACGGCCGCTTGAACAGAGGCCTCGTCGGTGACGTCGGCTTCGACGAGCGTTAAACGGCCGGTCAGGTCCCGCAGACCTTCTAACTCATCTGCAGAGCGCCGGGTGATCGCAACGCGATGTCCGTCTTCGACGAAGCGCCGGGTCACCGCCGTGCCCAGGCCCCCGGTTCCACCGGTAATCAATACCGTTCGAGTCATGTCCACCTTTGTCTACCCAGCAATGGGTTCACCCCGCCCCAAAGATCATCCAGATGGCGAACAGCACGGTCAGGAGCTGGGCCCGGCGCGAGGCTTGTGGCCGCTCGTGTCCACTGCGCACCATCCCCAGGTTGCCGGGAGGCGCCGCACTGGGTTGCCACCGGTTGCTCCTTTGGAGGGAGAGTGCTTGAAGAATCGTCGTCATCTCCGTATTTAAGCCGATACCGGGCATCAACTTTACAGGCTAATGCCCATATCCTCGAGTAGGGATGCCGGCATCCTTGCGTTGTTCTGATGTGGAACCCATGGCAAGCGACAGCTTTCGCATGACCGGGTACTCTGTCGTTTCAACCTGAGATCCTAACCAAAGTTCGCACTAGAGAGGAGGGGAACAGGTTGGCCGGCGCAGAGGGTGACGAGCGCGGGACTCATTCAGGACCGCAGGACTATTACAACCAGAACCGGACGCGCAACGGCATCGGTGTTGCTGCTCTCGTTTTCGGAGTGGTGAGCCTGGTCTTGGCGATCCTCATTTTGTTCTTTCCGATCGCCGCCATCGTGGGGCTGATCGCAATCATCTTGGGGATCATCGGAATGAGGCGTGCCTCCCGGGGCGAGGCGACCAATCGCGGCCAAGCCATCGCCGGCTTGCTGACGGGATTGCTTGCACTTGCCATCGCCGTGTTCCTCACGGTCAGAATCGGCGCTTTCCTGACTGAGAACCAGGACGATTTCCGACGCTTCGGCTCCTGCGTGACCGGCTCCACAGATCGGCAGGAGTTTCGGAAGTGCGCCCGGTCACTTGGCGAGGGAGTCGACCGGTAGATCGGCGTTACCGGCCGGCTCTTGCCAGGAGCCACGTCGGATGAGCATTGGAAGCGGCGATCCCTTTGCCGACTCCCCAGAATCAAGGTCGCCTGGAAGGCGCTTTCGCGGCCGGCTCGTTTCCGGCGTGACCGTATGGACGGCCGGAAGCCTCGAGGAGCCGGCGGGGCTCACCGTTTCATCGGTGATGGTAGGTGAACCGTCGACGATCTTCGGGTTGATGAACGATCTCACCGAATTGTGGGATGTGATTCAAAGCACGGGAGCATTTGTCGTGCACATCCTGGAGCGGAAGGATCGAATTTTGGCCGATACTCTTGCGGGGCTTCGGCCAAGCCCCGGAGGAACGTTCGCCGGTCTCGCCGTTGAGGAATCGGAATGGGGGCCTGTTCTTACCGACAATCCCAACCGAGCCTTCTGCCGTTACTCGAAAGCATCCCCGGCCGGATATGGGCAACTTGTGTGGGGCGAGATCGAACGCATAGAGACGGCAGAGCTCGATGACCCGCTTGTGAACTTCCGGGGACGTTACCGGCCGCTCGCTCCGTAAGACGCCCTCAGGCCTAGGGCTGCTTCATCCACCACTCGACGAATTCCGTGCAGCGCCCACCGGGTTCGAGCCTGATCTCCCACAGATTGCTGTATTTGGCTGCCGGGTTTCTGTAAGTGGCCTCCCCTTTGACAACCCCGAGGTCGCCTTCGGCCGCAATGACTCGATAGCTGAAATCGGTTTGTCCGGGCTCGTCCTTGATATCCAGCCATCCCCGGATGATCTCGTCCTGGCCTCGCCACGGCTCGGCGTAGGGCTCCGTCCGGTAGCGCCCATCCTCGGTGAACAGAGCCGCGATGTCCTCTGGAGCGTTCGAGTTCCATGCCCTGACGTAGCGCTCGACCCACTCTTCATAGCGCCCTAGTTGCACGATCACACCACCCCCTGTCCCTTTAGGTGTCTCAATCCCGGGCGTCAGGTTGGTGACGCCCCCGCGGATTATTACTCGGTGGAGACGAGAACCGACACGACCTCTTTGACCGGGTAGGACTCGCCAGCAGAGTTCGAGAACATACCGAGCTGCTGCCAAGGACCATCGTCGGCCTGCCAACGCGCCCTCCAGATGATTTCTACACTGAGGTCATAGCTGCCCTTGGTTTCGTACAGATGGGAGATGCTCCCCTCCGATGTCCTCGTCCAGGGCCGGCCGGGTTCGGTGGTCACCTCCTCCTGCCCGTCTCCGAAGTCCCAGACGTACTCGGTCGGGCGAGCCTCAGCGGTGACGGTCAGGCCGGAGACCCTTGCCGTGGCGGAGATGGGGCTGGGACTCTGGCCGAGCCAGAAGAAGGAATCGAGCCCGGTAAGGCCGACCTGCTCAGGCGCCACCTCGATCACTGGTGAAGGTGCCAGGGCCATGGCCTTGTCAGCAGCGATCAAGGCGAGCTCTTCGGGAGAAGGGGTAGGAGCGGCGGCCGTCGTTGCGCCGCCCTGCGGAGCCGCTGGGGCCGCGGGAGAGGAGGGGTCC
>JACDCD010000024.1 GCA_013694625.1 Actinomycetota bacterium | reverse complement strand
CGCCTTCTGGGAATAAGCGTCTGACCTGTGGGCGTAAACTAGGGCGCATGGCAAACACAGAGGACATCCGCGAAGAGGTGACCGAGGCGCTCAAGACGGTCGACGACCCCGAGCTCGGCATCGACATAATGAACCTCGGCCTCGTCTACGAGGTCGACATCTCCGACAAGGGGGACGTGAAGGTCGAATTCACACTGACGACGATGGGCTGCCCCATCGGGCCGATGATCGACGAGCAGATCAAGGATGCGACGGCCCACATCGAGGGGATCGGCCAGGTGACGACCGAGCTCGTGATGTACCCGCCGTGGAGCCCCGAAAAGATGTCGCCGCTGGCGAAGTCCGCACTCGGCATCGTCTAGAGGCAACGCGGCCAGCCGGGCCCCCGAGCTGTATCAAGCTTCATTGCACTCTGGAGCCCGTTTAGGGGGTTCCACAGTGCAATGGAGCCTTCCGGCCTGCCCGGCGTCGAGGTTGTGTAAGCAGGTCGCGTATCTCTTGATCGTTCATCTCTTTGCCCTTTCGACAATTGGGTGGAACCGCTGTTACCTCGTGGAGCGGTCAAGCCGACGCCGGTCTAGACCCGCCGGAGGAGGCGTTGGAGCGCCGGGCGAACCCCTCGCTCGCAGCCTATCCCCGGGTAGCGAGGCGGCCGAGGCGCAGGCGCCTCACTGAGGATGCCGGTCGCCGGCTCGGCGCGCCAGGAGACGCTTTATTTGCACCAGCGGGCCCGGGAACCGAGCTCCAGAGTGCAATAGAGGTGGTGCGTCTCCAGGCACCACATCATGGTTCCGGGGGCAGAAGGTTGGCGTGATTTGCGCCACGGGGGTTGACGGGCCTGTCCGGAGGCGGCTACTATCGAACATACGTTCGACTCGGAGACCGACCGGTTGGGGGACTCCCCGGCCCCCACCGGCGTCCGGGCCCGGACTCTGCAGGGGCCCGACCGGCCTTCGCACCAGGTTGGTCGGGCCCTTCTTTTAACGGATCGGGCAGCGCCTCGTGGCAATCGGCGTGGAGGTCTGGTGAGTGGCAAAGCGGTACGACGAGGCGATCGACGTCACCCCGGACACAGAAGGTGGGCCGGCGGCGTTTCTCTGGCGCGGGCGCCGATACGAGATCGACCAGCACCTCACCGTCTGGCGGGAGGCAGGGGAGTGGTGGAACGGGCACGGCAAGGTGCGCGACCGCGAGTACTACCGGGTCCTTGCCCGCCCGGCCGGGCTCCTGTCGACCGGCGACCTCGACGCCGACGGGTTCCTGCAAACGTTCTCGGCCGTCTACGACCTCTACAGGGACCGCGCCGGGGACTTCTGGCGGATGGCGAGGTTGTGGGACTGACTAGCGCGCCGGTCCACGTACGCCCCGCCCGGCCCCCCTGGCATCCGGGCTCCTGTGGGGGCCCCCGACTAGACCCGCCGGGATGAGTGGGTTCGTCCATCTCCATTGTCACACGACGTGGTCGCTGCTGGACGGGGCCGTCCCGGCCGAGACACTGGCCCATGCCGCCCCCGAGGCCGGGTTCGAGGCAGTTGCAATGACCGACCACGACGCGCTCACCGGCGCGGTGCGATTCTCGAAGGCGTGCCGCGACGCCGGCGTCAAGCCGATCTTCGGGGCGGAGCTGACGGTTGGCGGCCCCGTCAAACCTGCACGGCCCGAGCACGTCACGGTCATTGCGCAGAACAAGGTGGGTTATGCCAACCTGTGCCGGCTCATCAGCGAGGCGCACCTGACGCACGAGCGCGGCGCGCCGCACACCTCGCTCGAGAAGATCGCACAACGCTCGGACGGGTTGTTCGTGCTCTCCGGTTGCGCCCGCGGCGAAGTCGCGCGGCTCGCGGCGGCCGGTGCTCTCCCGGAGGCGATCGCCGCGGCCCACAGGTGGCGCGCCGCGATCGGCGACGGCTATCGCATCGAGGTCTTCGACCACCGTGGTTACGGCGACCACGCGTTGCGAGACCGCCTCTTGAATATTGCTGCGCAGACAAAGATCCCGGCGGTTGCAACCAATGACGTTCATTATGTGACCCCCGAGGGCGCGGGCACACACGAGCTCCTGCACGCAATCAAAGACATCGTTCCGTTGTCCCGTACCAGGGCCCTCCGGGCCAACTCCGAATACTCCATGAAGAGTGCACGCGAGATGCGAAGCCTCTTCAGTGACGCACCAGAGGCGGCCGAAGAATCGATGCGCATTGCGGATGCCTGCGACTTCGATCTCGATCTCGAGGGTTATCACTTCCCACAGATGCCCATCCCCCGAGGCCAGCATCCTGCGGGCATGCTTGCAAAGCGCTGCCTCGAAGGGGCGCGCCACCGGTATGACCGGCTTACAAGAGAAGTCGACGATCGCCTCCAGCAGGAGCTGAGGCTCATCTCTCGAATGGGGTGGCCGGCCTATTTCATTCTCGTGGCCGACATCGTCGACCATGTTCGCAAGGTGATGGGGATCAGATGTGCGTGCCGGGGGAGTGCAGCTGGTTCGCTGGTCTGCTATGTACTAGGCATCTCCGATGTCGACCCTGTTCGTTACAACCTGTTGTTCGAGCGCTTTATGAACTCGAGACGCGACGAGCTCCCCGACATCGATGTCGACGTCGAATCGCACAGACGTGAAGAAGTGCTTGACTACATAGCGGCGACTTATGGCGCCGAGCAGACCGCGGTTTGCTGCATGGTCGATACTTTCAGGGCGCGCCTTGCAATTCGCGAAGTCGGCAAGGCGCTGGGACTGCCCGCCGAAGAGATAGACCTCGTCGCAAAAGCGTTCCCGCATGTCCGCGCCCGGGATATCCCGCGCGCCCTCGATCAACTCCCGGAACTGAGCGGATCCAATCTTAGATCGGGCCAGCTCGACCAGCTCTTCGGGTTATGCCTCACCATCGACGGATGGCCACGCCACCTTGCGCTTCATCCTTCGGGTGTGATCCTGTCCTCGTCGGACCTCGCCGATCGCGTGCCGATGGAGTCGTCGTGGCAAGGCTTCACGATGCTCCAGGCCGATAAAGACGACGTCGAGGATCTCGGGCTCGTGAAGCTCGATGTTCTCGGCGTGAGGATGCTGTCTTCGATCGCGCATGCACGCGCCGAGATCGCGCGCACCGAGAACATCGAGCTGGACCTCGACGCACTCCCGCACGAAGACTTGGCTACCTTCAGGCTCATCTCGAGCTCTCGCACACTCGGATGCTTTCAGATCGAATCTCCCGGTCAACGCGAGTTGCTGGCGCGTTTTCAACCCAATCGCTTCGAGGATCTGATCATCGACATCTCGTTGTTCCGGCCGGGGCCGGTCAAGTCGGACATGGTGTCGCCGTTTCTCGATCGCCGCCATGGGTTCGAACAGGCGCGCTACCCCCATCCGAGCCTCAAGCCGATCCTGGCCGAGACAAACGGCATCATCGTCTATCACGAACAGGTGATCCGTGTGATCGCCGCGGTGACGGGCTGCTCGCTGGACGACGCCGACTATGTGAGGCGCCACCTCGGCTCCGCCGAGGACGAGGTCCAGGTCGAGCCGGTGAACGTGGCCTCGCCTCGAGGCGGACTCGGCGCGTGGTTTCAGGGCTCGGCCGTGACCAACGGCTTCACCGCCTCGGAGGCGACCCTGTTGTGGAAGGAGGTCGTGGCGTTCGCCTCGTTCGGGTTCTGCAAATCCCACGCCGCTGCGTTCGCGCTCCCCACTTATGTCTCGGCGTGGCTGAAGGCGCACTACCCGGTCGAGTTCCTGGCCGGGGTGCTGACCCACGACCCGGGCATGTATCCCCGCCGGCTCATCGTCGCCGACGCCAGGGCAATGGGCATCCCGATCCTCCCAATCGACGTCAATGCCTCCGACACCGTCTACCGGGCCGAGTCCGTCCCCCAGGGTGGGTGCGAACTATCCACATCTGTCACCCACTCGGCGCCGGAGCCCAAGGGGATCAGGCTTGCGCTCTCGGAGGTGAAAGGGATGTCCGAGGCCGAGATGGACTCGATCGTCTCGGCGCGCCTGGCCGGCCCGTTCACCTCGATGGAGGATCTGTGGCGGCGCGCCGAGCTATCACGTCCGGTGTTGACCGACCTCGTCCATATCGGAGCCCTCGACGGCATCAGGGGAAGCCGCGGCAAGCGCGAGCTCATGTGGCGTGCCACGACTCTCGGCGCCGTTTCGCCACCGAGTGCGGGTTCGCAGTTGTCGCTCGAGATTGACGAACCCGATCACGAGGCGCTGGCGGGCCTTCCGCCCTACACCCAGCTCGAGGAAACCGAGGCCGAGCTCGAAGTGACGGGCATCGACGCCAGCCGGCACATCATGGAGCTGTACCTCCCGTTGCTCACCGAGCTCGGCTGTGTGCCGGCGGCTCGTCTGGGGGATGAGCGCAACAACTCGGATGTGTGGATCGCCGGGGTCAAGGTCGCCAGCCAGACCCCCGCCATCCGCTCGGGCCAGAGGATCATTTTTGTCACGCTCGACGATTACACCGGCCCCGTCGACGTGACCGTGTTCGAGCGCGTCCAGGCGCGCTGTGCGCACACCGTTTTCCATTCGTGGTTGATGGCGGTCAGAGGCGTGGTGCGAAAACGGGGTGGCGCATCTTTGACCCACCCCACCAACCCGCATAATGTCGGGCTCACCGTGGTGGCCCAGGAGGTATTCGACCTCGCCGAGTTGGCCTCCGACCGCCGAGCCGGGCACTCCCGAGCCACCGCACTCGGGCGCCAGCGCCGCAAACAGGCAGGAGGCCTGCACATTCCCTCCGGCGACCTGCGACCTCCGGCGCGCCTGTGGCACTCGAGCGGCGGCAGCGCCGGAGGGTGAGACTCCGGAGCATCACTCCCTCCGGCACGATTGCCGGGAGCGTTCTCTGGTCGAAAAGCGCGGCTGTGCGCACATTTTCGACCAGGGTTTGCGACTGCAGAGTCTCGGGCCGTCGGTGACCGGGGCGCCCTCGAACATCCTCCACGTCGACATGGACGCGTTCTACGCATCGGTCGAGGTCATCAAGGATCCCTCCCTCGCCGGAGTCCCGCTGATCGTGGGCGGCCAGGGCGGCCGCGGCGTCGTCACCTCGGCTTCTTACGAAGCGCGCGCCTTCGGGGTGACCTCGGCGATGCCCATGATCAGGGCGCGTCGCCTCTGTCCCCACGCCGTGTTCGTGCCCAACGACTTCTCCGCCTACACAGAGGTGTCGGCCAAGATCGGCGCAGTGTTCAACTCGTTCACCCCCCTGGTGGAGCCCCTCTCGTTGGACGAAGCCTTCCTGGATGTGTCGGGCTCGGTCAAGCTCTTCGGTCACGCCGAAGCTATCGGCCGCCGAATCAAGGGGCGCATCGCAGAGCTCGGCTTGACCTGCACGGTGGGTGTCGCACCGAACAAGTTCCTTGCAAAGGTTGCGTCCGCGCGCGCCAAGCCCGACGGCCTTCTGGTGATCAGACCCGAGGGTGTCGAGGCATTCCTCCACCCTCTGCCGGTCACCGCACTATGGGGGGTCGGAGCGCAGACCGGTGAGGCGCTCGAGCGCCTCGGGCTCAAGACGGTCGGAGATCTCGCCCATATCCCACGCCGGACACTCGAGCGCGCCCTGGGGGACGCACTCGGCGCACACCTCCACTCGCTGGCCAAAGGCAATGACGACCGCCCGGTCACCCCGGGTGAGGCGGCAAAGTCGGTAGGCTCGGAGGAAACCTACCCGCACGACCTCGACGACACCGAGGTGGTGCTGCGCGAGATCCTGCGCCTTGCGGATCGCACTGCGGGGAGGCTGAGGGCGAAGGGGCTGTGCGGACGGACCGTGACCCTGAAGGTTCGCTTCTCCAACTTCGTGACGATCACCCGCTCCCGGACGCTGCCGGAGGAGGTCGACGCCACGGCCGACCTCTACGGCGTCACCAGGGCGACTTATCTGAAGCTCGACCCGGCAAGACCCAGGATCCGGCTGCTCGGAGTGAGTGTCTCCGGATTGGCCCCCGGCCCCCCGGCGCGCCAGCTCGACCTGCTGTCGACCACAACCGGCCCGAGACGTCAGGAGGCGTCGAAGGCGATCGATTCGATCCGTAACCGCTTCGGAGAACGCGCTCTTGACCTCGCCTCGCTTCTCGACCCACCCTAGACTCAGGGGGCCGAATACGCGCCGGAGCTTCTCTATAATCACTCCATAGTGCCTTTGTCTGAGCGTGAAAAGCGGATCCTCGATGACATCGAGAAACAGCTCTATCAAGAGGACCCGGCGTTTGCGCGAGGAGTCCGACGAAGCGCCCCGCGTATGGACGAGATCAGGCGCAGCAAGTGGGGGATTGCCACGTTCCTGGTGGGGTTTGCCTTTCTGATCCTTTTTTTCGTTTCCGGGTGGGTAATCGCCGGCGTCGTGGCATTTGCTTCGATGGTTGCAGGCATCGTCCTCGTTACAGGTGCGCTGCGCGAGATTGCGGCGGGCCAGCGGTCTACCGATCCGGGCCGCAGGGATCAGGTTGCGCAGTGGTTGGCCGAATGGGAGAAGCGCGTTCGCCAACGTTACAAAGGCAAGTAGCCCTCCCGCGGCGGGCTCGCTGCGGCTAGAAAAGTTCGCGCTCTCGACATCTAGCGTTCATCGACCTTGTCGCGTCGTGATGGCGCACGCTACATTGGATGAGAACGCAGGTCCTCCTTCTGGGGATGGGGAATCGTCAGCCTGCGGAACGAAAATGACACAAAATTCTTGAGTGGGAGGTGCGCGTTCTGATGGAGGGGTTCACCGCAGAGCAGGCATCCCGTTTCACCGGCAGCACTGCTCACCAACTTCGCTACTGGGATCGGATCGCTTTGGTGCGCCCATCCGTTCAGAGAACGGGGGGACGCCCGGGGGTCAGGCGGATGTACTCGTTCAGGGATCTCGTGGCGCTGAAGATGGTTTGTTCGCTTCTGAACGCAGGGATGAGCTTGCAGCAGGTGCGGCGCGCCTTCACCTATCTGCGCAAGAAGGAGCGGCTCGAAGAGCACCTCTCAGCCGTCAAGCTCATGTCCGACGGCGCCAGCATCTATGAGGTGGGCAATTCCGAAGGGGTTATATACGACGCCCTCAAGGAGGGACAGATGGCTTTCTTCACCACCATCGACGATCTCGTAAGAAACGCAGACGGGCGCGTCCCGGGGTATCTCTACGACCGGGAACGCTTCATCGCCGCTCTGAACGAAGTCGAGGCGACTCTGCAGCAGGAAGAAGAGCCGGTACAGGAGCCCGCCGAGCTGCAATGGGCCGGCGTGTCGGGCGCGCCGGCCGTGCTCCGGGTCGAAGAGACGAGGAGCGTGCCGACCGCCGTTACCTGAGGGTGCTTGCCCTCCTTTGCCGCGGCCCGTCAGGCCGCTCGGCGCAGCCCCCGCACCGAGAACAGCCTCTGTGCCCGGTCCCACCATGACGAGTTGGCCCACAGGCGAGCCCGGAGCCGGCGCGCCAGGGTCTTCGCCTCGTCGGCTTCGCCGGGGCGCACGCCCGTCAGTGCGTACTGGGCGGCTTCGTAGATGCGGGCAAGCTTCACCGCGTCGGGCTCCGACACGCTCCGCCGGCCTGCCACCCGGCGGGCATAGGCGGGCGCCGACTCTGCACGAAGGCGAGGGCTCGCCAGCTCGGTCGCCTCCTCTTCGAACTCCGCGAAGGCGGCCGAGGCGAGCTCGACCGGTCCCGACGCGCTGCGGTACCTCTGCCTGACCTTCGCTTGCTTGAGCAGGGGCACAGCAATCAGGAACAGCGCTACGGCGGCCAGCACGCCGAGCGCGATGCGGGTGAAGGTCTGCTCCCACCGGAATTGTCCCGGCGCGCCGTCCACCACGGTCTGGTCGGTGAGGGAGAGCCCCGCTCCGGCGCGCCGGCCGGGCTCGACGCCGCGGGCGAGGTCGGCGCTACTGGGTGTCTGGCCGGGCCCACCCGTCAGGCCTGCGATGCCATCGGTGGGGATCGGGGGTTCGGTGTAGGCAGGAGGCACCGCCTCTCCATCATCGCGGGGGGTCGGCTCGAACGCAATCCAGCCGAAGTCACGGAAGTAGACCTCCGGCCACGCGTGCGCATCGGTGCCGAGGACGGTGAACTGGGTGGGGTCGCTCGGAGACGGCGCGCCGGGCAGGAAGCCGACTGAGACCCTCGTCGAGAACCCGAGCGTTCGGGCGAGCACGGCGAATGCGGTCGCGAACTGCTGGCAATAGCCCTCGCGGGTGCGTGTAAGGAAGCGGAGGAGGTAGTCGGACGACGCCTTGTCCTCGACGTAGAGGTTGTATCTGAACTCCCTGAGTCTGTCCTGGAGTGCGAGCAGCCGGTCGAGCGGTGTGTCGGCGCCCTCGCTCCAGTCGGCTGCTATACGGCGGACACGCTCCACATCGAGATCCGGCGGCAGCTGCGAGTAGTCCTCGAGCGGATGATCGAAAAAGCGCTCCCCTCGGAGCTCCTTGTAGCCGACATCGGGGACCGACGATACGACCGAGTAGGTCCTGCCCGGCCCGAGGTTGCCGTAGAGCTGCAGATAGCCGCTCGTAGGGTCCACGCGCGTCTCGTCATAGATGTCCTCGTCGGTCGCTATCGCAACCGGCTGGGGGGCGGCGGGGAGGAGCTGCCCGCCGAGCCCCTGGATCGTAAAGGACTGAGTCACTCGACGGCCCTGTGGGGGGACGTCCGCGACCTCCGAGAAGCCTCCGCTGGCGACATCGGTGCCGTTGAACCGGAGCGGCTGCCACGAGACGCCGTCAAAGTTCGCGAGTGTGATCAGCCGCCAGTAGGACGGCTCCGGTGAGCGCACCGAGAACAACGCAACCGGGTTGCGCGCCACGAGCCTGGGTTTCATCGACACGAGGTGATCGATGACGCCTCCCGGCACGGCCGCTCCGTTGCCCCCGCTCCCGGAGCCTCCGCTTCCGCTGCGCCACGACATTCCGCCGCCGAACGAGGGCAGCAGCACGGGAGCGATCAGGGCGGCCGCGACACAGGTCGCCCCCATGCCCCGGGCGATGCCACCGGTGATCGAAGATGGCGCCTCGTCCTCCGGACCGTCGTGCCAGGTCGACACCCACGACCCCCACGAGCGCAGAAGGTAGGACGATTCGAGCGCCCAGTAGGTGAGCAGCGCGCCGAGCCAGAGGGCCACGAAGAAGAAAGCACCGGTTCGGTTGCCGAAGATGAGCGCCACGGCGAACAAGATCACGCAGGGGAGGCTTGCGAGCAACGGCCGGCGCCACACGAACGAGGCGAGCTCCGCGAGCGTTGCGGCGCCCCACATTCCAACGACGACCAGGATCATGTATCCGGGACGCACGGGGACCGGCGCGTAGTCGAGCTGGCTCTGTTGCCCAATCCGCCCGAGGGCCAGAGCAAGCCCTCCGAACGTGCGGCCGGTCGGGAGCCCGTAAACCACAGAGGGGGACTCGAACACGACGGCGAGATACCAGAGCAGGGCGGCGGCGGAAACCAGCGCAGTGACGTGGGCGCGTATGCCCTTCGCCCTGGCGGCGATCAGGATGGCCCAAGCCAGTGCCATACCCAGTAGCGCCGGGCCGAAGAAGTCGCCTGCGTCGAAGACCCGGTTGAACCCGGCCAGGGTGGCGAGCAACAGCCCGGCCAGCCCTAGACGAGCTCTGGCCTCTGAGCCCACGTTGCTTCACCCCCCCGGTGCCGCGCGCCGGAGGAGACGGTCGTCCAGCCAAGGGCCAGCGGCTCACCGGGACCGACGACAAGCGCGCGAAGGCCGGACCGGGACAGCAGGCGTATCGCTTCCATCGTCGCCTTCTCGCTCTCCCAACGCGCCATGGTGGTGGGGCCACTCCCGTACCGGTGCGCCGGATAGCTCACCACCACCACCTCCCTGAAGCGGCGGCGGGCGCGGGTGCAGACCGCCGCCAGCGACCCCGAGGGGGTTCCGGTCACGACCACGAGGGTGCCCTCCGGGCTTCCTCCGGCCTCGAGCGACGCAAGCTTGGCGGGCAGGGGATCGGGGACATCGGGGCGGGCCTGCAGCGTCGCCAGCAGATCGAGGCACCTGTGGAGGTTGTCGAGTCCTCTTCCGGCGGGTAGCCCGGGGTGGTGCGCACCGGCGAGCCTCAGGCTGTAGCCGGAACGGTGGTAGAGGTGGGCGAGGGATGCGGCGCCCTCGACGGCGCGCTCGAAACTGCTGTAGGCGCCATCGTAGGAGCCCGCGCGATCATCTACGAGAACCGTTGCCCGCGTGTGCCAGGGGGTCTCTTCCTGCCGGATCATGTACTTGCGCCGCTTGGCCGTTGACGCCCAGTGAATCTTGCGAAGGTCGTCGCCTTCGACGTATTCCCGCAAGGTGTAGAACTCCTCGCCCTGGGCGCCGGTCGGTTGACGAAGCGCAGACGAGGCGAGACTCCGCTGCTCGCCCATGTCGCGCGGCAACGTCAAACGCTCAACGGCGGGGTGCACGAGGAAGCGCGCAGTCCCGGCGGCCTCCGAGCGCACCCCCGCAAGGCCGAAGGGATCCACGGACAACATCTCCAGGGGACCGACTGCGTAGAGGCCCCGGCGCGCCGGCTTCACCTCGTACTGCGTCGTCCGGTGCCCGCCCGCCTCGACACCCTTGAGGGCGAAACGTGATGCTCCCCCCAAACCCGAAGGCAAGCGATCTTCGAACAGCATGAGCGGCGCAGGCCCCCGCCCGCGATTGACCAGCTTCAGCCTCACCGAGACCGGCTGCCCGGGGCGGGCGCGTTCGGGACTGACCGAGCGCTCGACGCCGATGTCATGACGCCCCAGGCGGACGACTCCGACGGCCACCGCTACCAGGACAATGAGGCCGAAGCCAACCTGCTCGAGTGGAGTCGCGCCGAACAAACGACCCACCACGAAGGCAATGAAGCCGGTGGCGGCTACAAGCCGGCCGCGGGTGGTGGGCACGTCCTGGGGACTAGGCCTGCTGGCGCGCGGGGATCGGCACGCTGCCGACCAGACCCTCTAGCACGTCCTCGGCGCCTCCGCCCCGCATCTGGGCCTCCGGCGCCAGCAGCACGCGGTGGGCGAGAACGGGGACCGTGAGGTCTTTGATGTCGTCGGGTGCGACGTAGTCGCGGCCTCGGCTCGACGCAAGCGCGCGCGAGGCTTTCAGCAGGTAGAGAGAGGCGCGCGGGCTGGCCCCGAGATAGACGTCGGGGTGATCGCGGGTGGACTCGGTGAGATCGACGATGTAGCGTTTGAGGGTGGCTGCGACGTGGGTTTGGCGCGCCGTCGCTATCATCCCGACGACCTCCTGGGCATCGGTGACGGGCTCGAGCTCATCCAGGGGCGCATGGCTTCCGTGCTTGTCGAGCATCTCGAGCTCGGCGCTGCGGCTCGGATATCCCATGGAGACGCGCATCATGAAGCGGTCGAGCTGGGATTCGGGGAGCGGGTAGGTACCCTCGTGCTCTATGGGGTTCTGGGTTGCAATGACCATGAACGGTTCCCGCAACTTGTACGTGGTGGTGTCGACCGTCACCTGACGCTCCTCCATCGACTCGAGTAGCGCGGATTGGGTCTTCGGGGAGGCGCGGTTGATTTCGTCGCCCAGGCAGATGTTTGCAAATACGGCGCCTGGTTTGAACTCGAACCTCTCCCCGGCAGCGTCCCAGATGTTGACGCCTGTGATATCGGTGGGCAGAAGGTCGGGGGTGAATTGGATCCGCCGCCAGGTGCAATTGATGGATTTGGCGAGCGACTTCGCCAGCATCGTCTTCCCCACGCCCGGAACGTCTTCGAGCAGGAGATGACCCTCGCCGATGAGCGCCACCAACGCGAGCCTTACCGCTTCCCCCTTGCCCTGCACCGCACGTTCGACGTTGGCCACGATGCGTTCGAATGCAGCCTGAAAACCGTCGATGTCGCGCCCTGACGAGGCTGTCATTTCGAGGTGTCCCTCCCTGTGGATCGCTGTCATCAGGTTAGCAGCGCCCCGCTCGTTATCCTGACCGGGCTTTTCCCGGACCGGGGCCGTCGCCGGAGGTAGGCTCGAGGGGTCAGGACGACGTCGACCAGGCGAGGAGGACGTGTGGCGGGTTGGGGCGATGACCCGGAGCTCGAGCGCCTGCGGGGCCTTCTCGCCGACGGCTGGGAGGTGGTCGAGGTCACCGAGGATCGGGACGCGTCTGGAGGGCCGGCCGACAGGGTCATCCTTGGAAAGGGTGGGGAGTCGACCTCGTGCAGCTCGGACCATCTCGCGTTCCATCGCTACGTGCAGGGCATGGGGGAGGGCCCCGACCTCTGACCGGGGAGGGCGGCGACTCCGTGTGGCCCGTTGCGCACAAGAGGGATCTCGTGCGTCCCCACCACACATGGTGTGGTCCCAGGCACGAGTTCCATTTCTCAGCACGCCGAACCACATTCCCTGGCACTCGCCCCACCGGTGCCGGTCCCTCCCTCGGGATTGCCGGGATGTCCCAGGGCCGTTTATATACTTCGTCCACGTGGCAAGAGCGCTGGTGCTCAACGTGTCCTACCAGCCGCTGTGCGTGGTTCCGGTGCGGCGGGCATTGCTGCTTGCCCTCAAGGGCAAGGCCGAGGTGCTTCACTCCAACGGCCAGGTGTTCCACTCGGAGTCGATCGAGATGTCCGCGCCGAGCGTGGTCCGGCTCAATTACTTCGTAAAGGTTCCCTACCGGGCGCGCTCCTCGCTCTCGCGCCGAGCGGTGTTCGTGAGGGATGAGTTCACCTGCCAGTACTGCGGCCGGATGGCGGAGAACGTCGACCACGTGATCCCCAAGAGCAGGGGCGGAGGGCAGTCCTGGGACAACGTGGTCGCCGCCTGCAGGTCGTGCAATGCGCGCAAGGAGAACCGAAGCCCGGCAGACGTCGGCCTTCGGCTACGCCGGGCGCCGCGTCCTCCACATGAGAGCGTGTGGATCGTCGTGGCTGTGGATCGTGTCGACCCGTGCTGGGAGCAATACCTCGGCGGGCCGCGCGCCCGTGCGCCGCAACCCGCCTGAATCGCCTGGACCGTCCGTGAGGGTCCGGCAGAGCTAGGCCGCGCCGCCGCCTCACACCGAGCCGGGGCCATCCGGGACCGCCGGCCACGGACGATCTCTTTGCGCATCCGTCGCGATCACCGCACGAGCTAAATCACACTGTGGTAATTATCCGAATAACAAGATGGTAATTAGAGGGTCAAACGTTGACTGGTGGGTCCTGAGGGGGCTACGGTGGTGCCAAGTGGTGCGAAATGGAGGGAAGTGGTGGCATCGGGGAGCAAACGCGGTTCCCGCAGCCGCCTCCCTCAGACCCAGTTACAGCAGGAGAGCCTTGTCATTTACCGGCGAATTCCGTCACACCGTCGATACCAAAGGGCGGTTGATCGTCCCGTCGCGCATCAGGGACGAGCTGGAGGAGGGCCAAGTGGTCCTGACCAAATATTTCAACGGATGCGTGGCCATGTGGTCCCGGCGCGGGTGGGAGGATCTCGAGAGGAGCCTGCTCCTGCTCGGCCGGAGCAAACAGGACGCCCGCGCCGTCGTTCGCCTGGTGGCGGCGAGCGCGCACCAGGACGAGGTCGATCGTCAGGGGCGCATCACGCTCCCGGGCAATCTGCGCGCCTATGCGGGAATCGACCGGGCGGTGGTCGTGACGGGCGCCCTCGATCACGGAGAGGTGTGGAGCCCCGACGGATGGGCGGCCGAGCAGGAGAAGGTCGAAGAGGGCCGTCTCGACGAGCTGGCTCAGGAGCTCAACTTTTGATGGCCGGCCTCCGGCCCGGGGGGCGCCGCCCCGGGCGCGACGCCATTCACGTGCCCGGGACCCGGCTCGAGGCTCTGCATGCGGTGTCGGGTACCGGCACGCCCGTGCGGAGCAACGCGGTGGTCCGCGAGATCGGGCGAAGCATGGCGCTGCTGGGTGTCACCGGCTCGTCCGTCGGCGGCGGCCTGAGCATGGTCGTTGTCGCTATCCACGCACTGGGGCGTTAGCCATGGAGGCGGTGTGGAACACAGACCAGTTCTCGTCGGTCCCACCGTCGACCTCCTCGCTCCTGCACTGGAAGACGGGGGAGTCTTCGTCGACGCGACGCTCGGGCGCGCAGGGCACGCAGCCGCCGTACTCAGGCGCGCCCCCATGGCCACGCTCGTGGGCATCGACCGGGACCCGGATGCGCTGGAGGAATCGGGGAAGGCTCTCGCTCCGTTCCGCGACCGGGTCACCCTCGTCCGGGGCCGGTTCGCGGAGCTCGCGGCCCTGCTGGAACGACTCGGGGCTGCGCCGGTTCGCGGAGTCCTATTCGACCTTGGCGTTTCTTCCCCCCAGTTGGACGATCCCCGGCGGGGCTTCAGCTTCCGAGGGGACGGACCCCTGGATATGCGGATGGATCCGGCCCAGCCCGCGTCCGCCGAGGACATCGTGAACGGGTACTCCGAGAATGATCTCGCGCGGGTGATCGGCCGCCTCGGTGAAGAGCGCTTCGCGCGCCGGATCGCCAAGGCGATCATCGGGGCGCGTCCGGTCAGGGGCACTGCTGCGCTGGCGGAGGTGGTCAGGGGCGCCATCCCCGCAGCCACCAGGCGGACCGGGGGACATCCGGCGCGCCGCACCTTTCAAGCCCTCCGGCTCGAGGTCAACCGCGAGATCGACGAGCTGGCCGCAGCCCTTCCTCAGGCGATCGACGTTCTGGAGCCGGGTTGCCGTGTCGTCGCCATCTCGTACCACTCGCTGGAGGATCGTGTCGTCAAACGCCGCTTCGTCGAAGAGTCGAGGGACTGCACCTGCCCCCCCGACTTTCCGGTGTGCACCTGCGGGGCCCACGCTCGGATAAGGGTCCTGGTCAAGCGCCCGATTCGCCCTCCTGAGGAGGAGCAGGCGAGCAACCCCCGTTCGACTGCGGCCAAGCTGCGCGCCGCAGAGCGCCTGGCCACAGGGGTGAGCCATGGCCCGAGCTGAGCGGCGCACCGAGCCGGCCAAACCGCGGCTGGCGCCGGGTCTCGAGGTTGTACGCCGGCGCTCCAAGGGGCTCATTCGCAGGAGCCCGGTGCGTCGCTTGGCGCCTGCGGCGATCCTCGGCGCTATCGGTGTCGTGGCCGTCATCTTCGCCATCCTGCTCGAGCAGGTGATACTCGCCCAGTCGGCGTTCGAGCTGTCGCGCCTCAGGTCAGACCTTGCCACGGTTCAGGCCCGGCACGAGCGAGCCATGTTCGAGGCCTCCCAGCTCGAAAGCCCCGAGCGCATCGAGCGTTATGCCCGTGACGAGCTCGGGATGATCGAGCCACCTCTGTCCGAGTATGTGATCGCCGACGTGAAGGCGCCGAGGTCGCCGGGTCTCGCCCAATCGGCCAGGAGAAGCTCGCTGTCAGGCTCTCCCGCAGCGGCTATCGGCGCCGCAGCGGAGACGGACCAGGCGAGCTCGTCCGGCCCATAGTGCCGCAGCGCCGTCGCTCCCGTTCTCCGGGCCGACTTATTGCACTCTTCCTGCTGCTGTCCCTGACCTACCTCGCAATGGCAGGCCGCCTGATCGTCCTTCAGGTTGTCGAAGGGCCGGCCTACGCCCGTCTGGCCGCCGATCAAAGAGAGCGGGTTATCGAGTTTGCGGCGCGGCGCGGCGCGATTCTGGATCGGGACGGCCAGGCGCTGGCGGTGTCGGTCGACATGAAGACGATCTACGCCGACCCCTACTTCGTCGAGAACCCGCGTCAGACCGCGGCCAGGCTTGCGCCGGTGCTCGGTGACCAGGCCGATGCCGGTGAGCTTGCGGCCAAGCTCACCGAGAAAACGCGCTATGTCTATCTGGCGCGCCAGATACCCGCTGAGGTAGCCGACCGGGTCGAGGCTTTGGATCTGCCGGGCATCTATACGGAGACAGAGCCCAAGCGCTTCTATCCGGGGGGAAAGCTCGCGTCGCACATCTTGGGTTTCGTCGACGTCGACGGCAGGGGTCTGGCCGGGGTTGAGCTCCAGTACCAGCAGGTCCTCGAGGGTCGTCCGGGGCGAATGACCATCGAGCAGGATCCCAAGGGCCGCCCGCTGCCACAGGCGGACTCCTCGTACCAGGAGCCCCTGCAGGGACGAGAGCTGTTTCTGACCATCGACAAGGAGCTCCAGTACTTCACCGAGGATGCGCTTGCCGAGGCAACCGCGGCTTATGACGCAAGTGGCGGTAGTGCGGTGGTCATGCGGCCTTCCAGCGGCGAGATCCTCGCGATGGCGAATGTCCCCGACTTCGACCCCAACGACGCCGGCGCCTACGCTGACGGCGATCACCGTAACCGCGCCGTCACAGACCTCTACGAGCCAGGCTCCGCTTTCAAAGCGGTGACGCTGTCGGCTGCTCTCGACGCGGGGGTGGTGACACCGCAACGCAAATTCATCGTGCCGGACTCGTTGCCCTATGCCGGAGAGATCTTCAACGACTCTCACGTGCACGCGACGGAGTCGATGAGGGTCACCGACATCATCACCGAGTCGTCCAATGTCGGGACCATCAAGATCGGGCTTGAGTTCGACCGCGGGGTGTTCCGACAGTACGTACGTGACTTCGGCTTCGGGTCGCCAACCGGTTTGGACTTCCCGGCCGAGCAGCCCGGGATGGTGCCGGACGCGGCCGATTGGACGGGCGCGACCGAGGCGACCGTGCCGATCGGCCAGGGGGTGGCGGTCACGCCGATGCAGATGGCCAGCGCGTACTCGACGATTGCCAACGACGGAGTGTGGGTCGAACCCAAGCTTCTGCTGTCGACTGTGGACTCGACCGGGCGCACCTCCTCCTCCCCGCCGGCGACGCGCCGGGTCGTAATGGAGGAGGCAACCGGCAAAGCGACGAAGATGCTCACGCGCGTGGTCGACGAGGGCACCGGAGTCGAGGCTCAAATTCCGGGTTTCGAGGTCGCCGGCAAGACCGGAACGGCCCAGAAACCACTGCCCACGGGCGGATACGGCAACGCCTACGTCGGCTCCTTCGCCGGTTTCGCCCCTGCGAGCGACCCGCAGATCGCGGTCATTGTCGTGCTCGACGAACCAAGCCCGATCTGGGGAGGTGTGACCGCGGCGCCCACCTTCAAGACCATCATGGAATTTGCCCTGAGCCACCTGCGCATAGCGCCGACGCGGAACGCGACCGGGACCACCGAGCCGCCGGAGCCAGCGGATCCGTCGATCCGCGACTGAGTGCCTCGGCGCACAAGTCACCGTCGTGTTCTATAGGTGAAGGTCATTCAGACACCAGCGAAGCTCGGCGTCCGTGCCGGACCTGGTTCCTGCCCACTAGTGTTTCCCCCATGAGCGGCGTGAGGACCACGAAAACGCTGGCGATGCTTGCGCGCGGGGCGGGTGATCTGTCCGTGCGCATCGAGGGCGACCCCGGAACGGTCGTCGAGGGCGTCTCCTACAGCTCCCGGGCAGTCGGGCCGGGCGATCTGTTCTTCTGCGTTACGGGCGCCCGAAGCGACGGGCACCTCTACGCACCGGAGGCGGTGGCGGCGGGCGCGGTTGCGCTGTGCGTCGAGCACCATGTCGATCTGCCGTCTTCCCGGCCCGTGGCCCAGCTCGTGGTGCATGACGTCCGGCGCGCCATGGGACGTGTGGCGGGGTGCTTCTGGGGCGAACCGGCATCCGACCTGGCGCTGTTCGGGATCACCGGAACGAACGGCAAGACCACCACGGCCTACCTCTTGGACTCGATCCTGGAGGCCGAGGGGCGTTCCACCGGGCTGATCGGCACCATCGAGACGCGCATCCGCGGCACGCGACGTCCCGGTGTACGCACCACTCCGGAATCGGCCGACCTCCAGGCACTGCTGGCGGAGATGCGTGACGAAGGCGTGGACTCGGTCGTGATGGAGGTGACCTCTCACGCACTTGCGCTGCACCGAGCCGAGGGTCTGCACTTCGCCTCCGCCGTCTTCACCAACCTGACCCAGGATCACCTCGACTTCCACCGGGGCATGGAGGACTACTTCGAGACGAAGAGGTCACTGTTCGTCTCGGATCGCGCCGAGGTCGGAGTCGTTAACGTCGACGATCCGTACGGACGAAGGATCGCAGAGTCCGCTCCGATACCGTGCATCAGCTTCGGATCCTCCGACGACGCCGACGTCCGCCCGGCCGACGTGCGGCTGACCCCCCAGGGCAACCGTTTCACCCTGGTCGCCTCCGGGAAGGCGCCGGACCACGGGGAGGTCGAGGTCCGGTCCCCACTCCTCGGGGAGTTCAACGTGTGGAACGCGCTGGCGGCCGCCTCGGGCGCCCTGGGGGGCGGCATCGGGCTGGACGCGGTAGGGGAAGGTCTAACCGCCCTGGCCGGCGTCCCCGGGCGCTTCGAGGGCATCGCCGAGGGGCAGCCGTTCGCCGTGGTGGTGGATTACGCGCACACCCCGGACTCGCTCGACAACGTCCTGGGCGCCGCCCGCAGGCTCGCGCAGGCCGACCATTCCGCCCGGGTTATCTGCGTATTCGGCTGCGGCGGCGATCGGGACAGGGCCAAGCGCCCCCTGATGGGCGCGGTGGCGGCGCGCGGGGCCGACGTCGTCGTGGTCACCTCGGACAACCCCCGCAGCGAGAGTCCGCAGGCCATCATCGGCGCCATCCTCGAGGGGGTGAACGCGGTGCGCGCCGAGGGCCCGGACGCGACGATCCCCGACCGGGCCGAGGCCATCCGGCATGCGCTCGCCGGGGCGCGCCGCGGCGATGTCGTGGTAGTGGCCGGCAAGGGTCACGAAAAGCGCCAGGAGTTCGCCGATCGCACCGTTCCGTTCGACGACAGGGACGTGGCGCGCGCCGCGTTGCGCGATCTCGCGCCGAGCGGGTGGTGAGTGTGAAACATGCACAACCGACACCCATTCGGGCGGAGAGCGG
This sequence comes from Actinomycetota bacterium, assembly GCA_013694625.1. Taxonomy (GTDB): domain Bacteria; phylum Actinomycetota; class CADDZG01; order CADDZG01; family WHSQ01; genus JACDDL01. The sequence goes on along the minus strand of JACDCD010000024.1, from coordinate 17,358 downwards.
GGCGGCTAGTGCACCTTTGCGTAAGTCCCGTCGCCCCAGGACCGCCCCGCATCGACGATGGCTGCGTTGCTCGTCGCGCACGTACCCTACGGGTACGCACGACTCCTCGCGCCTTGCCCTCGCCGCGCAGGTGCCGCCCTGGACGCTGGCGTTACTTCCGCGCAGGAGCACCAGGTGACAAACATCATGCTCGCCGGTGTGATCGGGCTGGTGTTCTCGCTCCTGGGAACGCCGCTTGCGGTCCGGCTCTTCAGAAAACGCGGATGGGGCCAGCTCATCAGGGAGGAAGGTCCCAAGGCGCACTACGAAAAAAGAGGTACGCCGACGATGGGTGGCCTCGTGATCCTGGTGGCGACCATAGCCGGCTATCTACTGGGCCACATCGGCAGATCCGACATCTCCCCGCTCACCGACAGCGGTGTACTGGCCATCGGCACGATCATCGCTCTGGGCGCGCTCGGCTTCGTCGACGACTTCATCAAGATCCACAAGTCGCGCTCCCTTGGTTTGCATACGCGCGCCAAGTTTGTTGGGCAGTTGTTGATTGCGGCCCTCTTTGGGGTTCTGGCGGTTCACGTTATCGGGATCGGGACCGACCTGTCGTTCTTTCGCTCGACGAAGCTGGACCTCGGGATCGCGTTCTACGTGTGGGTCTTCGTGATGATCACCGCGTCGTCCAACGGAGTGAACCTGACCGACGGTCTCGACGGGCTTGCGGTTGGCTCGGCGGCGCAGATCTTCGGCGCTTTTGTCGTGATCGGTTTCTGGCAGTTCCGCCACGAAGTCTTCTACGATCTCAGGGCAGCGGGCTCCGACCCCTTTGACGTCGCCATAGTCGCGGCGGCCATGTTCGGCGCCTGTGCCGGCTTCCTGTGGTGGAATACAGCTCCCGCAAAAATCTTCATGGGTGACACGGGCTCGTTGATGCTCGGCGGTTCGATGGCGGTGTTCGCGATCCTGCTCAATACGCAGCTCATGTTGATCATCATGGGCGGTCTTTACGTCATCGAGACAGCCTCAGTCATCATGCAGGTGCTGGTGTTCAAGAGGACCGGCAGGCGAATCTTCCTGATGGCGCCGATACACCATCATTTCGAGCTCGACGGATGGCCCGAGTTCACCGTGATCGTTCGCTTCTGGGTCTTGTCCGGTCTCTCGGTTGCCTTCGGGCTGGGGTTGTTCTACGCCGATTTCCTCTCCAAGGGAGGCGAGCTGTGAGCGAGCCCGGCGGGGATCGGTGGGCCGACCGGCGGGTCCTCGTTGTGGGGCTCGGGACCAGTGGTTACGCTGCGGCGCACGCCCTGCTTGCTCTGGGGGCCGTGGTGCGGGTCACCGAAGCGGGCGCCGATGCGCTTGCGGAGACCCGGGCGAAGGCGCTGAGGGATGCGGGCGCAGAGGTCGAGCTCGGAGGCCACGACCTCACCAGGTTGGACGCCGATCTAGCGATCATGAGCCCGGGGATAGCACCTCACAGCGCGGTGGCGAGCGCGCTCGGGTTGAAGGGGACGGAGGTGTGGAGCGAGATCGAGCTCGCCTACAGGCTTGCCCGCTGCGATTTCCTCGCAGTTACGGGAACCAACGGCAAGACAACCACCATCAGCCTGCTTGCAGCGATGCTCGATGAGGGCGGCATCCCGTCGACCGCCGCAGGCAACATCGGCCGGCCGCTGGTCGAGGCGGTCTGCACCTTGCCCGAGAACGGTGCGGTGGCGGCCGAGGTCTCCAGCTTCCAGCTCGCTTCGATCGATCGTTTTCGCCCGCGCGTCGCCGTCGTGCTCAATGTGGCCGAGGATCACACCGACTGGCATGGATCGTTCAAGCAGTACGCGGCGGCCAAAGAAAGAATCGTCGCCAACCAGCAACCCGAGGATTTCTACCTCCCCAATCTCGCGGACGACGCGGCCATGGACATCGCCCGGCGCGCCCCCGCCCGCGTGCTCCCGTTCTCTGCCGACTCGGCTCCCGAGAACGGCATCGGCGTCGACGCCGGCGGGGTGTGGTGGCGGGGCCGGATGATCTTCAGATGTGATGACATTCCCCTTCCCGGGCGCGCCGGGCTGGAGGACGCGGTTGCCGCCGCGGGAGCGGCTCTGGCTTACGGTGTGGAGCCCGGCGCGGTTGTCCGGGCGACCAAGGGTTTCCGTGCTCCTCCCCATCGCCTCGAGGTGATCGCAGAGCAGGACGGAGTCACCTACATCGATGACTCCAAGGCCACGAATCCGCACGCGACTCTCACCGCGGTCAAGGGGCTGGTCAACGTCGTGCTCATTGCAGGCGGGCGCAGCAAAGGCATCGACCTCTCGGTCCTCGCGCACACCGTCCCTCCGGTGATTGCGGTGATTGCAATGGGCGAGGCTGCGCCCGAGATTGTCCGAACCTTCGATGGCCTGATCCCGGTCGAGCAGGCGCCAGACATGATTCACGCTGTCCGGCTGGCGAAAGAGCTGGCAAGGTCACCAGGATCCGTGCTCTTGTCACCGGGCTGTGCCAGTCTGGACATGTACGAGGGCTACGCCCGGCGCGGCGAGCATTTTTCGCAAGCGGTTCGGGCATCACTCGGCAACGATCCGAACAATACGAATCAAGGCAGGGGAAATGGCTGAACAGAGGCCGCGAGGCTCGTCTGGCAACCCGGCAGTCCTTCTGGGCATAACGGCCGGTGCGCTCGTTGTCCTGGGGCTGGTGATGATCTTGTCCGCCAGCTCCGTGGTGTCCTATACGGCATACGGAACGTCTTTCTATTTCTTCAAGCGGCAGCTCCTGTGGGCGGCCGTCGGCACCATCGGGTTCATGGTCTTCGCTTCGATGGACTACAGGCGCCTCAAGGGCTGGGGGTACGGCGCCTACCTATTCGTCGTGGCGCTCCTGGTCGCAGTCCTCCTTCCGGGAGTGGGCGCGCTGAAAGGCGGGAGCGTCAGGTGGCTTGATCTTGGTCCGTTCTCCTTCCAGCCGTCCGAGCTGGCGAAGCTGGCGCTCATCCTCTTCGCGGCCGACATCCTGTCGCGCAAACCAGAGCGCAGCCTCGGCAAATTCTCGCACACGCTCATCCCACTCATGCCCGCCATCGGACTGTTGACCTTGCTGGTGATGCTGCAGCCAGATCTCGGCACCACGGTACTTCTGGGTGCAATCTGTCTCTGCATGTTGTTCGTGGCCGGCGCTCCGGCGCTTCAACTCATCCCGATAGGGGCGGTCGCCCTCGCAGTTGGTGGAGTCATGGCGTTCAGTGAGGACTACCGGAGAGCGCGCATCCTGGCCTTCCAGGACCCATGGGCGGATCCGCTGAACACCGGATACCAGGCGATTCAATCGCTGATAGCGATGGGCTCGGGTGGATGGTTCGGCGTCGGACTCGGAGCCAGCCGCCAAAAGTGGTCCTACATTCCCAACGCGCATACGGACTTCATCTACGCAATCCTCGGAGAGGAGATGGGTCTGTTCGGAACGTTGATGGTCCTCGGGCTGTTCGCGTTTCTCACCTATCTCGGGGTTCGCACAGCCCGCCGGTCGTGTGACCGCTTCGGTATGATGGTGGCAAGCGGCATCACGATTTGGATAGGGTTTCAGGCTCTGGTGAACATAGGAGCCGTTACCGCCACCCTGCCGATCACCGGCGTCCCCCTGCCTCTGGTTTCGTTCGGGGGCACCTCGTTGGTTGTGTCCATGGCCGCGTTGGGGATTCTCACGAGCATCGCTCGGCATGCCAAGCCGCTGCCCAAGAGGGCTTCGACGCGCCCGAACGTGAACCGGGCCCCGATCGCGGAGGTCCGGACTGCGGTCTCCGGGTTCTTCGACAAAGGACACGAGCGAGCGCGCCGTGTCCGGACCGCATCCGATGCCGGGCGTAGCTCGGGCGCGCAGGGAGCTCACCGGGCGCACAGGTGAAGGTCGCAATTGCCGGAGGCGGCACGGCGGGCCACGTGAATCCGGCGATTGCACTGGCGCGTGCGCTTCAGATGGAACATTCGGCGCATGCAGTCTCGTTTATCGGAACGGCAATCGGAGCCGAGGCGACTCTCGTACCGGGGGCCGGCTTCAGTCTAAGCACAATCGATGTCATCGGCTTCGACCGTGCGAAGCCGATGACCTTGCCTGCAACGGGGGCGCGCGCAGGTCGTGCCATCATGCAGGCGCGTGCGGCGCTCACGGATTCCTCCGCAGACATCGTGGTGGGCATGGGTGGTTACGTGAGCCTTCCGGTATGCATCGCGGCGCGCAGCCTGCGGCGGCCGGTCGTGCTTCACGAGCAGAACATAGTGCTTGGGCTCGCCAACAAGTTTGCACGGCCGTGGGCCCGGGCGGTGGCGGTGTCGTGGATGGAAACCCTGCGTCAGGCGGGCCGGCGCGCCGTGATGACCGGCAACCCCGTCACCGACGAGCTTGTGGGCTTCGACGCGACGGCGGTGCGAACGCGGGCGATCGGGCGATGGAACCTGGATCCGGCCCGGATGACCCTGCTGGTCTTCGGCGGGAGCCAGGGAGCCCGGTGCGTCAACGAAGCGGCTGCTGGACTCGCCCGGTTGTGGAAGGGGGCAACCGATCGCCAGGTGGTGCACATTGCGGGAAGCGGAGCGTACGGGGCCGTCAAGGCGCAGGTCGAGCAGCACGCCATCTCCCCGGGGGGGCTCATCTACCGGGTGATCGACTACCTCGACGGGATGCTCGAGGCCTACGCCGTTGCCGATCTGGCGTTGTGCCGCGGAGGGGCGAGCACTGTAGCCGAGCTCACTGCGGTTGGCCTGCCCTCGATCATCGTTCCCTACCCGCACCATCGAGATCGTCAACAAGAGCGCCATGCGCGCGTGCTGGAGGATGCCGGCGCGGCAGCCATGCTCCCAGACGCCGAGACCACAACCGAGCGCGTCGCTGCGGAGGTCGAACGGCTGTTCACCGACAGGGCAGCACTCCTATCGATGGGTATCGAATCGGCGCACCTCGGACACCCCGACGCGGCCCGCCGGTTGGCGCGTCTCGTTGCTGAGAGCGCGCGATGAAGCTCATCGAGGCTGCGCGCGTGCATTTCATCGGCATAGGCGGAGCGGGGATGTCGGCTCTCGCCAAGGTGCTGATGGAGCGGGGGGTACTCGTGACCGGCTCAGACCTGAAGCGTTCGCGTACCGCCACCATGCTCGAGGCGATGGGAGCGCGCATCTCTTTCGGTCATGCTGCGGTCAATGTCAACGGCGCAGACGCTGTGATCTTCTCCTCTGCAATACCTAAACGCAATGTGGAGCGGACCAGAGCCGGAGAGCTTGGGGTAATGCTAATGACGCGCGGGGAAGCGCTGGCGGCGCTGCTCGAAGAGCATCCCTCCCTGGTTGTCTCGGGAACGCATGGAAAGACCACGACAACTTCCATGGCGATCTCGATAATGCGCGCTGCCGGCTTGGATCCCACCTATCTCGTGGGTGGCGCACTCAACGACGCCGGCTCGAACGCGAAATCGGGGAGCGATGATCTCGTTGTTGCCGAATCCGACGAGAGCGACGGTTCCTTTCTGTTGCTGTCACCGACGGTCGCAGTCGTCACTAACGTCGAGGCCGATCACCTCGACCACTGGACTTCGCTGGAAGCCATCGAAGAGGCGTTCGAGTCTTTCATCTTGCGCACACCCCGGGACGGCGCGGTCGTTCTGCCCGCGCAAGACTTACCGCTGCGCGCCGCGGCCGCCGCGGCCGGGCGAAGGGTCGTCACCTTCGGTGAGGGCGGTGATGTTCGTGCCGAGAACATCTCCGTGCCTGATCCTTGGGGGACGAGGTTCAGCTTGCGAACAGTGTCGGGAGTGGCGGAGACAACTCTGTGCGTGCCGGGTATGCACAACGTTGCGAACGCACTGGCTGCGGCTGCGGCGTGCATGCAGATGGGGATATCCCTGGAGGCTGCGGCGCAGGGACTGTCGCGCTACGGCGGCGTCGAGCGTCGCTTCCAGTTGCGCGGACGGGCGCACGGCGTCACCGTGGTCGATGAGTATGCACATCACCCAACCGAGGTCAGGGCGAGCATGGCGGCGGCTCGGCTGGGGGGGTGGCAACGTCTGGTAGCGGTCTTTCAACCACACCTGTATTCGCGTACTGCCGCCTTTGCGCATGAATTCGGCGCCGCTTTCGAGGGCGCCGACGTGATAGTGATCACCGACGTGTACGGAGCGCGCGAACAGCCGGTCCCCGGAGTCAGCGGCAAGCTCGTGTCGGACGCGGCCTGTGTGTGCTACCCGGGCCGGCCCGTCGCCTATCTGCCCCACCGCGCTGAGCTGCTGGGGTACCTCACCGGTTTTGTGCGCGCCGGGGATCTCCTGCTGACACTGGGTGCGGGCGATGTAACTCTGGTGGGTGACGCCATGCTGGACCGGCTTCGGGCGGGGGAGTGAGCCGAGGGCGGGGCGCGTCGCCCGCGAGGGGGGGACCGGGGGGCGGCGCAGATGGGAGCCCGCGGCGCGTCGCCCGTCGCTCTCGTCCCGCATGAACCTCGACGCCGCCTTGGATCGCGTCGCCGAGTCTCTGTCGGGCTCGATCGCCGGGCGCGTCGGGCGCAGGTGGCCGCTGGCGCCTCTGACGACCTATCGTCTGGGCGGCCCTGCGGCGCTCTACGTGGAGCCCGCCGGCGCCCACGACCTCGAGCTCCTCGGGGCCGCGCTGTGCGCCGTGGGGCTCGAAGCGGGCGCGGTTCCGGTGTTGCCGCTGGGCCGGGGATCGAACCTGGTCGTCTCGGATGACGGAATCCCCGGGGTGGTGATCAGACTGGGGGCCCGGGCTGCCTGGATCGAGCCATGGGCCCCCCGGGGGCCCGGCGACCCGGAGGAAGCACCCCCTGGGGTGACGGCGGGGGCGGCCACCGCATTACCCCAGCTCGCCAACTGGGCGGCGCGCCGGGGACTCGGAGGAATGGAGTTTGCAGTTGCGATACCCGGAAGTGTCGGCGGGGGGTTGCGGATGAACGCCGGCGCCTACGGGCGCGAGATTGCGGAGTGTGTGGCGGGGGTGCGGGTTTTCAGCCTCGACCGCTTGGTGGTGGAAGAGCGCAGCCGAACAGAGCTGGGGTTTGCTTACCGGAAATCGAACTTGAGCGAGCACGATCTCGTGGTCGACGCAGACTTCCTGCTTGCGCGGGGAGACACCGCTGCTATAAGGAAACGTATGAACGAATACAGGCGCCACCGTGCCTCGACCCAACCGGGCGCCGCCCAGAACGCAGGCAGCGTATTCAGGAACCCGTCCGGCGACAGCGCGGGACGCCTCATCGAGGCGGCCGGCCTAAAGGGGCACAGACAGGGAGGCGCAGCCGTTTCTTCGCTTCATGCCAACTTCTTCGTTGCCGGGCCCGGGGCGCGTGCGCAAGATGTCCGTGACCTCGTCGAGCACGTGCATGCGGCCGTGCATGCGGCATCGGGTGTGGACCTCGAGCCCGAAATCCGTTTCGTGGGTGCCTTCAAGCAGCAGGATCCGGCTTGAGCACCACGACCAGGAGCAGAACCCACCCGCGCATAAGCCGCAGACGCAGTGCGGTGGCGCGCTCACGCAAGAGACGACTGTGGCTGTGCTTCGTTGCGCTGGTGATCCTGGGTGCTGGCGTGTGGGCGGCATTCTTCTCACCGCTGCTCCAAGTGCGTGCCGTGGAAGTCGTGGGTGCAGAGCACACCGAGCCTCAGGCGGTCATAGCGGCGAGCGCGTTGAGTGACGCCGACAACCTGCTGCTCTTGGCGACCTCGGAGGTCGGCCGTCGCATCGAACGGCTTCCATGGGTCAGATCCGCAGAGGTGGAGCGGCTATTGCCCGGCACCGTGAGGGTTCGAGTGGCCGAGAGGGAGCCGGCACTGGTGACTGCCTTGGGAGGCATCAACTGGACCATTGATGCTCAGGGACATGTCCTGAGCGCTCAGAACGATGATGATTTGCCCGTGATTAGCGGCTGGGGGGATGCCGGCCTGGAGGTCGGGGACGTCATCGACGGCCCGGAGGGAACCGGCGCGCTCAAGGTATGGCGCGCACTCGATGGCGGCCTCAGGCAATCCGTGATCGCCGTAGTTGCGCCCACACCCGAAAGAATCAGCCTCACGCTCGAGGACTCAACCGTGGTGCGACTGGGCTCGGCCACGCGCTTGGAAGCAAAGCAAAAGGTGCTGCGAGCGGTGTCACGGCGTCTCAGTCAAGAGGGGCGAACTGCGGCTTACATCGACGTACGGGTACCGACCAGCCCCGCCGTCTCGCCCTGACCTCCACAGCACTGAGGACCGTCCCCCACCAAGGGCATCAGGGGGTTGCCTGCGCCTGCTGCGAAGCTGAACCTGCACCGCCCAGGGAGAACGGCGACGAAAACTCACGGCATGATAGCGAATGTCCTTGACGCCCCCGAAAGGGAATCTATATATTCCTCAACTAACGCTATAGCCCAATCAACCTTAAGGCTAAAGTTTAAGTTCAAGCTTTCCGTTGGGCGTGAGCAGCAAAGATGCTGTGGTTGGGGGGAGATCAACAAACCTTCAAGTGGTCATTGATCTATTGGAAGGAGACTGAGATGACGACAGGTCCCCAGAATTATTTGGCGGTGATCAAGGTCGTCGGGATCGGCGGGGGTGGAGTGAACGCCGTGAACCGGATGATCGAGGTCGGGTTGAACGGCGTCGAGTTCATCTCCGCAAACACCGACGCCCAATCGCTGCTGATGTCGGACGCCGACGTGAAGCTGGACATCGGTCGCAACCTGACGCGCGGCTTGGGCGCCGGAGCAGATCCCGAGATTGGACGGCTTGCCGCCGAAGAGCACAAGGACGAGATCGAGCAGATTCTCAAGGGCGCCGACATGGTCTTCATCACCGCCGGCAAGGGTGGCGGCACGGGGACTGGTGGCGCCCCGGTCATTGCCGAGATTGCGAAGTCGGTCGGGGCCCTGACCATCGGCGTGGTCACCCGGCCGTTTGCGTTCGAAGGGCGGCAGCGTGCGGTCAAGGCCGAGCAGGGGATTGCGAACCTCAAGGACAAGGTCGACACGCTGATTGTCATACCCAACGACCGCCTGCTCGACGTCGGGGACGCGACGACCTCGGTGCTGGAGGCGTTCCGTATGGCCGATGAGGTGCTGTTGCAAGGAGTTCAGGGCATCACCGAGTTGATAACGACCCCCGGGTTGATCAACCTCGACTTCGCCGACGTCAAAGCGGTGATGACGGACGCCGGCTCGTCGCTCATGGGCATCGGACAGGCGCGCGGCGACAACCGCTCGGTGGAAGCGGCGCGGGCCGCGGTCTCGTCCCCTTTGCTCGAGGCGTCGATCGAGGGAGCGCGCGGTGTGCTGATCAATATCGCCGGCGGATCGGGCCTCGGTCTCTTCGAGGTGAACGAAGCGGCCAAGGCAATCTCGCAAGCTGCCCACGCCGACGCGAACATCATCTTCGGTGCGGTGGTCGACGACACACTCGGTGATGAGGTGCGGGTCACGGTTATCGCCGCAGGGTTCGATCGGGCTGAGAAGCAGGCACCCGAGCCTCAGACGCGCGCCGAGGACGAGCTGACCGTGGCGCCCGAACCGCGCCCGGTGGCCGTCGGTCAAGGCCGCAAAGCGCTGGTGTTCGAAGACGACGACCTCGAGGTTCCGGAGTTCATGCGCAGGCACTAAGGAGCACGAGGCCGGGTGGGTGCCGAATGTGGATTCTTCACAACCCTCACCCACCCGGCACCGGCGCACTGCGAATCGGCGCGTCGGGACCTCATGCGCGCCGTACGCTGACGGCGATGCCATCTCCCAGCCTCGAGCGCAGAAGCAGTGGGGGGCTGCGGGTGTGGATCGACCCCGGCGCCCTCCAGGCAGGTGTGCTGGTCGCGTTCAGCGAACGACATGGGGGGGTGAGCCGGGCGCCATTCCATTCGCTGAACCTCGGCGGGCGCGCCGGTGACAGCCCCGAAGCGGTTGGCGCCAACCGCGCCTTCGTCGCACAGGCAGCGGGTTTTGACGTTGAACGGCTCGCGCTCACGCGCCAGGTGCACGGGGTCGAGCTCAGGCGGGCGGCCCCCGACGCCGGCGGGATGGTGGGTGAGGCCGACGGGCTCGTGACCGACCAGGCAGGCGTCGTGCTCGGCATCCTCAGCGCCGACTGTGCCGCGGTGGCGATCGCCGGCGCAGGGGGCGTTGCGCTCGTGCACGCGGGATGGCGCGGCTTGGCCGGGGGCATCATCGAGCGCGGCGTGAGGGCGGTCGAACCGGTGAGGGCGGCCTGGGTGGGGCCCGCGATCGGAGCGTGTTGCTACGAGGTTGGTGATGATGTCGTCCAGGCGTGGAACCGGCGGGGGTTACCGGTGGCCGATTCTTCACACGTCGACCCGCGGCGCGCCGCCGTGGCCGAGCTTCGCACCGCCGGCGTCCCCGCCGTCGCCTCCCTTGACGAGTGCACCGCCTGTGGGGACAACTTCTTCTCCTACCGCCGGGACGGCATCACGGGCCGCCACGGCGCTTTCATCTCACCCCTGTGACGATCCCGGACCGGATTGCCGAGGTGCGGGGGCGGATCGAACGGGCCGCTGCGTCCACAGGCCGGGACGCCTCCGGCGTGCGGCTCATCGCCGTCTCCAAGTCGTGGCCCCCGGAGGCCGTGCGGGCGGCGGCCGAAGCCGGCATCTCCGACTTCGGAGAGAACAGGGCGCAGGAGCTCACCCACAAGCTGTCGGTCGTGGGGAACGTCGGGACGTGGCACTTCGTCGGGGCGCTGCAGACGAACAAAGCAAGCCTGGTCGTGGGCAAGGTAGCGTTGGTTCACTCGGTCGACCGCATCGCCATCGCCGAGGCCATCTCACGACGCGCCGAGCGGTCGGGGGTGTCCCAACCGGTGCTCGTACAGGTGAACGTCGCACGCGAGCCGGCCAAGCACGGCGTCGACCCGGACGAGGTGATGGGCTTCGCAGAGCGCGTCGCCGCTCTCGAGGGAATCGAGCTGCGGGGCCTCATGACGCTGCCGCCGTTCGGGCGCGATCCCGAGTCCTCGCGCCCGTGGTTCAAGAAGCTCGCAGGGCTGGGGGCGATGCTTGCGGATCGTTGGGCCGGAGCACCCGAGCTGTCGATGGGCATGAGCCGCGACTTCGAGATCGCAGTACAGGAGGGGGCAACGATGGTGCGGGTCGGCGAGGCGGTATTCGGGGCGCGGAACTGATGCTTCGCCTGCTCAAAGTGCGCAAGTCCGGCGGATGCGTCGTGACTTGGCCCACGAAGCGCCCGGCGATCCGGCGGGCCGCAGGCCATGATTGATCCGGCTCGCCAAGAAAGGCGCAATAACCCGCCTTTTCGGCGCCCGATTGGCTATTCTTAGCGGCATGCCAACCCTGTGGACCAAAACGCTGATCTATCTCGGCCTTGCCCAGGATGAAGACGAAGAATACGACGACCCGGGAACCGAGATCGAAGCAGGTTCGGCGCGCCGGTCTGGGAGCGTCAGGAGGATCGCCGACAATCAGTCCCCATCGGGCAAGGGAGCGGTCGTGCGCGTCATGCCGCCCACTCCGGCGGCAAAGTTCCACCTCGTGCATCCGTACTCGTTCAACGATGCACAAGAGGTCGGCGACAAGTTCCGCGAAGGCTTTTCCGTGTTGATGAACCTCCAGGCCGCGGACTCGGATCTATCGCGCCGGCTGGTGGATTTCGCAAGCGGGCTCGCCTACGGCCTGAACGGCTCACTGCAGCCCGTGGCCGACAAGGTTTTTCTGATTACGCCCAACGGGGTGCAGGTCTCTGCCGAGGAGCGACGGCGCTTCCTCGAAGAGCGCGGTTTCTACAACCAGGCGTAGATTCTTCCTGTGCAGATCCTCTGTGTAGCCCTGAGTGTGTACTCGTTTGTGCTGCTGGTGAGGATCATCCTGTCCTGGACGCAGGTGTTCGGCTGGACACCCCCCGAGGCGCTTGCCCCCGTGATCCGTGTCGTCTACGACCTCACCGAACCCGTCATGGGTTTCCTCCGCCGCTACATCCCTTCCGCCGGGGGACTCGATCTTTCCCCCATCATTATCTTCATTGCGATCCGAATCGCCCAGGGGCTTCTTGGTTGCTAGCGGACGCGCTCTATTGATGGTGTTTCCCACTTCGGTCAATTGTTCGCGATACTGCAGGCCATGGACCTAACCGCGCAAGAGATTCAGGAGAAGCAGTTCCACGATGCGTGGAGGGGCTACCGGCAGGAGGAGGTCGATGACTTCCTCGATCAGATCTCTGAAGCGCTGGATCGGGCCCTGAGGGAGAATGCCGCACTGAAGGAGCGCAATCACGATCTGGGGCAGGCGGTGGCGACGGCGCGCGACACCGAAGAGATGCTCAAGAAGACGCTGGTGAGCGCGCAGCGAGCGGCCGAGGAGGCCATCGCCAGCGCCCAGGCGAAGGCGGATGTGATCGTCGCCGAGGCGGAGGAGAGAGCCGGACGGCTCGGCGGCGAAATGGAGGAGCGCAAACGGATCTCCGATGCCGAGATACAGAGCTCCATGGACGCGGCGGATAAGGCGACCGAGCAGAAGCGACGCGACCTGGACGGGACGATAGAGCGTCTGGAGGCCTACGAAGGCGAACTGAGGCTGCGGCTGAAAACGTTCCTCGAGCAGCAGCTCGAGGCCCTCAGCGTGCTCGCTGAGAGAAAAGTCCTCCGCGGTGGCGCAGTTCAGGCCCCGCCCCAGGCGGTGGGTCGAGCCGGCGGCGGTGCGCAGGTGGCCCCCTACGCGGGACTGAGCCCCACACCCGGTGACGAGGCGGCGACCTCGGAGGGAGCCGAGGCCCACCCGGAAGAGGGCCATTACCGCCGCACCCTGCGCAATCTGTTCGGTCGCGACGAAGGAGCCGCAGCGCTGAGGCCCATGATCGGGCCCGAAGGATCGGGCGCCGACGATGAGCAGACCATCAACCTCGAGGCCGAGGACGAAGGGGTGCGGATCGTCCCACGGGACGCCGGCGCCACGGACGCTGCCCCCGATGCTCCCCGGGAAGAGGATGGGCCAGACCAGCGTCTGTGAGCTGCCGGAGGGCCGGTGGAGGGGTGCGATGACCTGGCTGATGGCGACGTCACTGTTCGGCATCATCGGTGGAGGCGCGGCCCTCGTGCTTGGGTGGACGACAACGGATCAGACCCTGTTGTTCGTCTCGATAGGGGCAGAGGTGCTGGCGGCGGTTCTGATGTCCCTCGCGTACCACCGCAGCCGCAATCCGTAGCCGGGTGGAGTGTGGCGATCGGACCTTCTCCCGTCGACCTGCGGGCAGGGCTCAGAGACCGGCCATCATCTGAGGCCGCCCTGGGGCGGGGGAGGTTGGCTCGGGCCCGTCGTCAGAGGAGTCTTTCCTTCGCCTGCAGAAGCTTCTCCAGGAAGATCTCCGGCGGAAGACCTTCGGGCGCGCCCGCAACCTTGGCCTGAAGCCGTTGGACAAGCTCTTCGGCGAGCTCGAGGCGCGCCTTCGGGTTCAGGTCGCCCCGCCGCATCATGAAGCGCCGCACGGTCGCCACCTCCCGGGGGGTGACCGCCCCCACATCCCAACCCGACCCTGGGGGAGAACCCCCCGAGGGGTCGCGCCCGGCCCCGTCCAGGCCTGCGCCGAGGACGCCATCGCGGGCTTCTACGATCGAACGCCTCGCCCTCCGGGAGCTTCGTTCCCGGACCACCACCGTGCCTGCGGCAAGGTCGCCCAGGCGCTGATCCCGAGGGCTTGCGATAATGGCGACGATGCCGATGCCGTAACCGGCCGGCAACCAGTCCGCCAGGCGTACGACGTTGCGGACCGCGCTGGCTACGAAGCCCACGGGACGTCCTCCCATCCGGATCACCCTCAGGCCGGTGAGGCGCTTGCCGGGTGTGCGTCCCGACATGAGGGTCTCGAAGAACAGGGGATAGACGAAGATGACCCCGAAGGCTGCCACTGTGAAGATCGCGACTCCCACCGTCTCGCGGCCCAGGGTCAACACCCCCAGGGCGAGGAGGATGGTCCCTTGAATCGCAACATCGATGAGCCCGGCCGCCATGCGTGACCCGGCGCCTGCGAGATCGAGCTCGATGTCGACGCCTTCCGGTGTAGCGATGGAGATGCGATCCTCGAAGTCCACACGATGAAACTAGACCGGTTCCTGAGCGAACGAGAGCCGTCGTGGGCCGAGCTGAGGTCTCTGGTGGGGTCCGCAGGCGGGCGCCCCGAACGTCTCGGGCCCAGCGGAGTCCGCCGCCTCGGCGAGCTCTACCGGGCGGCCGCCGCCGATCTCGCCCACCTTCGGCGCGCGTGGCCGGTGAGGCCCGAGTCCGCCGATCTGCAGGATCTCGTCGCCGAGGCCAGGGTCCTCGTCTACAACAGCGAGAGCGACCGGGACGGATCACCGCTGACTTTCTTCGGACGTGACTACTGGCGACTCCTGACCGGGAGGCCGATGTTCCTGCTGGTCGCCTGGGCGCTGCTGCTGGCGCCTGCTCTGCTGACCGCGGTGTGGGCGCTGGATGATCCCGGCGCTGCCGGCGGCTTGGTGCCGGCGGCCTACCGCTCGGTGACCGAGCCCAGGACGCCCGGCGTCTCCCTGGGACTGAGCCCCGGTGAGCAGACCGCTCTCTCGAGCACGATCTTCGTCAACAACATCAGGGTCTCGCTCGTGGCCTTCGCCGGGGGAATTGCGGCGGGGCTCGGCACGGCTTTCGTGCTGGTCACCAACGGAATGCTGCTGGGCACGGTGACCGGCCTCGCCTTCGGCGCCGGGAATGGTTTGGTCCTGGTCGAGCTGATAAGCCCTCACGGCGTGCTGGAGCTCTCCTGCATCGCGGTGTGTGCGGCCGCCGGCCTCCGCCTCGGATGGGCCCCCCTGCGCCCGGGCCGCCGGCGGCGGGTTGACGCTCTCGTCGCAGAGGCACGCCCTGCGGTGCTCATGCTCCTGGGCACGCTGCCCTGGCTGGTGCTCGCCGGAATCGTGGAGGGTTTCATCACCCCCGCCGGACTGGGGCTCGGGCCGGCCCTGGTTATCGGTCTGTCCCTGGGCGCCTTCTTCTGGGGGCTCGCATGGTGGCGGGGACGTCCGGCGGGGGGCGGGCCCGCTACGGACATGGACCGGTGATAGCGCCCACCCGCCAGAACTAGAGGCGCGCCCTCGCCTTGGCTTTCAGGTAGGCGGCCACGCTGGCCTCGCCGAGGGCTCCAGGCGGCGCCTCGACCACCTCGGCTCCGGCGGAGCGTAGCCGGACCGAGACCTCCTTCCGTTCCTCCAGTGCCGTGACCGCAGCGGCCGCCCGGTAGACATCGAGTGGCGAGCCTGGCGGGCGCACCGCTCGATCGGCCAGGTTCGTGTCGGCTGCGATCGCCACCACCACCGCATGCTTGCGCGCCAGAGGCCCAAGGGCGTCGACGAGAGGCCGTGCCGCCACGGGTTCGATCACGTCGGTGAAGACGATCACCAGGGCGCGTTTGGCCTCGCCCAGGCTTCGGAAAGCGAGCCCGTAATCGCTGTCGACCGGGGCGGGTTCGAGATCGAAGAGCGCCCGCACCACCGCATCCCCTCCGTTGCGGCGCGGGCGAAGGGCCCGGCGGACGGTCGCATCGAAGGCCAGGGCTCCGCAGCGATCCCCCGCCTCGTCCGCCACGAGCGCAACCGCCGCAACCGCGTCTATCGCGGTGTCGAGGCGGGTGTGCAGGGTGGAGTCGCTCCCGGAAGGCGCGGCCATCAAGCGGCCGCAGTCGACCACGCAGACGATGTCCCGGTCCGACTCGATCCGGTAGCGATTGCTCATCGGGCGTCCCAGGCGCGCGCTCGCGCTCCAGTTGACGCTCCGGATGTCGTCGTCGGGCAGGTAGTCGCGTATCGATTCGAAATCGGTCCCGAGGCCGAGGGGTCCCCGCGCTATTCGGCCCTGCTGGGCAAAGCGGCCCCTGCGCACGGCGATGGCGAGGCGGCGGGCGGCCGGGAGGTCGGGGAAGACGAGGATTTCCTCGGCCCCGCCGGCGCGGTGGTACCAACTGCCGAGCCGGAGCGGCCCGTCGCGCTGGATGGCCAGGCTGGGAAGAGTGTGGCGACCCCGGCGACGCGCGACGATGGTGCCAACGATCTGGTCGTAGCCTTCGGACGGGGTCAACGTGATGCCGGGGGGCAGCGGCTGGCGCAGGCGGCTCCTGCCGAGGGCCGGAATGCGCTGCGTGCAGGTGAAGGTTGCGCCCACGCCGCGCGACAGCGCGGCGTGGCGGTTGAGATCCAGGGCCGGGGGCAGGCGCACGGTCCAGGCATCGGCAGCGGCAGCCGCCAGCAGCCCCAGCGCGATCAGCGCGGCCAGCGCAGGCGGCACGACGAGCGCCCCGAGTGCCGCAGCCGCAAGGAGCCCGGCGGTACGAGTGGTGGGGGCCACGGTTACCGGGGGACGGGGACGGAGGCCAGGGCGGTGGCGATGGCATCGTCCGGACCGTAGCCCTCGAGCTCCGCCTCCGGCCTCATGATCAGCCGGTGCCGGAGAACCGGAGGGGCCATCGAGGTGACGTCGTCGGGGGTGACGAAGCTGCGCCCCGCCAGACGCGCGGCGGCCTTCGACGCGGCGAGCAGATGGACCGATGCGCGCGGGCTCGCGCCGAGGGCGACACTCGGGAGGGTGCGGGTGACCCGGACCAGGCCTGCGATGTAGGCCGCCACGGGGTCGGCCACGGTGGTGGCGCCAACCTCGGCGCGCGCCGCCCGGACGTCCTCGGGCCCGGCCACCCGGGCGACGTCGTCCAGGGCCGCCGAAGTGACCCCCTGGTGCGCGAGCCGCAGCATACGGACCTCGTCGTCCTCGGACGGGTAGCCGATGTCGACCTTGACCAGGAAGCGATCCAGTTGCGCCTCCGGAAGCGGATAGGTGCCCTCGTACTCGATGGGGTTCTGGGTCGCGACCACCAGGAAGGGATCGGGCAACGGGTGGGGGATCCCTTCGATCGTCACCTGCCGCTCCTGCATGGCCTCGAGCAGGGCCGCCTGGGTCTTGGGGGGCGTGCGGTTGATCTCGTCCGCCAGAACCACGGAGGCGAACACCGGGCCCGGACGGAAGGCAAGCTCGCCCGCCCCGCCGGGACGCAGCGTCATCGTCCCGGTCACATCCGAAGGGAGCATGTCGGGGGTGAACTGGAGGCGCCGGAACTCGACGTCCAGGGCGCGCGCTGCCGCGTTGGCCAGCAGCGTCTTGGCCACTCCGGGAACGCCCTCGAGCAACACGTGCCCCGAGACCATGAGGGCGGCAAGCATCAGATCGAGGGCCGGGCCCTGTCCGAGCACGACCTTTCCCACCTCGGCCCCGACTCTGCTGCGAAGCTCGGCGACCCCGTTCCGCCGGTCGCCGGCGGCGGTCTCGTTCACCGCTCGTCCCCGCCCCCGCGCGCCGCCCCCGCGCCGGCCAGTTTGGCCGCCGCCCTCCCCGCGGC
>JACDCD010000230.1 GCA_013694625.1 Actinomycetota bacterium | reverse complement strand
CGCCGGCTATCAGGGTGCCGGCGCGAGGATCCCATAACGAGATGTGCCCTGGGGTGTGGCCCGGCGAGGCGACGACCTCCAACGAGCCAATGCGGTCTTCGAGGCCGAGCCGGCGCGCCGGCCGTGTAGAGCACTTTGGATACGAGCCCCTGAGCTTGGATTGCGGCTCGCCCGGATCAAGCGACTTGTCTCCTGCAAGGAAACGCGCGTCCCGCTCCGTGATCGCAATTTCGACCTCGGGCCCGAGCCGCTCGTGCAACGCATCCAGCGAGCCGACGTGGTCACCGTGCGCGTGGGTCAAGAGGATCCGGCGCACCGGCGCGCCGGCCCGTAGTGCGGCGTTCAACACCCCTTTGGCGCTGCCGGGCGTCATGGTGTCGACAAGGGTGAAACCATCGTCCTCCCGTACGAGGTAGGAGTTGACAAAGCCGAAACGACTCAGCTGAATCAGGTTGGTATCATGAGCCGTGAAGTTCATAAGTCCTCCATTCGGTGCCGAGGGTGCAGGTAACCACACTTTTCGCAACTGCCGCACACCCGTAACCAATTCCCCGAGTGCAAAGTAACGCCTGCATCGAGAGCAAATGCGTCGGTGGGTTGCTCCGGGGCGCTAGGGCACCAGCTTCAGCGGCGCAAGGCTGAGGTCGAGGCGCTTGTCCCCTTCCGTCGAGAAGTGCACGGTTGCTTCCATGCCCACCCCTGATCGCGCGATCTCGATGATGACGCCCCGCCCCCAGCGCGCATGCTCGACCTCCTGGCCCACAGTGAACCCCGACGTGTCGCGCTCAACCCCGCGACGCCCTTCATTTCTGCGCGAGATACTGACGAGCTCGTCCGGAATCTCGGCCAGAAAGCGGGACTGGGGATTGTAGGTCACGCCACCCCAGAGGCTGCGCGCCCATGCATTCGTAAGGTAGAGACGCTGGCGAGCGCGCGTTATCCCCACATAGCAGAGCCGGCGCTCCTCCTCGAGTTGATCAGGGTCGCCGAGCGAGCGCAGGTGAGGAAAAACGCCTTCCTCCATGCCGACGATGAACACCACGGGAAACTCGAGTCCCTTGGCGTTGTGCAGCGTCATGAGCGTGACGCCGGCCTCGGTCCCTTCAACCCAGTCCGTGTCGGTAATGAGAGCTATCTGTTCCAGAAAGTCCGTCAGGCTCGGATCCTCGGCGCTTGCATCGTACTCACGCGCAACCCCGGCGAGCTCACGCAGGTTCTCCTGACGCGACAGCGACTCGAATGACCGCTCTGAAGCGAGATCGTGCATATAGCCGGTTGCCTCCCACGCCAACTCGACCACGTCGGCTACCGGCTTGCGATCTTCGGACGCCCCCCGGATGACTTCGAAGATGCGGGCGGCCTCGAGCATCCCGCCGAGCGCCCGCTTGGAGACTCCGGGTACGTCCTCACCCCTTGCAAAGGCCGCGCCGAGCTCAATACCGTTGTCGCGAGCGAACAGGGCGAGTCGGCCAAGCGACGCGTCGCCGATTCCCCGGCGGGGCGCCTGTGCGGCGCGCCCTGCGCTTACTCCATCAGAAGGATTGACCGCCGCCCGCAGCCAGGCAAGCAGATCCTTTATCTCCTTGCGCTCGTAGAATCGAACCCCTCCCACGACCCTGTAGGGAAGCTGGGCTTTCGAGAAGATTTCCTCCAGCACCCGGGACTGAGCGTTGGTGCGGTAGAAGACCGCCATATCGGCGAGCGGTTGCCCGCCATCGCGCAGTCTTTGTATTTCCCCAGTGAGCCATATGGATTCATCGTGCTCGTTCTCAGCGTGATAGCGGATGATGAGGTCGCCGCCGGCGGCCGCCGTCCACAACGACTTGGGTTTGCGCATGATGTTGTTTTCGATGACAGCGTTGGCCGCGTTGAGTATCGTGCTGGTAGAGCGATAGTTCTGTTCAAGGGTGATTACGCGGGCGTCCGGCCAGTCTCTCTCGAAGTCGAGCAGGTTCTTGATGGTGGCGCCGCGAAATGCGTAGATGCCCTGGTCCGCGTCTCCCACGACGAAGATGTTCCTCCACTTCCCCGCCAGCAGCGTGGCAAGCCGCGCTTGAGCGAAGTTGGTGTCCTGGAACTCATCGACAAGAACGTGCTTGAAGCTCTCCTGATAGCGCTGCAAGGCATCGGGGTACCGGTCGAAGACCTCGATTGCCCGCATGATCAGGTCATCGAAATCCATGGCTGAGTTCTCGATCAGGCGCTGTTGATAGGCGACGTATACCTCGGCCACGGTGCGCTGCCAGGGATCGGCCGCAAAGTCCGAGTAGATACCCGAGTCCACAAGCCGGTTCTTAGCGTCGGAGATCGTTGCGCCGACGGCGCGAGGAGGAATGCGTTTGGCGTCGATGCCGAGCTCTTTCATGCACATCTTGATAAGCCGATCAGAATCACCAGAGTCGTAGATCGAGAAAGACGAACGAAAGCCGAGACGGGGCGCCTCGCGCCTGAGGATGCGGACACAGGCGGAGTGGAACGTCGATATCCACATCCTGTTGGCAACGGGGCCGATAAGGGCGGCCACCCGGTGCTTCATCTCGTTCGAGGCCTTGTTCGTGAAGGTTATCGAGATGATCGAAAAGGGCGAAGCCCCCTCGTTTATGAGGTGCGCGATCCGGTAGGTCAGCACCCGGGTCTTGCCCGAGCCTGCACCCGCCACCACGAGCACCGGGCCCCCCTGTATCTCCACGGCCTCCCGCTGTACGGGGTTGAGGTCATCCAGGTAGTCGGTTCCCATAGACTCGATTATCGGGCAGCCAGGCGCGCCCTCAGACCTGCGATCCCCCGCCGTTCGGCTTCGGTAAGTCCGAGCCAGAGGTAGACGAGACCGTACGCAAGGGTTCCCAGCAGGGTGGTGGCGAGCAGATCGGCAACCCACCTCGAGCCGGTGGCCTGGTGAACGACGACCATGACTACGGCTGCGACCACCGTCGGGATGACCAACCTGAGGTAGTTGCGGTCGTACGGCTGAATCTCTACGAAATGTTGGACGAGCGCAAGGCGGGCCCATTTGGACACGGCGAAGGTTGCCGCGTTCGCCATCGCTGCACCCTCCATGCCGTAACGGGGGCAGAGCCAAAAGGCGATCCCGAGATTCATGATAAGCGATCCTGCATAGACGACCAGGTCCCAGCCGGTGCGGCCCACCATAATGAGGACGAAACCGACGCTTCCGGTGGCGATATTCACGAACTGGCCGGCGAGCAAGATCAGCAATGCCGTCTGTCCCCCCGCGAATTCCGAACCGAACACCTTCAGAGCGGAACCCGGCGCTATGGCAAGCACCAGCAACACGGGAATGGTGGCGGCAATCGTCCATCGGGTCAGCGTCTTGAAGAGCCCGTCGAGGCGCTTCGTTTCGCCGCGATTATGAAGGTCGGCAACAAACGGCGAGAACATCAGGCTAACCGACGTGATGAACAGCACGATCATCTGTCCGCCCCGAAGAGCAGCCGAGTAGATTCCGACATCCGACTCGGAGGCATAGCGCGTCAGCACGAACAGGTCGGTCCAGAACAACAGCTGCGAGAACAACGCCGCAGGCGCGCGGGGGCCGGCAAAGCGCACGAGCCGGCCGAGCGCTCCCTGCACCATTGGAGTGGCGGGCCAGGTGCGGCTCTCGCGCTTCCACGACCAGTACGCCGCCACCGATGCGATGGCCCACGACAACGAGTAGGTGGCCGCCCCCATCCAAGTGGTGGCAGAAAAGCGAAATCCGATGACCATGAGCACCACCCAACCGAGCGGCTGCCCCGCCCAGAAAACGTAAAGCGTGTAGCGCATGATCTTCAGACCGCGGGTCGCCGACAGCCATACATTCGCCAGAGCAAGAAACGGGAGACCGACGGCCGCAGACTCGACCGCCCATCGCCCAAGCTCCTCGCTTATCGAAAACAGGCTCCGCACGGCATCGGCCGAAACGACGCTAACGAAGGCAACCACAGTGCTAACCCCCACGGCTATCAGGGCAGCGCGCGCCACAGGTGTGCGGATGTGGTCCCGACGACTCACGCCAACCTCGACCGCCACGTCCCGGAGTACCGCCATGTCCATCCCGGCTCGCGTGGCGAATGAGGTCACGAACGCAGCTTGGGTGACGAGCGTGACGACGCCGAAGCCCTTGGGGCCTAGAACCCGCCCCATGAGCACGTTTGCCCCGAGCGTGGCAATGGCCGCGATAACGATCCCGACGATGTTCTGGGACGTGCCCGACAGGATGCTGAGATAGTCCGACGAGCCTTCGTTGCCGGTTTTGCGGCCTACCTCCACTGGTTTGGGTGAATTGCCGACGTTGATCTCACTCCCATTCGATGGTCCCGGGAGGTTTGGAGGTCACGTCGTATACAACCCGGTTGATCTCAGGCACCGTGCCCACGACGCGGCTCGAGATGCGCTCGAGTACCTCAAAGGGCAACCGGACCCAGTCGGCGGTCATTGCGTCCTCGCTCGAAACGGCTCGAACCACGATCGGATAGCCGTAAGTGCGCTCATCCCCCTGGATACCCACCGAATGGATCGCCGGAAGCACCGCAAACGCCTGCCAGACCGCACGCCCCAGTCCGGCCCTGTTGATCTCGTCCACCACGATCGCGTCGGCGGTGCGCAGGATGTCTAGCCTCTCGGCGGTCACTTCGCCGATGATGCGCACCGCGAGGCCAGGCCCGGGAAAAGGCTGCCGCCAAACGATCTCCTCGGGGAGACCCAGCTCGACCCCGACGCGGCGAACCTCGTCCTTGAACAGGTTCCTAAGCGGCTCGACAAGTGTAAAGGCCATATCGTCGGGCAGACCACCGACGTTGTGATGGCTCTTGATGCGTGCCGCGTCACGGCTCCCGGACTCTATGACGTCGGGATATAAAGTGCCCTGAACCAACCAGCGGGCATCCTCGGGATCGGCGCGCGCAGTTTCCTCGAAGACTCGAATAAATGTCTCGCCAATGCGTTTGCGCTTCGTCTCTGGGTCCACGACACCGCGCAGGGCCTCGAGAAATCGGTCGGCCGCTTTGATATGGATCAGGTCGATCTCGAGGTGGCGGCGGAACGTGTCTTCGACCTGTTCGGCCTCACTTGCGCGCAGCAGGCCATGATCGACGAACACACATGTGAGCTGATCGCCCACCGCTCGATGGACTAGAGCGGCTGCAACGGAAGAATCGACCCCGCCCGACAGGGCGCACACGACACGGTCGGAGCCGACGACCTGGCTGATGCTCGCCGTTGTGGACTCGATGATCGATGTCATCGTCCAACTCGGAATCAGGGCGCACCCTTGATACAGGAAATTCTTGAGCACCTCGGTCCCCCAGGGTGAGTGCACCACCTCGGGATGGAACTGCACACCGTAGAGCCCGCGCCTCGGGGCTTCGAAGCCGGCAACGGGAGAGGCTTGCGTCGATGCCGTCAGACGAAAGCCCTCAGGGGCCTGGACGACCGCGTCGTTGTGGCTCATCCACACGCTCTGCTCTGCCGGCTGGTCGGAGAACAGCACCGAGCCGGGGGACAGCACCTCGAGGTCGGCCCTTCCGAACTCGGCCGAACCCGTGCGTGCAACCTCACCTCCGAGCGTCCGCGCCATAAGCTGTTGCCCGTAGCAGATGCCCAGAACGGGCACTCCGAGATCGAACATCTTCGGGTCGACGTCCGGCGCGCCCGGCGAGTAGACGGACTTCGGCCCCCCCGACAACACGATGCCAGCCGGCCTCCGGCGAGCGATCTCGGCGACTGGAGTGTCGTGAGGAATTATCTCGGAATAAACACGGCACTCTCGCACGCGCCGGGCAATGAGCTGGGCATACTGGGCGCCGAAATCAACTACCAGAACGGTCGGGGAATCCAGCACGGTTCACCATACCGCGAGAGGCCCGGCTCAGCGTGCTTTCGACTTGCCCGCAGGTCCCAGGCGCGCCTCGACCACCTCGCTCAACTCGTCCCCATCCGACGCCACACCCACGTCGGTGAGGCCTGCCTTGCGCACCAGCTTCCTCACCTTTGGGGTTGTGTCGTCGGAAACCTCGAGCAGCAACCAGCCGCCGGGCTTGAGCCACTCGGTCGCTTCATTCACAGCCTTGCGCATGAGATGCAGCCCGTCGCCCGGCGCCCCGTCGCTGAGGGTGTGGACCGGTTCGAACTCCTTCACCTCGCTGGGCAGATCTTCGATCTCATCCACCGGAACGTAAGGCACATGCCCCGTGATGATATCCACCGATCCCCGCAGGCGCGCCGGGAGCCCTCCGTACATATCACCCTTCTTGAGGGTCACGTTGACGATGCCTAGGTGCTTGGCATTTCGACGGCCTTGGGCAAGTCCCTCTTCCAAGATGTCCGTTCCCCAAACCTCGGCGTCGGGGAACTCGTCCCCGAGAGCCAGAGCTATGGGGCCGGCGCCGGTGCACACGTCCACGACGATGGGATTCTGGCGCTTGCGCAAACGACGGGCGGCCCGATCGACGGTGAGCTCCGATGACGGCCGTGGAACGAATGCGCCGGGGCGGACCTCGAGGTCGAGCCCGTAGAACTCGATACGACCCGTAATGAAGGGAAGCGGTTCACCGCCGGCCCGGCGCGCGACCATCGACAGATAACGCTCCATGATGCGCGGCGCAGGCTCGTAGAGGTCGTCCAGCTCGTCGGGTTCTCTCTTCAGACACAGGGCAAGCAGCTCTTCGGCTTCCTCGCGATGATCGTGATCCTCGAACACGTGGGTCGAATCATTCATCACGCGCTCGCCGAGATCGATCAACGACGCGACGTCCTTTGCCTGCCCCATAGGGAGGCAATGGTACACATCAAAAAGGGGCGCCGGGGTACCGGGTGCCCAAAGAAACGGATTGTCGGGAACTGAATCGCCCGATAGGAGGCTAGCGCCCCATTCCCACACCCTGGGCACGCTGCAGGGACTTGCCCTCGGTAATCAGTGAGGGGGCGATCATCACTTCGGCCTTCTGGAACTCCTTGATGTTCGCGTAGCCACACGTCGCAAGGCTCGTGCGGAGGCCTCCGAAGAGATTGAGCCGCCCGTCGTTCTCGCGCGCCGGACCAACCAGGATCTCTTGCAGGGTCCCGATGGTCGAGGTCTTCACGCGCGCGCCGCGCGGCAGCGTCGGATGAAATGTCGCCATGCCCCAGTGGCTCCCCCGACCCGGGGCTTCGGCCGCAGAGGCGATGGGAGAGCCGATCATGACGGCATCGGCCCCGCAGGCGATCGCCTTGGCGACATCCCCGCCGGTGCGCATCCCACCGTCCGCTATTACATGGCAGTAGCGGCCGGTCTCATCGAGATGACGGATGCGGGCACCTGCAGCATCGGCAATCGCTGTCGCCTGGGGAACGCCCACTCCGATCACACCGCGCGTCGTGCAGGCGGCCCCTGGACCGACGCCCACGAGAACGCCCATAGCCCCGGTGCGCATCAGGTGCAATGCCGTCGAGTAGGAGGCACAGCCTCCGACTATCACCGGCAGCTCGTAGGTGGAAATGAAGCGTTTCAGATTTAGAGGTTCGGACTTGGACGACACATGCTCGGCAGACACCACCGTGCCTTGAATAACCAGGAGGTCGAGCTCTGCTTCGAGTGCTATCTTGTGCCACATCTCAACCCTCTGCGGTGTCAGCGATGCGGCCGCCAGAACCCCGCCTTCTTTGATGGCCCTGATGCGCTTGGAGATTAGCTCCTCTTTCACCGGCTCCCGGTAGATCTCCTGCATCCGCAATGTGGCCTTCTCGTCGGACAACTCGCCTATCTCAGCCAACACCGAGTCGGGATCCTCATAACGTGTCTGGATCCCTTCGAGGTTCAGCACCGCCATCCCCCCCAGGCGGCCGATCTGGATCGCAGTCTGTGGTGAGACGGCGGCGTCCATGGCGGAGACCATGAGCGGAAGCTCAAGCTTGAAAGCGTCGATTTCCCAGGAGATATCCACGTCGTCGGCGTCACGCGTCCTTCGAGAGGGGACGATGGCGATGTCATCCAACCCGTAAGCTCTGCGGCCCGACTTCCCGATGCCTATCTCCATCTCCACGCCGCTCATCTCCTTATAGCTCTCAGCACTTTTTGTGAGGTTGCGTCAATGATCGCGGTCCTGCGATACAAGCCGGCCACTCAGCTCGTCGTCGAGCAACTGGATGTCGGCGTCGACCATGAGCTCTATAAGCTCCTCGAATCCCGTTCGGGGCTTCCAGCCCAACGCCCTGAAAGCCTTCGAGGGATCGCCCATCAGATGGTCGACTTCGGCCGGCCGGTAATAGCGGGGGTCGATCCTGACATGGCGCTCCGAGTCCAGGCCTGCGTGTTCGAACGCACGCTGGGCGAACTCTCGGACCGAATGAGCCTCGCCGCTCGCGATCACGAAATCGTCCGGTGTCTCGTGCTGGAGCATCAGCCACATGGCTTCGACATACTCCGGCGCATAGCCCCAATCCCGCTTGGAGTCGAGGTTGCCGAGATAGAGCGTCTCCTGAATGCCGGCCTTGATACGGGCAACCGCCCGGGTGATCTTGCGCGACACGAAGGTCTCCCCCCTGCGTGGGCTTTCGTGGTTGAACAGGATCCCGTTGGAAGCGAACAAACCGTAGGACTCTCGATAGTTGATCGTCATCCAGTGGGCGAATACCTTGGAAACCCCGTACGGGCTTCGGGGGTGGAACGGCGTGGTTTCATCCTGTGGCGGCAACGAAAGCCCGAACATCTCCGACGACGATGCCTGGTAGAAGCGGGTCTGCACGCCCGAAGCCCGTATGGCTTCGAGAATACGGACCGTGCCCATGCCGGTGACATCGGAGGTGTACTCGGGTATCTCGAACGACACCTTCACATGGCTCTGTGCGCCGAGATGATAGATCTCGTCCGGTTCGAGCCCTCGGATGAGGTTCACCAACGAGCCCGAGTCCGACAGGTCTCCGTAGTGCATGAAGAACCGGACCCCGGACTCGTGTGGGTCCCGATAGATGGGATCGAGACGTTGGGTGTTGAAAGATGAGGCCCGCCGTATGAGCCCGTGCACCTCGTACCCCTTTTCCAACAAGAGCGTCGCAAGGTAGGAGCCGTCCTGTCCGGTGACGCCGGTAATCAGGGCTCGGGGCATTGCATCACAATAGGCCGCCTCGCCGGCTCTAGCCAGCCACCGCCCTCAATCTCCACCGAGAGCCAAGAATCGGCCCTCCGGACGACATATATTCACCACCTGAGGGCATTTTCGAGGCCTTTTCTGTCAACTGAGTTCCCCATCGCCCTTGCCAGCCTGGCCTTCGGCATGTACTGTCGACCGCTTGTGCCACTGGGGGGTGGCCTTTAGGACGCTCGCTACCGGGAGGTACAAACCTTGAAACGCTTTTCACACCGACGACTCGCCTTGCCCGTAATGGGGCTGGCGGGTCTTATGACCCTGGGAGTGACCCCGTCCGGGGGGACTGCGAAAGCCGCCCTTCCGCGCTCGGTGACCGGCGCCACCATCCTTGGGGCTTCGGCGCACCGGGGTGTCGAGAGCAGCGAGAGCGTCGGGGGCATGGTGCGCTTTCGCCGCCGTGTGTTCGATGTCCGGCCCGCTCCCGAACGGCCTGAGCCCGAGGTGGCCGCTGTGGCACCCGAGGGTGAAACCCCGGCCCCCGAAGAGACCGAGGTTCCCGCACCCACGGGTTCCGTCACCGACATCATCTATGCCGCGGCCGCCGAAAACGGCCTGGATGGGGCCTATCTGGTCTCGGTGGCGGAGTGTGAGTCCGGGCTCGACCCGGGGGCGGTCAACTCGGCTGGCTATTACGGGCTGTTTCAGTTCGACGACCAGACCTGGGCCGCCTACGGCTCGGGGTCGATCTTCGACCCGGCCGCGCAGGCTCAGGCAGCAGCGAGTCTGATCGCCGGCGGCCAGGCGAGCCGCTGGCCCAACTGCGCGTGACGCTCTTGTTTACCCGCGCCCTTAAGTCAGGCGACTAGGCCCCTCAGTCTCTCGGAAGCACCTCGGAGCACATCCAGGGTGGCCTCCGGAACCGTGACCCCATGCTTGCCTCCCGGGAGCGCCCGGTCGGGCCGCATATCCCCGTGGTAGTCGCTGCCGCCCGAGACGATCAGATTCTTGAGCCGCGCAAGCTCCCTGAACGGCCGCTGATCGGCCTCGGAGTGATCGCCGTGATAGCCCTCGATACCCTTCAATCCGGCGGGGATCAGCTCATCGACGAACCTCTCCAGCTCTTCGGCAACCAGGCCTAGAGAGGACGGGTGCGCAAGCACTGGCACGACACCTGCTGAGATCATCAACTCCGTCGCCTCCACAGGCTTGTAGAGCTTTCGGCCGATGTACGCCTTTGCTCCCTTGGCCAGAAAGTCGTCGAAGGCACTCTGGTAGTCGGGCACCGCATTGTGGCGCACCAGAACCGCTGCAAAGTGCGGACGGCCTATCTGTGCCCCTGGGCCGCCGGCCTCGTTCTCGACCTCCTCGAAAGTGACAGGGATATCGAGCTCATTCAGGCGCTCCACGATGATGTGATTGCGATTCAGGCGGGCGTGCTGCAGTTCGGACAGCGCCGCGGACAGCCGATTGTGGCCCTCGGGGATGAAGTAACCGAGGAGATGCATGGTGGGCCGCCCGTCCGGGTGGTAACCCCTGCTGCTCAGGTCTTCGACATCACAGGAGATCTCGACCGCCCGGATGACCTCGATCCCGAGCCGCAGCCCTTCGGCCACGGCCTCATCACAGCCTTGATCGTTGTCGTGATCGGTGACTGCGATCGCCTGCAGGCCCACGTCCTTTGCCTTCCGGACCAGCTCCGACGGTGAATCACCGCCGTCAGAGACGGTGGTGTGGGCGTGCAGGTCGATCATCAGCTCATGCCTCCAGGTACTTGAGCTCTACGAGCTTGTCGATAACCTTCTGTGCCGACTCCTCCACGGTCTCGTCCGCGGTGTAGCAGGTGACCTCGGGTGCCTCGGGGGCCTCGTAAGGGTCACTGACGCCGGTGAACTCCTTGATCTCGCCTGCGCGAGCCTTGGCGTACAGGCCCTTGACGTCCCGCTTCTCGCAGGTCTCCAGCGAAGCGGCGGCGTAGACCTCGACGAAGTCCTTGGCCATTGTCCGTGCTTCTTGACGGATGTTCCTGTAGGGGGATATCGCGGCGGTGATCACGAATGCACCGTTGCGCTGAAGGAGGTGTGCCACAAAAGCGATCCGCCGAACGTTGGTGTCCCGGTCCTCCTTGGAGAAACCCAGACCTTTCGACAGGTTCTCCCGGACGATGTCACCGTCCAGGATCTCAACGGGCACACCCGCTGCCAGGAGCTGGTTCTCGAGCTCACGGGCGATGGTGGTCTTGCCGGAGCCCGAAAGCCCCGTAAACCAGATGACACAACCGCGCTCGCGGTTTGCCTGCTTCATGGCGATCTCTCTTTCTGTCGTTCGGTCAGTGACGTAAAGCGCTTTTGCCGAGCGCCCCTTGTGCGGGCTCGAGCCCGAACAGGTCAAGAATTGTGCAGTGCACATCCCAGAGGTGCAATCCGGAGCGTTCACCACTCGATTGGCCTGGAGCGTTGTTCATCATGAAGATTCCGCGCTCCGCGTGATTAGCTTCATCGGGCCCGGTGTCGTTCTCGAACGTGTACATCGAGTTATGCCCGAGAGAGCCAACGGAACGCCATTTGAGCTCACCGAAGATCACGATGAGGTCGGGCGCGACACCATTCTGTGATGTGTAGAGGGCGTCTGGCTTCCATGCCTTGTTTCCCATGGGATTACCGTCGTGGTCGACCATCGACTCGATCTTGCGGATCAGCTCGTCGCGTGTCGCCTCGTACTCGGCTTCAGGGATGAGGCCGGAAGGCTCGCGGCCCGCAACATTCAAGAACAGGCGGCCGTAGTAGCCGCCGT
>JACDCD010000222.1 GCA_013694625.1 Actinomycetota bacterium | reverse complement strand
ATAAAGCTGGTCCACGCAGCGCTTATCGATGTCCTGGGGCGCGCGACGGTGGGTCTCGAACCTGCGCCCCGCCCCCCGAGGGTGTTGCTGATCGCCGGGCTGCAGGGGTCGGGGAAGACGACTGCGGCGGCCAAGCTGGCCCGTCACCTCAAGGCCTCGGGCCGCCGTCCTCTGCTGGCGGCATGCGACCTCAGACGTCCGGCTGCGATCCGCCAGCTTCAGCTCCTGGGTGAGCAGGCCGGTGTCCCGGTTTACGCCGAGGCGGGGGAGACCGACGCCCCAGCAGTGGCCTCTGCAGCACTCGCCTACGCCCGCGCCGAGGGTTTCACCGACCTGATCGTCGACACCTCCGGGCGCATGCACGTCGACAGCGAGCTGATGGCCGAGCTGGCCTCGGTCGCGCGGACCGTCTCTCCCACCGAGACTCTGCTGGTCTGCGACGCGATGACGGGTCAGGACGCCGTCAATGTCGCCGAATCCTTCGTCGCCGAGGTCGAGGTCACCGGGATCGTCCTAACCAAGCTCGACGGCGACGCGCGCGGCGGCGCCGCACTGTCGATGGCATTCGTCTCGGGCCGCCCGATCAAGTTCGCCAGCGTGGGCGAGAAACTGGGGGACCTGGAACCCTTCCACCCCGACCGTATGGCATCGCGCATCCTTGGAATGGGCGACGTACTGACGCTGATAGAGAAGGCCGAGCAAGCCTTTGATCAGGACCAGGCCAAGGAGATGGAGGCCAAACTCCGCAAAGCCGAATTCAACTTCGAGGACTTCCTGAGTCAGTTGCAGGCGCTCAAGAGCATGGGTCCCATGTCACAGGTGCTGCAGATGATGCCGGGAATGTCCAAGCTCCCGGTCGGGGATGCCCAGATCGATGAGCAGCTTCCCAAGATCGAGGCCATCATCCGATCGATGACGATCGAGGAACGAATGAACCCGGCGGTGATGAACGGCGGCCGCAGGTCACGCATCGCGCGCGGCTCCGGGACGAGCATCCAGGACGTCAACAAGCTGGTGAAGCAGTTCGCCGAGGTTCGCAAGATGGTGAAGGCGATGTCTGGCGGTGGACGCGGTGGGCGGGGCAAGATCGGCCTCCCGGGTGGGATGAAGCTTCCCCCCGGCATGGGAATCTGAGGAGCCCGCCCGGCGGCCCGCCGCACATGCCACCTGCTAATCTAGGGATTCCTTGCGGCCGTGTGGCCGCCGGGCAGATCATTTTGTAAGTTCTTCCAAGGAGGACCATGGTCAAGATCAGGCTCATGCGCGTCGGAAAGCGGAAGCAGCCTTCATATCGTGTAGTGGTGGCCGACTCCCGTAGTGCGCGCGACGGCCGGATCATCGAGTCGATCGGCCACTACGGCCCCCGTGAGGACCCGTCGATTGTGGCAATCGACACCGAACGGGCTGTGTTCTGGCTTCAGCGGGGCGCTCAGCCCTCCGGTCAGGCGAAGAAGCTACTGACCATCTCGGGGGCCTGGGCCGAGTTCACGGGCGAACCGGCGCCCGGTGAATCCGCATCTGCGCCGGCGCCTGCGGGCCGTGGTGCATCGAGGGCAACCCCGGCTGCCTCCGTCGAAGAAGAGACCGGAGAGGATGCGTCCGCCTCCGAAGAAGCCGGGGCGTCGGCAACTTGAGCAGAGCCATGCTCGACTTCGTGGTTCCCTGGTTGGTCGATAACCCCGAAGCGATCGAGATCACAGAGGTCGAGGGCGAGAACGGCGAAGTCATCTACGAGCTGTCGGTGGACTCTCAGGATATGGGCAAGATCATCGGAAAGAACGGCCGCATCATCCGCTCACTCCGCACTCTGGCGCGCGCCACGGGTGATCGGGATGCTGCTCCGGTGCTGGTCGAGGTCATCGACTGAGCCATCCCGCCAAACTGCTGGCCGGCGCGATTGGGAAGCCGCACGGCCTGGGGGGTGAGGTCTACGTCGTCCCGATCTCCGACGACCCCGGACGCTTCAAGCCCGGCGCCTGCGTCGTCCACGCCGACGGGCGGGCCCTGACGGTGGAGACGAAGCGCGGCCACGGCCAACGGCTCCTGGTCAAATTCGTGGGCGTCGACTCCCGGGCCGACGCCGAGCGGTGCAGGGGGACGCTCTACATCGGCTCGGACGAGCTGAGGCAGCTGGACCAGAACGAGTACTGGCCCCACGAGCTGGCCGGCTGCTCGGTGGTGGATCTCTCCGGCGCGCCGGTCGGAACGGTCGTGAGGGTGGTCCCCGGCGCGGCACAGGATCTTCTGGCGATCGATGCCGCAGCCGGTGAGCGTCTGGTGCCAATCGTCAAGGACATCGTGGTGGGGGTCGACCTCGGCGACAGGAGGGTGACCATCGATCCACCGGAGGGGCTGCTCGACCCATGAGTGGCACAGCAGGCTAGCCGCATGCGCATCGATGTGGTCTCGATGTTCCCCGAGCTTTTCACGGGACCGCTTCACACGAGCCTTCTGGGTAAGGCGATTGCCGCGCGACGGCTGGAGGTCAACCTGGTCGACCTGCGGACGCACGGTCTCGGCCCCCACCGGTCGGTGGACGACGCAACCTACGGTGGTGGCGCCGGCATGGTGATGCGCCCGGAGCCCATCTTCGCCGCAGTCGAAGCCGTCGCGGAGGAAGGTTCGCATATCGTGCTGCTCTCGCCGCGGGGGACCCGGTTGAACCAGTCAGTTGTCCAGCGCCTGGCGGCACACGAGCATCTGATACTCGTCTGCGGGCGCTACGAAGGAGTGGACGAGCGCGTGGCCGAGCATCTGACGGACGACGAGATCTCGATCGGTGACTATGTGCTGGCGGGGGGTGAGCTCGCTGCGCTGGTCGTCATAGAGGCCGTCTCACGCCTTCTTCCAGGGGTCCTGGGAAACGAAACCTCGCTCGCCGACGAATCCCACACGGGAGGGCTGCTCGAGTACCCGCAGTTCACGCGTCCGGCGTCCTATCGGGGGTGGAAGGTTCCCGGGGTGCTTCTCTCGGGAGACCACGGTGCAGTGGAGCGCTGGCGCCGGGACCAGGCCGAGCGGATAACCCGGGAGCGCCGTCCGGATCTCCTCGATCCCTAGCGGGGGGAGAATCAGACTTACATGGCAGAGGCAAAGAAGCTGGTGCGACCCGAAGCGATCCCGACTCGCCCCGGTGTCTACATGTTCCGGGATGCACAGGGCCGCGTGATCTACGTCGGCAAGGCAAAGCTGCTGAGGAACCGTCTGAGCAACTACTTTGCCTCTGATCTCCACGCCCGGACCTACGCCATGGTCGAGTCGGCGGCGGACCTCGAATGGATCGTCACGGACAGTGAGATCGAAGCCCTGCACCTCGAGCTCACCCTGATCAAGGAGCACCGCCCCCGTTACAACGTGCGCTACCGGGACGACAAGAGCTATCCGTACCTAGCGATCACGCTCGACGAGGAGTTCCCAAGGGCGCGGGTCATGCGCGGTCCCAAGCGAAAAGGCGTCAAGTACTACGGGCCGTTTGCCCACGCGTATGCAATTCGCGACACGCTCGACCTGCTGCTCCGGACATTCCCCATGCGGACCTGCTCTCAGGGAGTGTTCGACCGTTGTCACCGGCGCGGGCGCCCATGCCTCCTTTATCACATCCAACGCTGCGCAGGTCCCTGCGTCGGGGCCGTAGACGCCGAGGAGCATCGTCGAATCGTCATGGATCTGTGCGAGTTTCTCGACGGTCACTCCAAACCCGTACTCGATCGTCTCGACAGGGCAATGACGGAAGCGGCGTCGCGTCAGGAGTATGAAATGGCGGCCAAGCTGCGTGACGAGATGGAGAACGTCAACAAGGCGATCGCCCGTCAGGAGATGGTCACAGGAGAATCCGGAGAGTTCGACGTCGTCGGTCTTGCCCAGGATGACATCGAAGCCGCCTTCCAGGTGTTTTTTGTGAGACGTGGGCGCGTCACAGGACGCAAGGGCTTCATCGTCGACAAAGTCGAGGACCTGGACACGCCGCGGCTCCTCGGCGGCTTTCTCGAGCGCTTGTACGCCGACAACGACATTCCCAAACAGGTGTTGGTGCCGGTCGAACCGGAAAACCGCGACCTCCTCGACCGCTGGTTGTCGGAGTCGCGAAACGCCAAAGTGCGCGTCAGGGTACCCGAACGGGGGGCCAAGAGGGCGTTGCTCGAGACCGTGAATCAGAACGCACAGGGCGCCTTCGAGCAACACCGGCTGAAGCGCTCGAATGACTTCGTGGCCCGCACGCGTCAGTTGAACGAACTTCAGAGCCTCTTGTCGATGGATGACGCACCGCTGCGGATCGAGTGCTACGACATCTCGAATACGGGGCCTGCAGAGGCAGTTGGATCAATGGTCGTGTTCGAGGACGGGCTTTCCAAGCGGTCGGACTATCGTCGGTTTGCGATCAAGTGGACCACCGGGCCCGACGATGTCTCAATGATGGGAGAGGTGATAAGGCGACGTTTCGCCCGCTTCTTGCAAGAGAGCCAGGCGCCGGCCGACACCGACGATCTGAAGCGCCGGAGGTTTGCCTACCCGCCCAACCTCGTAGTGATCGACGGGGGAAAGGGGCAGCTCGGCCGCGCCGTCGAGGTCATGGAGGAGCTCGGGGTCGAGCGGGTCTCGGTGATCGGTCTTGCAAAGCGCATGGAGGAAGTTTATCTGCCGGGCAACTCCGAGCCGCTCATCATTCCGCGTGGCTCAGAGGCTCTCTATCTGTTGCAGCGCGTTCGTGACGAGGCCCACCGGTTCGCCAACGCCTACCATGCCCTCAGGCGCGGCAAGAGGATGACGCAGTCGGCGCTGGAAGGTATACGGGGGTTGGGCCCGGCGCGCCGGACCAAGCTCCTCAGGCAGTTCGGCTCGGTCAAGCGCGTGCGGGAGGCAACCCTCGACGACCTCCGGGGCGTCCCCGGGCTACCGGATGCCGTGGCACGAGCCGTGTACTCTGAGCTTCACGGACAATCGGGGACTTCCGAGGTTCGGAGCGCCTCTTGAGCGCGCCGCCCGCCGAGCGTATCGAGCTCACCGTCATAAGCGGGATGTCGGGCGCGGGGCGTTCGGAGGCGGCAAAGGCGCTCGAGGACCTCGGGTGGTTCGTGATCGACAACCTCCCCACCGACCTCATCCAGACCATGCTCACACTGGCGACGGCGAGCGGGCCCGATATGAGGCGCGTGGCGCTCGTTATCGACGCGCGGGCGGGCGCCTTTCGCGATGGATCCACCAAGGCGCTGGGGAGGCTGCGCCGGGAGGTGGGTCATTTCAACCTCATCTTCATGGATGCGTCCGACGACGTCCTCGTTCGCCGCTTCGACGCCAGTCGCCGGCGTCACCCGTTGGCCACCGACGGTCCCGTGGCGTTGGGCATCCAGCGCGAACGCGAGCTCATGCGGCCTTTCCGAGAGGGGGCGGACCTCATCATTGATACGTCGGATCTCTCGGTGCGCCAGCTCAGAAGGAAGGTCGCGGCCTCGTTCGAGGAGGCCTCACCGACGGGGACGCTCAGGACGACACTCGTGAGCTTCGGCTACAAGTACGGGTTGCCGCTCGACGCCGACACCGTCCTTGATGTGCGCTTCCTGCCCAATCCTTTCTGGGTCGAGGAGCTGCGTGACCTCACGGGGCTCGACGCCGAGGTACAGAGCTACGTGCTGGGCCAGGACTCAACCTCCACGTTTCTGGAAAAGATCGGGGAGCTGTTCGCGGCGGTGCTCCCCGGTTACCAGAACGAGGGTCGTCACTACCTGACGATTGGAGTCGGTTGCACCGGGGGGCGCCATCGTTCGGTCGTGCTTTCGGAGCAGATCGGAGGGTTTATCCGCGCCGAGGGGTTCAGAGCCAAGGTGATCCACCGCGATGTCGACCGGCCTCCGGTTCCCCCGTAGCAGATGAAGGTTGTCGGCATCGGAGGGGGCCACGGGCTCGCACAGACTCTCAGGGCCGCACTTCTGTACGCAGACGATGTCGCTGCGGTGGTCGCGATGGCGGACAACGGAGGATCATCGGGGCGGCTGACGACCGAGCTGGGCATCCCTCCGCCGGGGGACATACGGACCTGCCTGGTTGCCCTCGCACAGGACGGGGCCATGGCCGAGCTGCTCCAACACCGCTTTCTGGGTGGAGCTCTCACCGGACACACGGTCGGCAATCTGGTGATCGCGGCTCTGACCGAGCTGCGGGGTGACTTCGGGCAGGCCGTCGACGCGGCCGGTCGCCTCATGGCGGTGAAGGGGCGCGTGTATCCGGCCACGACCGCGCTCGTGACCCTGCGAGCGCGGGTGCAAGGCGGGATCCTCGAGGGCCAGGTCGCAGTGGGCGAAACCACGGCGCCGATCGAGGCCGTCTTCCTGGACCCGCTGGACGTACCGGCTTATCCGCCGGCGGTGCAGGCCATCCTGGAAGCCGATCAGGTCCTGCTGGGCCCCGGAAGCTTGTACACAAGCCTCATTGCGACCGTGCTGGTGCCGGGCATCAACGCCGCCCTGCAACAGTCCTCGGCGCGCCGCATCTTCGTGTGCAACACCAGGATGCAACCAGGTGAGACGGATGGGCTCGACGCCGTGGCTCACGTTCGTGCGCTTCTGGATCACTGCGGAGGAGCCTGCATCGACACCGCCGTTGTTCAGTCACCTGTGCTCGAGGTGGACGGAGTGGCTCTGGACCGGGCCTCGTGGCCATGGTCCGAGATCGAGCTCATCGAAGCGGATGTGGGAGCGCCGGACGAGGGGCACCATCCCAAGCGGCTTTCGGCCACTCTCGCCACGCTCAGTTAAAGTCGAGGAGATCACAGACTACTGAGAAGGAGTGTTCGACCATGGCAACTCGAGTAGGTATCAATGGTTTTGGTCGCATAGGTCGAAACTTCTTCCGCGCCGCCAAAGCAAAAGGCGTTGACCTCGAGGTCGCCGGCGTGAACGACATCACGGATCCAGGGGCACTAGCGCATCTCCTCAGGTACGACTCTGTGTTCGGACGGGTCCAGGAAGAGGTCAAGGTCACCGAAGACGGTTTCTCTTTCGCCGGCAACGATGTCAGGGTCTTCGCCGAGCGCGACCCGGCAAGCCTCCCCTGGGGTGACCTGGGTGTCGACGTGGTTATCGAATCGACCGGTTTGTTCACAAATCGCGACGACGCAGCCAAGCACCTCACCGGCGGTGCGAAGAAGGTCGTGATCTCGGCCCCTGCAAAGCAAGAGGACATCACCATCGTGATGGGCGTGAACGACGACGCCTACGACCCGGGCTCCCACGACGTTATCTCCA
Source organism: Actinomycetota bacterium (assembly GCA_013694625.1). Taxonomy (GTDB): domain Bacteria; phylum Actinomycetota; class CADDZG01; order CADDZG01; family WHSQ01; genus JACDDL01. The sequence continues at coordinate 4,685 of JACDCD010000222.1, read as the reverse complement.
ACGCGTCATGCACCACCAACTGCGTAGTGCCGCTCGTTAAAGTGCTCCACGACAACTGGGGAATCGAGCGCGGGTACATGACGACCTGTCATGCCTACACCGGTGATCAGCGCCTACAGGACGCTCCGCACAAAGATCCCCGCCGCGCCCGGGCGGCCGCGCTGAACATCATCCCGACCAGCACGGGGGCAGCCAAAGCAGCATCGCTCGTGATGCCCGAGCTCAAGGGGCGGCTCGACGGAATCTCGCTCAGGGTCCCGACTGCAGACGGATCGATCACCGACGTCGTGGTCACACTCGGCTCCGAGGTGTCGGTCGAGCAGGTCAATGACGCATACCGCAAAGCGGCGGGCTCGGCGCGGATGCAGGGGATTCTCGAGTACACCGAGGACCCGATCGTGTCATCCGACATCGTCGGCAACCCGTACTCGTGCATCTTCGACTCTCTCTCGACGATGACCAACGGCAACATGGTCAAGGTCCTCGGGTGGTACGACAACGAGTGGGGGTACTCGAACCGTCTGGTGGACCTCACAGCACTCGTCGCCTCCAAGCTCTAGTCACACGCCCGTTCCCATCACCGTCGATCCCATTACATGACTGACCCCGGGGGAGCGCCGCTGCCATCGCTCGATGACCTCGAGGTCGAGGGGCGTCGCGTCCTGGTGCGCTGCGACCTCAACGTCCCGCTCGAGGACGGGCGGATAACAGACGACCTGCGGGTGCGGGCTTCGGTACCGACCCTGAAGGCGCTCCTGCACAGGGGAGCGCGCCTTGCGGTGTGCTCGCATCTCGGACGCCCCAAGGGCAAGGTGGTCGAGTCATTGCGACTGGCCCCGGTGGGGGGGCGCCTGGCCCAGCTTCTCGAACGCAACGTCACCGCTCTCGACACCATCACCGGCGAACGGGTGGAGGCCGTGTGCGCTTCCGACGATCCCGTCGTGTTACTCGAGAACCTGCGCTTCGACCCGGGCGAGGAAACCAACGACTCCGCTTTCTCCGGCGCTTTGGCCGGCCTGGCCGACGCGTACGTCGACGACGCCTTCGGTGCCGCCCACCGCGCTCACGCCTCCGTGGTTGGAGTGCCCGAGCGGCTCGAGGCCAAGGCTGCGGGGCTGCTCCTCGCCGAAGAGGTCGCGGTGCTCGACCGCCTTCTGCACGATCCCGAGAGGCCTTTCGTTGCGGTTCTGGGAGGGGCGAAGGTGTCGGACAAGCTCGGGGTGCTCGCCAATCTGGTCACACGGGTCGACGCGCTGTGCGTAGGAGGCGCCATGGCCTTTACTCTCCTCAAGGCCAGGGGACAGAGTGTGGGCCGCTCTCTGGTGGAGGAGGATCGTATCGGGGAGGTTGGTCAGGTGTTAGAGGAAGCTGGGACCCGGGGCGTCGAGATTTTGCTGCCGCGTGACGTGGTGGCTGCGACTTCGCCCGACGGCGACGCAGACCATGCCACGGTAAAGCTGGAAGACATCGACGATCGCATGGGTGTCGATATCGGGCCTCAAACCGCACAACGCTTTTCCGAGGCCATCACCACCGCTCGCACAGTGCTGTGGAACGGGCCGATGGGCGTGTTCGAGATCGAGCCCTTTGCAGCCGGCACCAAGGCCGTCGCCCGGGCATTGGCGCAGGCGACCGATGCCGGGGCGTTCACGGTTGCAGGTGGGGGAGACTCGGCTGCGGCGCTGGCCGACCTGGGCCTCGCCGGATCGATCTCGCATCTGTCCACCGGCGGAGGCGCTTCGCTCGAATTTCTCGAGGGCAGAGATCTACCCGGCGTCGCCGCACTGAGGAGACGCACCACATGAGGGTCACTCTTATCGCCGGCAACTGGAAGATGAACAATACGCACCTCGAGGGGATGCGACTCGTGCAGCAGATCGGCCATGAGATCGCCGACGTGAACCCACAGAAGGTCGAGGTGGCGGTGTGTCCGCCGTTCACGGCGCTGCGTACGATCCAGACCCTCATCGACGCAGACCGCTACGACTTGGTCCTCGGCGCGCAGAACATGTACCTCGCGGAAGAGGGAGCCTTCACCGGAGAGATCTCCGCCGGCATGCTCAAAGCCCTCAACGTGACCTACGTGATCCTGGGACACTCGGAGCGGCGCGAGATCCTGGGTGAGAACGATGACGAGGTGAACCTCAAGGTCAAGGTGGCGTACGGGGCGGGACTGACCCCGATTATCTGCTGCGGAGAGACGGAGTCCGAGCATGCGGCCGAAGAGACGCGCTCGAAGGTCGAACGTCAGATTCAGGCCGCGCTGGCAGGTGTAGGGCCGGACCGTGTGCGTTCTGCGGTGATCGCCTATGAGCCCATCTGGGCGATTGGCACCGGACAGACGGCGACCCCCAAGGAAGCGCAGACGACCGTCGCCTACATCCGCTCAGTTGTTTCGGACATGGTGGGGGCGGACGTCGCCGGCGCCATGCGGCTGCTCTACGGTGGCAGTGTGAAGGCGGGCAATGCCAAAGCCTTGATGTCGCAGCCCGATATCGACGGAGCGCTCGTGGGCGGCGCCTCCCTCGAGGCCGCCGAGTTCAGTGCGATAGTCAAGGCGGTGACATGAGCCCGAGCAGCATCTACTACGTCATCCTCGACGGCCTCGGCGACGATCCGCTGGAGGAGCTGGATGGCCGGACACCGCTCGAGGCGGCCTCCACTCCCAATCTCGATGGGCTGGCGCGCCGCGGCCGAAACGGCTACGTGACGACCGTGGGTGAGGGGATCGCCCCCGAATCGGACATCGCCGTGTTTGCGATCCTCGGATACGACCCGCACAGGCACCACACGGGCCGCGGGCCGATCGAGGCGGTGGGGGCAGGCATGGTGGTCAACGACGGTGACCTCGCCTACCGCGTGAACTTCGCAACCGTCGAACCGGACGGCGACGGCTTCACGATCGTCGATCGCAGGGTCGGACGCGATCTCTCCTCGGAAGAAGCCCACCGCTTAGCCGCAGAGGTCCAGGAGACGGTCACCCTGGAAGAGGCTTCGTTTGAGTTCAAGGCGACCGTGGGCCACAGGGGCTCCCTGGTGGTGCGCTCGGACCACGGCCCACTTTCGGCTCAGGTGGCCAATTCCGACCCCGCCTACGGGCGGCAGGGAGCTCTCGGAGTGGCGAAGGAGACGTTCGAGAACCGGGTCGTGAAGGTAGCACCGCTCGAGGGATACGGTTCCGACGACGCCGCCCGGCGTGCCGCTCAGCTCACCAATGCATGGCTGCAGAGCTCGCACAAGGTTCTGGCTGCGTCGGAGGTGAACGTTCAGCGGGGGAAGCGGGGCCAGCTCGCCGGCAACTTCATCCTCACGCGCGACGGTGGCGACCATATCCCCGACCTGGTCCCCTTCAAGGAGGCGTTCGGGCCCCAGATGGGCTGTTTCGTCGAGATGCCCGTCGAGATGGGCATCGCCCGGCTCACGGGTATGGGCGTGGTCGAGGCTCCCACGGGCATCGCCCCCGCCGAACAGTACGAGGCATGGGCGCGCCTGGCCCTCGAAGCGATCGAAGGTTTCGATGGCCTCTACATCCACATCAAGGGCCCCGACGTTCCCGCTCACGACGGGGATCACCGGGCCAAGATGGACAGCATCGAGGCGATCGACAGTGTCTTCTTCGCCCGGCTGCTCGACGGAATCGACTGGGGTCGCTCACTCATGGGCGTCACGGCCGATCACTCGACGAGCTGCCGGCGGAAGGCGCACACCGACGGCCCGGTCCCGCTGCTCGTGGCAGGACGGGGGGTTTCCTCCGATGCGGTCCAGGCCTACGGCGAGAGTGCGTCCCGCAAGGGTGCCCTCGGCCATCTGAAGGGCACCGAGATCATGCCCAACCTGGTTCGTCTGGCGCGCGCCTAGAGCTTCTTCCGCCGGATTTCGGGCCTGGGCGTAACCCTTCACGACGGGCTACGATGGAATCTCTGCGCTTTCTTTTCGTTGGGGGTTACATGGCATCCAGACGCAAGCACACTCTCGCCGAGGTACTTGGCCCTCTCGAGGCCGAGATCATGGACGTCGTCTGGGACCGGGGCGAGGTAACGGTCAGGGACGTCCATCAGAATCTCAGGAGGGTTCGTCCGATCGCCTACACGACCGTGATGACCACCTTGGGCCGCCTCGCAGACAAAGGCTTCGTCCGAAGGGTCGAGGATCAACTGGCCCACCGGTTCACGCCGCTCGTGTCGCACGAGCAGTACGCGAGCTCGACAGTCAAGTCCGTGATCGACTGGCTTGTGCAGCACTTCCCGGAGCCGGCCGTCGCATACTTCGTCGACCGCGTCGAGCGCGAGGACGAACAGGTCATCCAGCGGCTCGAAGAGGCGATCGAGCACCGAAAGGACAAGGGTCAGTGGACTTGAGCCGCACGTCTTGCCAAGAAGCCCGCCCATGCTGACGATCCTCATCGTCGTGGTCCACGTCATCGCATCGCTGCTGCTGATCACCTTCATCCTCTTCCACGCCGGACGAGGCGGGGGAGTGTCGGAGATGTTCGGAGGCGGTATGCAGTCTCAGGCAATGGGATCGACGGTGATGGAGAAGAATCTCGACCGAATAACGGTCATCACCGCTATCGTGTTCTCCGCAACAACCATCCTGTTGGCCTTCCGGCTTCAGTAGCCGGACGCCGGCCCTCACTTCCTTCTCCCATGCCGACCTGGAAAACGCCTCTGGCGCTCCTGGTGTGC
>JACDCD010000074.1 GCA_013694625.1 Actinomycetota bacterium | reverse complement strand
ATGGTGGTGATCGGCGGCAACTACATCGGGCTCGAGCTGGGCCAGGTGTTCGCCAATCTCGGGACCAAGGTCACGATCGTCGAGGCGCTCGACCGCATCGCTCCGCTGGAGGAGCCCGAGATCTCTGAGTGGATGACGCGCATTCTTACCGACCAAGGCATCGGGATCGTGACCGGCGCCAAGGTCACGCGTGTGGAGGGCGGCGAGCGCAAAGCGGTGATCGGCGAGGCAAGCGGTCAGGAACATCGTTTCGAAGCCGACGAGATTCTGGTGGCGACCGGTCGGCGTCCCGTACTCGAGGGACTCGATCTCGACAGGGCCGGAATCGAGACCGACGAGCGCGGGAGCCTCGTGCTGGACGACGAGCTGCGTACAACGAACGCGAGGGTATTGGCCGCGGGCGACGTCACCGGCGCACCGCAGTTCGTCTACGTGGCCGCGGCGCAAGGCACCGTCGCCGCCGACAACGCGATCTCAAACGCGGAGCGCAAGATGGACTACAAGGCGCTTCCGCGGGTGACCTTTACCTCCCCCAATATCGCCGCGGTGGGACTCACCGATGAGCAGGCGCGGGCGCAGGGATATGACTGCGAATGCAGGACGCTCGAGCTCGAGCACATCCCGCGCCCGATCGTGAACATGGACACGCGCGGCGCCTTCAAGATCGTCGCGGAGCGCGCCACGGGCAAGGTGCTCGGTGTGCATGCGATCGGGGCCAATGCGGGGGACGTCATCCTCGCCGGCGTCTACGCGGTCAAGTTTGGGCTCACGATCCAGGACCTCGCGGACACGTGGGCTCCGTATCTGACGATTGCCGAGGGCATCAAGCTGACGGCGCAGACGTTCACCACCGACGTGGACAAGCTGTCGTGTTGTGCTGCGTAGCCCACACGGGGAACGAGACGAGAAAGCACAGAACCATCGGCGTGAAACAGGGTGAACGTTGCGGGCCGCAGCGGGAGGTCGAAAGTTGAGCAAGAGGCAATTGGACCAAGCGAGACTTGAGCGTCGGAATAAGCAGCGCCGACTCATCCTGGGGGCGGTCATCGTCGCTGTCTTCGCGGGTGCCATGGCGGCTTTCGCCCTGAGCAACGGGTCACAGCCAGGCGGGCAGGAACCGGCCGTTCTGAAGACGGCTGGCTCCGTAGCGCTGCTCAACCATCGACAGATCCACCAGTGGCACGGCGTCCTCCTCGGCTCGGGTGAGCACAAGTGATGACGCGGATGGGCCCTAGAGACGTGGAATTGGTGGGACACAGGTGCCGAGGCCAGTGTCGCCCAGGAGCCGAGGCCGGGTCGCAGAGTGGGACACAGGTGCCGAAGTCAATGTGAGACAGAGGTACCGAGACTTCACATCGGGAATACGCGGGAACGCGTGTCGAAATTGTGTCGTTGGCAAAATTGAGTAGAAGCTAAGATCTTCGTAAAGGGCCTCTGACCTGACCTTCTATGTTGTCAAGCGGCCCTCGCAGCAGTGCCGGTTTCCTCGAGGAGTTGACGGAAGACGACATTCGATAGCTGCCTCTTCAAGCACCTCATCGCTTCCTTCTCGGACTTGCCTTCACTTCGTAACCGAGCCATGTACGTCTTGGTGTCGTCGTTGCCGCGACGCCGTGCGATCGCCATCATGTGGAGCGCGTAGTTCAGCTGACGATTACCTCCCCGGTTGAGTCGATGACGTTTGGTCCTGCCAGACGAGGCCTCTAACGGTGCGGTGCCCGTGAACATTGCGAAGGAAGCCTTGGACCGCAGTCGCGCCGGATCTCCTACTTCGCCCAGGATCTTGGCCGCCATGAGGAATCCGATCCCGTGTAGCTGGGTGAGCGAGGTGCCGCACTCGATCACCTTTGCGGCGATCTGTTTTTCGACGACCGCGATCCTCTCGCTGAGACGGCGGAGGTCTCCGATTCGCTCCCGGATCAGATTGGCGCGAATCGAACGCTCCCCCCGGAGCAGCGTCGTGGCCGCCTGAAGGTTCTTCTTCGAGGTCAGTTTCGGGATGCGCCTCTCGTAGCCCGGATGGGAGACGACGAGGTCCTTGTGGGTCCGGTTGATCAGCTGCGTGCGGGAGCGAATGAGCTGGTCACGGTGGTCGGACAGCAGTTTCAGGTCGGCGAAGGCCCCGCTTCTTTGCGGCGAAGAAAGACCTTCACCGCAGGCCACGACCCGGGCGATCGCCACCGCATCCTGCGCATCAGACTTGCCGGCAGATGGGCGCTTCTTGCGCTCTCGATGACTGAGGAAGGCCGGCACCTCGCAGACGTGCTCTCCACGCTCGAGGAGATGTCGCGCCAGTCCCGCGCCGTAGTTACCCGATCCCTCGATGCCGATCACGCGCTCGGAGCCGTGTCGCGTCACCCACTCTGTCAGAGAGGCATGACCCTTAGCATCATTGGGGAACTCGCGGTTCCCGATCTCACGACCGACATCATCGAGCACCGCCACCGCGAGCGAGCTCTTGTGTGAGTCGACTCCAACCACCACACCCATCCTGGCCTCCTTTCGCCGGCCGACGTACGCTGTGACCAGCGGGAGGACATGCAGACGTTGGGTCTCGAGCACCCTTCTATGAAGTCACTACCGCTAGTCCGGTCCCGGCCGGAGGGACGGGTCAGGTCAGAGGTCAATGGCACCTTGCAGCCACGACGTGCGGAAACAGAGTCACCTCCGGCCGGTTACCGGAACTCTCCTGGAGAGGAAGAGTCCACAGCCGGATTCTCACGTCTGCGGAAATAGGGGTGGGTCGCCAGGGACTCGAACCCTGAACCTACGGATTAAGAGTCCGTTGCTCTGCCAGTTGAGCTAGCGACCCGTTGGCGAGTCTACATGCCTCGGCGCGCCTCACCCTCTGGACCAATCGGAG
>JACDCD010000200.1 GCA_013694625.1 Actinomycetota bacterium | reverse complement strand
ACTCGGTTTGTCCGGCGTCCGCGTCGTGCCGGCGTCTGTCCGGGTCTCGGATCCCGATCCACTCCGGCTGGTCGGTGTCGGTGTCGTGAAACACCTCTTCGACCTTCCCGATCTGCTCTCCGTCGTTGGAGCTGACGGGGTTACCCTGGGCGTCCTGCAGCGCTTGCATGTCTACGGAACTGGTCATGAGACCTCCTCGTGTCTTCTTGTACCGTTGAAGGAGGACTTAGCTTCCCCTTAACCACGAAGGGCAAACATTGCGCTCAATTTGATCGCTCCGCTGGGATGAAAGCCGCGCATACGCTGTGGCCGTGATCACCATCCGGGCGATGAGCGATGTCACGACCGCCGTAGTCGAGCAGGTGGCCTGGCAGCATGAACGCATCGTCCTCGATCCGGAGCTGCTCGCCCTCGTGCAGTCCCGCCGCGCCGAAATGCTTGCTGCGCTGCTCTCGGGAGAACGCGTCTACGGAGTCAACACCGGCACCGGTTATCTCGCCGGGGCCGACGTCGGCGAAGCGGACCTCTTGCACCATCAGCGCAACCTGTTGCTCGGTCGTGCGGTCGGTTCCCCTCCATGGTTGTCGAGCGAAGTGGCGCGCGCCGTGCTCGTCGCTCGTCTCACCGGGTTCATCAGCGGCCACGCAGGCGTCACCCCCGAACTGTGCCTGTTCTTGGCCGACCGCTTGAACGACGATTTCGTCCCTGCAATCCCCAGACACTCCGTCGGATCATCGGGGGAGGTTCTCCCTCTAGCCCATGCATTCCAGACTTTCATCGGGGCGGGGCACGTGCTCGCTCCGGACGGTTCGACCGTCACGGCAGAACAAGCCCTCGCTCAGCGAAACGTCGCGCCCTACGAACCTCAAGCAAAGGAAGGCATCGCCCTTCTTGCCGGCGCGCCGGCTGCGATCGCGTTGGCCCTCGCCGGCCGGCGCGATGGACACAGGTTGTCGGAAACCGCACAGCTAATCGCCGCTGCGGCCATTGATGCTCTCCAGGCGCCGCTCGACCCGTACCATCCCGCACTGGGTGAGCTCACCGATGACCCGCTCATGACAGTCGTGTTGGACCGCCTTGCCCTCCTTCTGCAGGGGTCGTCGAGGGCCACGGCGCTGAGCATCCAGGCGCCGGTCTCATACCGTGTGATTCCCCAGGTTCTCGTACATCTTGTGCGAGCCCTGTCCCGGCTCGAGGCGGACACAGCCCGCGCCCTGGCCTCGGCCGATGATTCTCCGGTGTTCACGCATGGACGCTTCCTCAGCAACGGCTCCTTCCACGCCGTCGAGCTGGCCGCCGGACTTGATTCACTCGGACTTGCACTCGTGCGCGTTGCCGAGCTTTCGGGGCAGAGGACGCATCGATTGCTCGACCACCGTTTCAGCGGGTTGCCGGACCAGCTTGCCGGCGCGCCGGGCCACAGCTGCGGACTGGTGGTGGTGCAGAAGAGGGTCCTCGGCTGCCTGAACGAGCTACGCCGGCTCGGCACGCCGGCAAGCATCGGTATCGGCGACACCTCACTCGGACAGGAAGACGCAATGACTTTCTCCTTCGAGTCGGCGGCGGCCTATCAGCGCATAACGGCGCTGGTGGTGGAGGTGTTTGCCTGCGAGCTACTCGTGATCCGTCAGGCCTGGGCCCTGCGCGGCCTCACTCCCCCGCCGGGCCTGCGACCATTGGCCGCGCGGCTGGCCAAGCTCGTGGAGCCCGTGGTCCAGGATCGCCCCCTCGGCCCCGACGTTGACCGTCTAATCGCCCTGTTGGGCGATCCGAGTGGGTAGTGAGGGTGCATAGTTCACATCTCTCACCCACTCGGCGCGGGCGGCATCGGCACGTGGACGCCACGCGCGCGGGCAACCTCGGCCGCGGCCGGGTAGCCGGCGTCGGCGTGGCGCATGACACCGGTGCCGGGGTCGTTGGTCAGCACGCGCTCGAGCTTGCGCGCCGCTAGTTCGCTCCCGTCCGCGACTGCGACCACGCCGGCGTGAATCGATCTCCCAATACCCACTCCACCACCGTGATGAATGCTCACCCATGACGCGCCGCTGGAGGTATTGAGCAGCGCATTGAGGATCGGCCAATCGGCGATCGCGTCGCTGCCGTCGGCCATCGCCTCGGTTTCCCTGTAGGGCGAAGCCACCGAACCCGAATCGAGGTGGTCGCGCCCGATCACAATCGGTGCGGATATTGCGCCCCGGGACACAAGCTCGTTGAAACGGAGCCCCATCCTGTCCCTCTCGCCGAAGCCAAGCCAACAGATGCGCGCCGGGAGTCCCTGCCATGCGACCTTTTCCTGGGCCATCCGGATCCACCGCACGAGCTGCTCGTTGTCCGGGAACTCCTCTATAACCGCTTCGTCGGTTGCAGCGATGTCGGCGGGGTCACCGCTCAGGGCGGCCCACCGGAAGGGGCCCTTGCCGGAGCAGAACAGTGGCCGGATGTAGGCCGGCACGAAGCCCGGGTAGTCGAAGGCCCGCTTGACGCCGGCAAGCTCCGCTTCGGCCCTCAGCGAGTTGCCGTAATCAAACACTTCGGCGCCCTTGTCAAGCCAGTGGATCATGCCTTCGACGTGGGCCGCCATACTCGCCCGGCTTCTGGCGATGTAGTCATCCGGGTCGGAGGTGCGCAGCGCATTCGCCTCGCCGACCTCCAGCCCCGAAGGAACGTAGGCCAGCGGATCGTGGGCGGAGGTCTGGTCGGTCACCACATCGACGGGGAAATCGCCCCTCGCCATCGCCGGAACCAGTTCGGCGGCGTTGCCAAGAACCCCAATCGACAGGGGGCGGCGCTCCTCCTTCGCCTGGGCCGCGAGCCGCTGGGCGTGGCCGAGGTCATCGGCCCAGATGTCGAGATAACGGTGCTGCACTCGTCGCTCTATCCGGGTCGGGTCGACTTCGACGCAAATCGCAACACCGCCGTTCATCGTGATCGCAAGAGGTTGCGCACCGCCCATTCCGCCCAGCCCGGCCGTGAGCGTGATGGTTCCCGCCAGCGATCCGCCGAAGCGTTTGGCGGCAACGGCAGCAAAGGTTTCGAAGGTCCCCTGCAGGATGCCTTGAGTCCCGATGTAGATCCACGAGCCTGCAGTCATCTGCCCGTACATCGTCAAGCCCGCGTCCTCGAGGCGCCGGAACTCGTCTCCTGTCGCCCAATCGGGGACCAGCATTGCATTGGAGATGAGGACGCGCGGCGCCCATTCGTGAGTCCGGAAGACGCCGACGGGCTTGCCGGACTGCACCAGCAACGTTGAGTCGTTCTCGAGCGTGCGCAGAGACTCGATGATGGCGTCGAAGGCTGCCCAGGAGCGGGCAGCCCTTCCGGTGCCCCCGTAGACAACGAGGTCGTCCGGGCGCTCGGCGACCTCGGGATCGAGGTTGTTCATCAGCATCCGCAGTGCAGCCTCCTGCCCCCAACCCTTACAGGACCGTTCGGTTCCCCTCGGGGCGCGCACGGGCCTTGCACCCTCAACCATCCTGAGTACCCTGAGCCCGCATACTCATGTGATACCGCATCTCATCCGAGGTCACCCACAGCGCTCTCTGCAGCCGCAACAATTGCTCCGGAGCAGGCCAGACCGGCCGCCATCTCCAGCTCCGGACTCATATGGCGGTCGGGGCCGGGCCCCCCCGTACGGAGGTTGACAAGCCGGGCCGCCGCACCTGTTCCTTCTGCGGGGCCAAGCGGCGCGCGGAGGGCCAAACCCCGGGCCGCGCACAGCGCCTCGATCCCCAGGATTGCTCCCAGGTTGGCCAGGACGCGCCGCAGTTTGCGCACCGCTCCCCATCCCATCGACACGTGGTCTTCCTGCATGCCCGATGTCGGCAGTGAATCGACGCTCGCCGGCGCCGCCAGCCGTCGGTTTTCGGCAACAAGCGCAGCGGCCGTGTACTGCGCCAGCATCAGTCCCGAGTTGACTCCCGCATCCTCGGCGAGAAACGGCGGCAGTCCCTGTGAGCGCATGGGATCGAGGATGCGGTCGAGACGACGCTCGGCAATCGCGCCCACCTCGGCTGCTGCGATGGCGAGGAAGTCGGCGGCGAAGCCGAGTGGCGCGCCGTGGAAGTTCCCCGTGGACTCGACCTCCCCGGTCGGCAGCACCACCGGGTTGTCGATTGCGCTGGCGAGCTCCCGATCCGCGACCGAGCGGGCGAACTCCAGCGTGTCTCGCGCCGCGCCTGCAACCTGGGGGCTGCACCGCAACGAATAGGAATCCTGGACCGCGTGGTCGGAATGGCGGTGCGACGCGACCACTTCGGAGCCTGCCAGGAGTCGTGTGAGATTCGCCGCGCTCCGGGCCTGACCGGGATGGGGGCGAATCGAGTGAAGGGCCGGAGCGAAGGGTTTGTCGGTGCCCAGCAGCGCCTCGATACTCATCGCCGCGGTCACGTCGGCGGTCTTGAAGAGCAACCCTGCATCGGCGCACGCCAGCGCGAGCATCCCCAACATGCCGTCGGTCCCGTTTATGAGCGAAAGGCCTTCCTTCGCTTCGAGCCGCAGCGGTTCAAGGCCGGCGTGGGCCAGAGCCGAAGACGAGTCGATTGCCTCGGCGCCGTCTCCGAGGACGGGGCCTTCACCGGTCAGCGCAAGCGCCACGTGGGCCAGGGGCGCCAGATCCCCGCTGGCCCCAAGCGATCCGTGCTCGGGCACGAGGGGCGTAATCCCGGCGTTCAAGAACGACACAAGAGCGTCGACCACCACCGGGCGCACTCCCGACAGGCCCATGGCCAGCGTCTTGGCGCGCAGCAGCATCATGGCACGCACCACCTCGCGCTCTACGGGAGCGCCCATGCCCGCCGCGTGCGAGCGAATCACTGCGTGTTGGAGGGCGGAGCGACTGTCGAGCGCTATGGGAAGGCGCGCGAGAGCCCCGAAGCCGGTGGAGATCCCGTAAACGGCGCGGCCGGAGGAAGCCTTGTCCTGAAGCACGGCACGCCGTGACTCAAGCACCCGGCGCGCCGGCGCGCCCAGCTCGACCCTGGCATCCTCCCGCGCGACGGCGGCGACCTGAGAGATGGAGATTGGGCCCCCCTCCAGGATGACGGTGCCGCTCGCCGGGTGCATTGCCCTAGTGTCCCAGCTTTTTGCTCGAGCCCCCCGAACCCCCCTTCTCTCTCGGGGGACGCTGGTCAAGCCCAGCTACCCCCCGAACCCCCCTTCTCTACTCGAGGAGGCGGCCGGTCGTGTCGATGTCGCCGTCGTCCTTCGCCCAGCCCAGCATGTGATCGGGTACCGGAGCAATAGGCTCGGGGCGAATCTCGATCGGCCCGTCGCCGACACGGATTATGTGGAGGTTCACCTGCAGCGCAGGGTCGAGGCCGGGATGGTCCAGACGGATGTGAGCGCCGCGCGTCTCGCGCCTGGCGAGTGCGCCGCGCAGGCTGGCCTCCGCACCAACGAGCGACGCCCGCAGGTCGAGTGCGTGGGCAAGGTCGCCGTAACCCTCCGACGATGGACGCACGTCGATCTCTCCGAGCAGACCCCGCAGTTCGTCCACGCGCTCGAGGCCCAGGTTGATCTGTGTTTCCGAGCGCACCACTCCACAGCACTCCCACATGGTGTCGCGGAGCGCCCGTTGCAGCGGACGAGCAAACTCCGAGCCGTTGTGGACGAGGTTGGACAACTCCTCCTGAGCATCTCCGATCGTGGAACGTGAACGGAGCTGTGCGTCCTGGCTCGAGGAGTGCGCTGCGGCCGCCTCACCCGCCCTTCGCCCGTACACGATTGTCTCCGTGAGCGAGTTGCCTCCCAGTCGGTTGGCGCCGTGAAGGCCTGCGGTGACCTCACCTGCGGCGTAGAGCCCGGCCACACCTGTTGCATGAGTCTCGGGGTCGACCACCACACCGCCCATCGAATAGTGGGCTGTGGGCGCAACCTCCATCGGGCTCGCAGAGATGTCGAGCATCTGGTATTCGAGGAACTGCCGGTACATGCGGGGGAGCCTTTCCAAAATGTAGTCCTTGCCCCTGTGCGAGATGTCCAGGAACACGCCCCCGTGCGGACCGGCGCGTCCCTCCTGGATCTCGGTGTAGTTGGCAAGCGCCACCCGGTCCCGGGTGGAGAGCTCCATGCGCACCGGGTCGTAGCGGGTCATGAAGCGTTCACCGTTGGCGTTCAGCAGATGACCGCCCTCGCCCCGAACAGCCTCGGTGACGAGGGTGCCCGCCATCTCTTCGGGGGCCACCATCCCGGTGGGATGGAACTGCACAAGCTCCATGTCTGCGAGATGACAGCCGGCCTCAAGCGCCAGGTACATGCCGTCCCCATTGTTCTCGTCGCGCCGCGACGAGCTCTTGCGCCACGTTCGAGTATGACCCCCCGCCGCCAGAACGACCGCGTCGGCGAGAAAGACCGTGCGATCCCCCGTCATGAGGTCGAAAGCAAGGGCTCCGAAACATTGCCCATCGCTGGTCAGGAGGCGCGACACGTACTGGTCCTCGAGCACCGGGATGCCGAGACCGGCGACCTTGCCGTCCAGGGCGTTGATCATCGCTCTTCCCGTGTAGTCGCCCGCATAACAAGTCCGGCGGTACCTGTGCGCGCCGAAATAGCGTTGATCGAGACGGCCGTCGGGTGTGCGAGCGAAGGCGCAGCCCCACTCGGCGAGCTCATTCACCGCGGAGGGGGCCTCCTTGACTACGATCTCGACAACACGCGGGTCCGACAGGAAGTAGCCCTCTTTGAGCGTGTCGGCGAAGTGCTGTCCGGGCGAGTCGGCCGGGTCGCGCGTACCCAGGGCGGCGTTGATCCCTCCGGCGGCCAAGACCGTGTGAGCGTCCTTGCGGGCCCGTTTGCCGAGGACGACGACCTCCGCGCCGGAGGTGTGAGCGGCGATGGCCGCGCGGAGACCGGC
>JACDCD010000191.1 GCA_013694625.1 Actinomycetota bacterium | reverse complement strand
GCGGCTCTCGGGCGCGGCGATTACGTCATCGAGGTCGTCGAGCGCCGGCAAGCCGAGCTCGTCACGCCGGAGGAGCCAGACGGAGTCCGCCTCGATGTCCCCGCGCAGATCACTCCGTGGGGGCGTATCGAGCTCTCTTTGTTCGTCTCGCCGCAGCCCGATCGGCACCGCCGCGTCGCGATCGTCGGCCGGGGAGGGACCACGATCATCGACGACCTCGCCGATATCGAGGAATTCGACGGTCTACCGTGGTCGAGCGATCAGGTGTCGGGTTACATCACCTTCGAGGCCTTGCAGCAGACCTCCGGCCGGCGCGCCGTATTGCGGGACCGCGATGTCTTCCCCGCCTTCGTCACCGGCGTGCGCGCCGTCGAGCCCGCCGTTTCCCGGACTCTCGAGCGGGTGACGCGCGAGGTCACCGAGGAGACGGCCGACCGCCTCGCGGAGGCAGTGCGACGGATCTTCGGTCGCGTGCTCAAGGAGCTCGACGACCTGGACAACCCCATGCGTACTCCAGTCGGGGAGGAGCCGGGCGAGGGGGCGCTCTTGACGGAGTCGCCCGCAGAAGCCCCCGGCCCGGGTCCGGGCGGCGCCGAGGAACCAGAGGAAGAAGTCGGCGACCTCATGCCCCCGGCCGAGCAGGTCGCGCCCGAGCCCGCCGATCAGGCTCCGCAGGCGGCTCCCAGGGGCGGCCGGGGGCGCGATCTGCCCAACCTGGTCCCAGATCCCAGTCCGGACGGGTTGCGCAGCCGCTTCGACGACGATGCCGGGATCGTCTACTACAACGACCGCCACCCCGACTACATCCTCGTCAAGGACGACGAAAGCTCGCTCCTCGACTATCTCGCCACCCTGGTCGCAAAGGAATACGTCGTCTACAACAATCCCCGTGCGGCTACCGAGGAGCTTGCCGAGGAGATGGTCCGGATGCTCGTCCGGGTCCGCAGGCACATGCCGCGGCGATGAGAGCCCACCGGCTCGTCTTCTGACCCGACCCGCTAAGCTGCCCGTTCACCGACTTGGATTCCGAGAGGGAGGTCCTTATGGCGCTCAAGCTCGTGGGCGGGATGGCTTCTATCCTCGTGATGGCCTTGGTGACGGGTGCGGCTGCAGGTCCGCCGCCCCGGCGCTCGACCATTCCCACAGCCGGGCCGACCTTGTCGGTCGCCGACCGCCTCGCCGACCGGCGCTACGTCGCTACCGGTCGGCGCGCCTACGTCGTCGGTACCGAAGACGGGCGCTTCCCGGCCATGGGCTTCCACACCAGAGGTGAGATGGGCGGCGTGTGGAGTCCCCCGATCAAGCTCCTCGACGGCCTCTGGTTCGGCATAGACGATGCCTGGATCGGGCCCGCCACGCGTTTCACCAGCGGCTACGGCTACGTGAGCATGGACCTCCCGGGCACCGACTCCCTCGAGATCCGGCGGGTCGACTTCGTGCCCGGCGACCGGCGCGCCGTCCTGGTGGGGCTCGAGCTGACCGCACCGGGCGCGGCGCAGAGCTTCACGCTCAAGGTGGACGCTCACTCCGAGCTCATGGGCGCCTACCCGTGGGGTGAGACCGACCCCTCTCAGACCGACTTCAACCTCCCGGACACCGCGACGTTCAGGAACGGAGCGCTGCTCTTCGCCGACCGGGGCACTCCACCGGTGCCTGACGCCCCGCGCCACAACTGGGCGTCTCTGGTGGCCTCGAACCTGAGGCCGAGTGGACACAGGATCGGGTCGGGTTTCCGCGGCCCGCAGAGCCCCCCGGTTATCTGCCCCGTGTCTACCAGCGACGCCCCCCAGCCCGACCGCTGCGACGACACCGACTATGGCAAGGGTGCAGGGGGACGGTTGCTCTACGACGTGTCGGTTCCCGCCGGAGGCACGAAGACGATGTGGTTTGCGGTAGCGGGTAGCGACAACGGCGTCCGCCTGGCGACCGACGAACTGAAGGCGGCCCTTGAACACCCCCGGGCCGCCCTCGAGGCCAAGATCGCACACCGCAGGACCCTCGCCCGGCGCTCGCGTGTGACTCTTCCGGGAGACCCGCTCTTGGCAAGGGGTATCCAGTGGAGCAAGCAGAACCTCGCCGATTCCGTGCAGAGAGCTCGCCGCCTTGCGATCCGCGAGACCAATGCCGGGGTGAACTTTCCCGCACCCGAGGGCACGCTGGAAGAGGCGCGCTGGCTCGGGGCCGGCTTCCCCGACTACCCGTGGCTGTTTGGCACCGACGGCGAGTTCACCGCCTTTGCAAGCGTCGCCGTGGGCCAGTTCGAACCCATAAAGGACCACCTGCGGGCGCTGCGCGATTCGAGCCGGATCGTCAACGGCTCCAGCGGCAAGGTCGTGCACGAGGTCGTAAGCGACGGCTCCGTTTACTTCGGGACGAACGCAGACGACGGCAACACCGACGAGACCGCCAAGTTTCCGAGTGCGGTCGCCCTCATTTGGCGGTGGACCGGCGACAACGGGTTCCGGGACGAGATGTACCGCTTCGCAAGGGACAACATGCACTACATCTACAGGGCCCTCGATGACGACAACGACGGATGGCCCGAGGGCCTCGGCAATGTCGAGCGTGAAGGCATGGGCGAGGAGAAGCTCGACAACACCGTCTACACGATCCGTGGACTGCGCGACCTCGCCGACATGGCCGCCAGCAAAGGGGACTCTGCGACCGTCGTGTGGGCGAAGGACAAGGCGCGCCTCCTCCGCGACAGGTTCGAGTCGGTTTGGTGGATGCCGGGCGTCCCGCAGCACGCGGACTCGCTCGACGACCCCGGCAACGCCCAGCTTCAGCAACGTCACTGGATCGGCGTGACCCCGATGGAGGTCGAGCTTCCCCGGAGGATGAGAGTGGGGCCCAGGCCGGGGTTGACCACGCGCCGGCACGGCGTCCCGGCGCTCCGGCTGCGCGAGACGGCCTGCTACGGGGATGCGTTCGGGCTCTTCCACACCGGCGCGCCGGGGTGCGACCCGATCGTCTCCGATGCGCCGGCCGAGCGGGTGATATTCACGCTGAACACCGCTCTCATGGCGGTGGCCGAGGGCAACTACGGCCGCCTCGACGATGACGAGCAACGGCGCTTCACCACGGCGAACCGACGTCTGCAGCTTCCCAGTCCCGACGAGCAACCGGG
>JACDCD010000114.1 GCA_013694625.1 Actinomycetota bacterium | reverse complement strand
TGACCGGGAGCCCGTATGCGCGCGCGAAGTCGAGGTCTCGCTGATCGTGGGCAGGCACCGCCATGATGGCGCCGGTCCCGTACTCCATCAACACGTAATCTGCAACCCAGATGGGAATGGATTCTCCGTTTACCGGATTTGTCGCGTGCTTGCCGAGGAACAAACCCTTCTTGGGCCGCTCCGTGGAGGCGCGATCTATGTCCGAAAGTGCGGCAACCTCCTGTCTGAAAAGGGTCAGCTCATCCTCAACCCCCGATGCCGCGGCAAGCTCCTCCGCAAGAGGGTGCTCCGGCGCCACCACGAAAAAGGTCGCTCCCCACAAAGTGTCCGGCCGGGTGGTGAACACCGTCACCGGCTCGGCGCGCCCCTCGATGTCGAACACGACCTCGGCGCCGAACGAGCGCCCGATCCAGTTGCGTTGCAGGCTCTTGAGCCGGTCGTTCCATCCCTGGTTGAGATCGAGGTCGTCGAGCAGGCGGTCGGCATAGTCGGTGATCTTGAAGAACCACTGAGTCAGATATCGCCTCACCACCTGGGTGCCGCAGCGTTCGCAATGACCGGCGATGACCTGCTCGTTGGCCAGAACGGTCTTGCAGTTGGGACACCAGTTGGCAGGCGCGTTACGGCGGTAGGCCAATCCCCTGTCGTAGAACCTCAGGAAGAACCACTGGTTCCACCTGTAATAGCCGGGGTCGCAGGTGTTGAAGGTACGGTCCCAGTCGAACGAGCAACCCAGTCGTTCCATCGACAGGCGGTGCTTGGTGATGTTGTCGTAGGTCCACTGCTTCGGATTGATCCCGCGCTTTATGGCCGCGTTCTCCGCAGGGAGCCCGAATGCATCCCACCCCATGGGGTTCAGGACGTCGTCGCCTTGCATGCGGTAGAAGCGCGCAATGGTGTCGTGAATGGTGAAGATCTCCACGTGGCCCATATGGAGATCTCCCGAGGGATAGGGGTACATCGTCACGACGTAGCGTTTGGTCCCCCTGGGGCGCTCGGGCGCGGCCCAGGCCCGATCCAGCAGCCAGGTCTTCTGCCACCGGTCCTCTATCGATCTGAAGTCGTATTCGCCCATGGCACTCAAAGATAGTGCTTCGTAGCGCAGCCGGCGCCCGTCGCCAAGAGCCTCACGACGTGCCGAACCGCCGGCTATACGGCTGTGGGGCGCCGCGGCAGGACGACGCTCCGGCGCCGAAGCCGGCGGGAGAAGAAGACAAACGTCAGCACGAGAGCGACCAGAAGCAGGCGGTTCACCGTCGCTCCCCGGTCCGACACGCTCACGGCAACGGCTTTGGCCGGAAGCCCGTGACTTTGCATCTTTTCGACAAGGGCAGACGGGTAGCGGTACCAGCCGGCCGGCAGCCGGTAGGAATCGGAACGAGACCCAGGGCCGCTCCAGAGCTCTTGGCCCCCGGGCGTGTAGGCCAGGGGGCCACCTTCTGCGTACGGATACAGCTGCACTGCGACGGTGGCAGACCGCATGTCGGGGGCGGCTCCGAGGTTCAGGTGATAGGCCAGGTAATAGCGGGGGCCAAGCTCATCGGCGGGCGAGTCGAGTGGATGCTCTCTGGAGAGTTGGGCGAGAGCCCTCGCGACCGGCGAGCGTTCGCTTTCAACGATGCCGAACTCCTCACGGCTCAAGCTCACGCTGCCCGTGATCCCCGGTCCCCGCACATCGACCTCGGTGAGCTCGCGCGATTTTCCAAGGGCGGGCTGCGCCACAACCACGCCCAGAAGGACCAGGGTAAGGATCAGCCGGTGCATCTGGCGCGTGCTCCCCCGCTCGGGTGTGGGTCGCTTATTGTACTACCTTCATAGTAAGGGCAGGCGGTTAGCTCAACCAAGGGTGGTGCACAAGCAGACGTGAACCCCTACTCGAGCACCCATGGCCTGAGGTCGCCGGCGGGCGCGCCGGCGCAGCCCTCGGCGGCCCACCGGACACCGAGGTGAAGAACCAGAGGGTGTTGCTGCTCGCCGGGATTGCGGTGGCACTGCTGCTCGTCGCCGCCGCCCTGGCGCCCGAGACCGGCGCTTCATTTGAGAGTGGCTCACAGGATCATGTCGTAGTGGCCGACACGCCGGTCCTGTTCGACTACCTCATGCTCTTCGTCACCGCCATCATATTTTCCGCCGTCTTGTTCCTGCGGGCCAGCGCCAGGCGCCAGGTCACAACAGGACGGCGGGCCGTTGCGCCTTGGCGGCGAGCGATCGTTCTGCTGATCCTGTTGGCGCTGTGGGTCACTTTCCCGGGCGTCCAGACCCTGGTGACCAATGTACTGAGCGAGCTGGGGGCCGCCGGCGAGGCGCTCGGCCGAACGCCCGGCGATCTCTCCGACGGCTTGCCTGAAGCGGTTTCCTCTCGTCTGGCCGGATACCTGGTGACCCTGGCATTCGCCGTTCTGATCGTGGGACTGGCGGCTCTCGTCCTCGTGATGTGGCACAAACGACCTCTCCCCGAAGACGACCGGACCGCCGACGAAGGGCTTCTCGCCGACATCGATGAGGGTCTCGAGGACCTCTCGACGATCAGAGAACCGAGAGCGGCGGTTATCGCCTGCTATGCCCGCATGCTCAGAGCCGCAACGGCGGCGGGCGTGGAGCGACGCGCATCCGACACCCCTGTGGAGGCTCTGCACAGGCTTCTGGAGGACCACGGGGTAACTGAGCCCAGCGCCCGTAAGCTCACGGTGTTGTTCGAGCGCGCAAAGTTCAGCAACCATCCCATCGATGAGGCCATGCGCACAGATGCTCTCGACGCCCTCCTGGAGGTGAGGTCCGAACTGGGCGTTGCGGTATGAGGAGCGCCTTCTTCCTGGGGGTACTGACGCTCGCTGCATGGACCGTGGGCTTCTTCCGCCCCGCCTATCGTTTGGGGGCCGCTACGGCATGGGGTTTGACGGTGCTCGCCTACGGGTTGTTGTGGTCGGGGGTGCAGGTTCGGGGCCTGGTGGCGCGCGGCCGGTCACCCTACGACCAGATCTTGAAAGTTCCGGTTTACAAGAGAAGGCGCCCGGCCGATCTGGTGCGATGCGAGCGCACCTTCGGTAGGAAAGTCTACACGCCGGGAGATTTCGACCACACCGTACGCCCGTTGCTTCTGACCCTTATTCACCATCGCCTCGCGTTCGGAGGGGTGGCGTTCGAGGACGAAGCCGACTCGCCGAGCAGACCGCTGGATGAGGAGTTGAGCGGACTCATCGGGGGAGCGCCCGCAGCCACACTCTACGGTCGCAATCTCCTGAGCTCAGACATCGATCGGATGCTGCACCTTATCGAGGGCATCTAATGCCTCGTCGCGCAACAAGGCATTCCGCCCAGTCTAACAATCGAGCAAAGAGCTACTAGATGGATTCGCTTGAGGACACCAGAGTCCGAAGCCTGCGCGTGCTCGACGCCGTCGAGAAGGTGATCGTCGGCAAGCGTGACGTGCTCCAACTGATCCTGATGGGAATCCTCGCACGGGGTCACATCCTGCTCGAAGACTTCCCCGGCCTCGCCAAGACGCTCATGGCCAGTTCGTTCGCCCAGGTCATCGGGATGGACTTCAACCGAATCCAGTTCACGCCCGACCTTCTGCCCGCCGACATCACCGGAGCCTCGATCTATCACCAGCGCGACGGCCGCTTCGAGTTCCGCCCCGGGCCTGTGTTCACAAATCTCCTGCTCGGCGACGAGATCAACAGGGCGCCCCCAAAGACCCAGGCCGCGTTGCTCGAGGCCATGCAGGAAGGCCAGGTGAGCGTGGAAGAAATCACGCGCAAGCTCGAGCAACCCTTCGTCGTGATTGCAACCCAAAATCCAATCGAGTACGAGGGCACCTATCCGCTGCCCGAAGCGCAGCTTGACCGCTTCATGCTCCGCGCCAGCGTCGGTTACCCCGATCGCAACGAGGAGTGGGAGATATTGAGACGGCGCGCCCAGCGCAACCGCGACGAGGTTGTCCTCGACAAGGTCATCGACTCCCGGCAGCTGCTGGCCATGCAGTCGACCCTCGAGCAGGTGCATATCAGCGAAAGCGTCGGCCTCTACATCGTCGATATAGTGGCTGCGACCCGGTCACATCCGGATGTCCAGGTGGGTTCAAGCCCACGGGGGTCATTGGCGCTCTTCAAGACGGCGCGCGCCCGGGCGCTGCTCGAGGGCAGGGACTTCGTCACCCCCGACGACGTCAAATGGGTGGCGGAGGCGGCGCTGGCTCACCGGCTCAGTCTCAGGCCCGAGATGTGGGTTCGTCGTGTACAGGGCAACGACATAGTGCGCTCGATACTCGAGCGCGTCCCGACCCCTGCCGCAGAGAACTCCCGACACGCTCCGTGACGGCTTCTGCAACTCCCAAGCTCGTTACCTTTGTCGTACTAGCCGGCCTGGCGTTGCTCGGCGGAATCGCATTGGGACAACCCGAACTGGTGGTCGTGGCCGCTCCCTTGGTTATCAGTCTAGTGCTCGGACTCGGCAACACTCACCTGCCTGCAAGCACGGCCAAGGTCGAAACCGATGTGGATCGGTGCATCGAAGGCGACGTGGTCGAGGCCACGGTCACCCTCACCTCCTTCGAAACCCCCGTCGAGATGGAGGTCGCCATCGGCATCAGCCCGGGCCTGTCCGCCGAGCCAACTGCGCGCAGCTCCACCGGCATGGTTGGCGACGGCGAGCAGCGCAGCCGGATCGTGCCCCTGCAGGTGATCCACTGGGGAGTTCAGAGCGTCGGTCCCATTGCCCTGCGCGTGCATGGTCCCTGTCGTTTCATCACTTTTGAAGGCGTGGTCGAAGAGCGAGAGACGGTAAAGGTGTTCCCCGTCTACGAGCGCTTGATGCAGGGCCTGCCCCCTGCCGATACGCAGCTGCACACCGGCGATCACGTGGCGCGCGCCCTGGCGGACGGCATCGAATTTGGGACCGTCCGGCCTTTTACCTATGGAGACAGTGTACGCCGGGTCAATTGGCGCGTCACCTCCAGAACCCAGGAGCTGCACGTGAATCTCGCACACCCTGAGCGGAACTCCGATGTTGTGCTCTTCCTGGACACTTTCACAGATGCCGAGCTTGCCACCGGAAGCACATTGGACATCACCGTCCGCGGAGCAACTGCAGTGGCGCAGCATCACCTTCGACACCACGATCGTGTAGGTCTTGTGAGTTTCGGGGGAAACGCGAGGTGGCTAACCGCTGCCATGGGCCGCAGCCACACCTATCGGATTGCAGAGTTCCTCCTCGACGTCAACGCCACCTTCAGCTACGCCTGGAAGGACATCAAACTGCTGCCGCACGGGGCGCTTCCCTCCGGCGCGCTCGTCGTTGCGTTCTCGCCCTTGATAGACGAGCGCGCTATCAGAGCGCTGGCGGACCTCGGGGAGCGTGGGTTCCCGGTCATAGCGGTGGACACGCTGTCCGAGGACGAAGTCGCCTCCGGACGGGGACGCGAGGCGCAGATCGCTTTTCGGGCATGGAAGTTGCAACGTGAGATGCAGCGCGCCCGGCTCGGCGCTGCCGGGGTGATGATCCACTCAGGCGCAGGGGGCGTGCATGTTGCCTTGCGCGCTCTTTCCTCTCTCCGCCATTCCCCGAAGGCGCCGCGCTGATGCAAGCGCGCCTGTCCGTTTGCTGCGCCCTTCTGGGACTTGCGGTTTTCCTCTATCCCGTATCCGCCGCGCCCACCGCTGTGACGCTGGCCCTTGCGGGATGTGCAGTTGCTTCCTTGACGCTCGGGCTGATCACCTCGCGCTGGCTCGGGGCGGGTCTTGCGGCCGGTATAGCCCTGTCGAACTATGCATTGGCCTTGGGCTCCGGGTCTGCGCGCCCGGACATCTACGCACCGGTCCTCGCGGTAGCGAGCTGGCTGCTCCTGGAGCTGTTCGACCTGGCCGTGATGGCTCGAAGGCAAGGGCAGATCGACGCCGAAGTGTACGACGCTCACCGGCGGAGGCTGATCACGACGTCAGGCTCTGCGGGTCTGGCTTCGGTGGTGGTATTGGTCGCCGGGGCCCTCTTCCAAGCTCACCCCGCCCTGCTCCCGGCCTCAGCCATAGCCGCTGCGGCCGCCGTGGCGACTGCGGTGGCTCTGGCACGGCGGGCCATGAGCTAACTCGGGCCGAAGCGTTCTCTGGTCGAGAATGTGCACAGAGCAGCAGATTTCGACCGAAGATTAGGTGCAGCTGGCAAACGGAGTCGATGTGAGCTCCGAAAACCGATTCAGCGCTCGAGGTTCGACGGTGCGGTGCTCGGTGCGGAGAGGGAGTGCGATCGAACTGCCCTGCTTCACTTGGTAGAAACGGCGCAGGATCGCGTACCGTTGGGCGGTCGGCGACGCGCTCGATATGACGATGGTGCCCTGGGGCCGGCGGCAGTCGACCCCATCGAGATGGGCGACAGTTCCTCCATATGCAAAGAGGTCGGGAGGCAGCGTCCTCGAGCCGTCGAACCGAACCCTCGTGAGAGCTCCCGATTGCATCCCGAAGAGGCCTACGAAGCGTGTCGAGGCGCCGATGACAAGGTCGACGACAATCTCGAGCCCGGGCTCTGTATCTATCGCGGCCAACGCGTTCAGCGCCGGCGGGTTCAACGCAAGGTTCAGCTCGGGCTGCACGATGGGCAGGCTTTGGGCCACCGAACCGGAGGTCACGGCCAGGAAGACCTGACAACCCACCTCGGCGCGCCGGTCGATCGCAAGCCAGGCCACCTCGGACCGACCGTCGCCATCGACATCTCCCCTTAGTGCTCCGGGGGAACGATGCGCCGGGTCGGAGACGGTGGCCACTTCGTTTGAGCATTTCGAGGCCCCGAGTGGGCCGGGGCTCGGCTCGGGAGTCACCCGTTCTGCGGCCGAGGGGCTCGCAACCGGTTCGGGCAGGGGGCTCTGCTCACTCGGCGATCCGGGGCTGGCGACCGGTCGCGACCCGGCCCCCCTGGAGTCCCCAAGAGAGGCCTCCGGAACGGCGGTTCTGGGCCCACAGCCACCGAATGTGATGCCGGCGCACAATACGAGGATCGCCGTTGCCCGAAAGCTCATTGATTGAGCATCGGCACGTCCGGGAGCAACCTTGCCTCCCCCGGCGGGTCAGCCATCGGCGCCCTCGAGGTGCGATCCGTCGTTCCAGAGCCGGATAGCCGGACGGCCATGCTCGCGTCCGACGATCGACAGCGTCGCCGTACCCAAAATGAGCAGCCCTCCGGCGACACCATCGAGGCCCACGGAGCGGGCGGCCAGAACCCGGGACATATGACCATGGGAGAAGATCACCGCGCTTCCCGCGCCCACCTGTAGGCGCCCCAGAACCCTATCGGCACGGAGCGCAACCTCTTCGGTCGTCTCACCCCCGGGACACCCGTCCCGCCACAGGTTCCAGTCGGGGCGTTCCCTGCGGATGTCATCGCTCGTTCGTCCCTCATAGTCGCCGTATCGGTATTCGCTAAGATCGTCGTCGATCTCCAGGCCCTCGGCGAACCCAGCGATCTCCGCCGTTCGGCGCGCCCTCACCCATGGACTCGAGAGAACACGATCGAAACGGTTGTTTCCAAGGCGTGCGCCCAACGCCTCGGCCTGCCTGACACCGGCATCGGTGAGATCGACGTCGGTGACACTGGTGTGCTTGCGACTCAGTGACCACTCCGTTTGGCCGTGCCGAGCCAGCCACAGTTCATCCACGTTGCCCCCTCTTGTTTGCCCGTCTGCCGTTCAGCGCACGATTCGTGCGCTCGTGTGGAACACCGTACGGCTTCGGCCCTTCGAGGGGCGCCGCCCGTTAGGCGCCCGAAGGCAGCCATGAGGCATTGGCAGCGGCAAGTGCCGGACCGACTTCTTCGAACCCCTCCTCGAGCCTTGCGAGCAAAGTGGAGGCCCTCGGCTCTGGAAAAGGCGATCAAACGACGCGATCCGCAACGCGGGGCCAAGTCGGCCGTCCGGGCCACCGTCCGACTGCTACCAGGTTTCGTTTGGCACAGCAGCACAGCATTCGATGGCGGCGAGCAGCGCCGAAGCAACAAAGGGTTTGGTGAGATACGTAGCTCCGAGCGCCCTCCCCGCCTCGACGTCCTTCTCCTCGACATGGCCGGTAAGGAAGATATAGGCGAGTTCGGGCGTCTCGAGGCGTTCGCGCAAGATCTTCAGCAACGCCAATCCATCCATCGGGAGATGGCTCAAGTGGACGTTCACGTAACCTCAAGGCGGCCGCTGGGGGGCCGATGAAGAAGTCAAGATGGAGAAGACCAAACGGTTCATCGCCAATAATCCAGCCCCCCCGAATCGGCCCCTGACGCAATTCCTATGGGACCAACTCGTCGCGGGAACCGCCTGGGATCCGGCGATGGGGTGGCTAGACCTGTTCGCTTGATCCCCGAACGCTAGACGGCCGGCCGGCGGACGAACCGATGCCTTCGTCTGAAGGTTCGCAGGATCAGGCCTCATCGAACTGAGCGCGTACCGCGAGTGCAGGATGATGAGCCATCGTCGCGCGCGCGAACCAGGTCCGGGCCCCCAAACGTTCGAAGATTCCGTTGGCCTCTTCCAGAAGCGGAACGGCCTCGTCTGTACGGTGCTGTTCGACGAGCCATTCGCCATGCTCAGCGAGGGTTACAGCCATCCAGTACACCGCACCAATCTCCCGGAACATGCCCGCCGCACTTTTGAAGGCGACTTCGGCTTCAGACATAAGCCCTCTGGCCGTCGCGAGCCGCGCCTGGAAGCGGGTTTCGATCGCTCGAAGGGTAGGTGTGACCTCCGCGGAATGACGATCGGAAACGATCGTAAGCAACTCCTCGACCTTGGTGAGATCATCACGCGCGAAAGCCGATTCAAGACCTTCCTCGAGGCCGACCTTCAACATCTGGCTGGTTGGGCCTAACCCCCCGCGGGCCATCTCGATGGCCTTATCCGAAGCTAGTTGCGCTTCCTCGAGGCGCCCCTCGGCTCGATGGACCACTGCGCGCGCAACGGCGTGGGCTGCGCTCTCCTGCACGTCCTCGGACGTTTCGAACCTCGAGAATATCGAAAGGAGCCGCTTGGCCCCTTCGACATCTTGCCTGCTCACATAGATGATAGGCAACGAAAGCAACCGGTTGAGGTTGTCGGCGAGCGCCATTTCGGAATCGGGAATCTGTGAGCTCCGTTCGACTGCCTCATCCCATCGGCCAAGGACGAAGAGTGGAAAGGTCATCTCCGAGAGCAACGCCACCTCCCAGACGCGATTGCCGACTCTGCGGGCGAGCGTCAGCCCCTCTTCGTACCGAGTCAGCGAATCCTCGTAACGGTCCCGCCGGAAGAGCAACTCGCCCAGATTCACGTAGGCACGGAGAGCAGCGGTGGAAAGGTCGTTCTCCAGAGCTACCGCCAGAGAATGCTTCATCAGGCCAAGCGCTTCCTCTTCCCGCCCGTTCGCCAGGAGAACCAGCGCCTTGGTGTTGAGAGCCTGGGACACCACCTCCGGATACCCCATTCGCTCGGCGGTCTCCAACGCCGTCTCGGTCCGCTGACTCGAGAGGTCCGTCTCTCCCTTGAAGAAA
Organism: Actinomycetota bacterium; assembly: GCA_013694625.1. Classification (GTDB taxonomy): domain Bacteria; phylum Actinomycetota; class CADDZG01; order CADDZG01; family WHSQ01; genus JACDDL01. The sequence goes on along the minus strand of JACDCD010000114.1, from coordinate 16,233 downwards.
TGGAGTCTTCCGAGCTGTGCCGCAAGCGTGGCAAGAACCTCATCGGGCTCCTCGGCCGAGAGTACGGCAAAGGCTCGTTCCATCCGATCCACGGGTTCGATGAGACGCCCCCTGTCATAGTCGACATCGCCCAAGCGGGCCGAGACCCGGGCCGCCGGGTATGTGTGATTGCCCGATTCGAACAGCTCCATGGCGGCCTCGTAATGAGCTTGGGCGTCATCCAGGCGTCCCCCCAGATAGGCCATCTGGCCGGCGCGCTCCAGTAGGCCGGCCCTCGTCGTGGCGTCGTCGGTCAATTCCGCCGCCTGGCCGAAATAGCGTTCGGCTTGTGACTGAGCGGCGAGCGAGGCTGCCCGCTCCCCCGCCCTTACCAGCATGTCCCGCGCCTTACACCGAATGTCCTCTGCGTCGGGAGCTTCCGGAAACTCCCGGTAGGCCTCCAAATAATGCGCCGCCACGATTTCGACGACCTCGTCTTCGTCCCCGGTCCAGCCGGACTCGAGAAAGGTTGCAGCGGCGACCTTCTTCGCCTTCCGCTCTCTCTTCGGCAAAGTCTCATAAGCGACTCGCCTAAGGAGCTCCTGTAGGAACCCGTACTGCCCGCGCTCCGGGGCTCGAGGATCGGCTTGGAGCGAGAGCACTTCTTTGCGAACAAGCGACGCCAGAAGGGAGCCGAGCTCACTTTCGGAACGCCCCGACAGGTACGCCAACGCCGGAAGTGTGAACATCTTCCCGAGTACCGAGCCTTCCTGTACGAGCCGCCGCTCCTGCAACGAGAGACCGTCTAGGCGCGCAGCGATCAGCGCGTGCAGTGTCTCTGGCACCTCGAGCGTTTCAACCCGCCCCGTCGGGCGATAGGCGTTGCCCTCCGGTACGAGGAGACCACGGTCTATCAGCATGCGGACCGTTTCGACCGCATAGAGGGGCACGCCCTCAGCTCGCTCCAAAATACGTGCGCGCATATCTGTGGGTAAGCCGGGTACCAGACCCGACAGCAATTCCTCCATGGCGTGAGGCGCAAGAGGCTCGAGGTACAGGGAGGTGACGCTGCGTCTGCCGGCACCCCATTCAGGCCGCTTGTCGGAAAGCTCGGGGCGGGCGAGAGTCACGAGAAGCAACGCATGGCTGCGCGACCAGTCGAGAAGATACTCGATGAAGTCGAGCATTCCGGCGTCCGCCCACTGCACGTCCTCGAAGATCAAGAGGGTGGGGGCTCGCTCTGCCATGCGCTCGAACAGGATGCGCCAAGCCGAGAAGAGGCTCTCGCGATCGCGCGCCCCGCTTTCCTCCAACCCGAGGAGGTGAGCGAGACGTGGCTCCACATACTTTCGCTCGTCGGGGTCTTGGATGTGCTCCTCGAGGCTGGCGCGCAGCTTGGCGCGAGCGGAGGTGGCCTCCTCGTCTTCGACGATTCCCGCTCGCATCTTGACCATCTCGGCGAGCGCCCCATAAGAGGCGCCCTCACCGTAAGGGAGGCACCGGCCCCGGTGCCACCACACGGTCTCTGCCAGGCCGTCTATGTACTTGAACAACTCCCACGACAAACGGGACTTCCCGATGCCGGCGACGCCCACAACCGACAAGAGGTGTGCCCTCTTTTCGTCCGCCGACGAGTCGAGGAGCTCTTTGATGAGTCGTAGCTCGCGATCTCGCCCGACAAAAGGCGGCTCGAGGCCTGTCGGGCGCAACACTCCACCTCGAAGACTGACCACTCGGGCGGCCCGCCAGAGCAGGACGGGCTCGGTCTTTCCCTTCACCGAATGCGTGCTGGGATCCTCGTAGATCACCGCCGCCTCGGTGGCCCGTTTCGTAGCCTCTCCCACGTAGACGGCGCCGGGAGGAGCGATGGACTGAATGCGGGAGGCGGTGTTCACGAGATCTCCGGCCACCATCCCCTGCCCCTGCGCGCTCAGGTTCACCACGGCCTTTCCGGTAAGGACGCCCGCCCGGGCTTGCAGCTTCGGAGCCCCCACCTCATGGCCGAGCGCGGAGACGGCGTGGACGAGATCGAGCGCCGCCCTGACGGCTCGCTCGGCATCATCCTCCTGCGCAACAGGGGTTCCCCACACCGCCATGACGGCGTCGCCGATGAACTTCTCGACCGTCCCGCCATACCGGGAGATGATCCGGCGGGAAGTGTCGAAGTATCGGGTGAGAAGCTCCCGAACCTCCTCGGCGTCCCGAGACTCCGACAAGGTGGTGAAACTAACCAGGTCGGCGAAGAGAACGGAGACCAGGCGCCGCTCGGCGGTGGTGCTTGCCTCCCCGGGGGTGGAAGGGTCCCCGGGTTCGGGAGCGCCTAGAGGCTCCCGACCAACGGACGCCCCACAGACGTCACAGAAGCGGAACCCGCCGACGACTGGATGGCCGTTCGGACAGGTGAGCTCGAGCGGGTTGCCACAAGCGTGGCAGAACCTAGCCCCAGGACGATTCTCAACGCCGCAGTTCGGGCAGCCCAATGCCTCTCCATCTCGATAGTTTGAGGCAAGGGTAAGTCCCGAGAACGGAGAGCGTCGACACCCGGGCCCTCCGATCGACCTCGACAAAGTACGAGGTCTCAGGAGTTAGTTGGCGGATCTCAGCGAGCAACGCTGCGGCAGAAGCGTTCCCCGGTCGAGAATGAGCGCAGAGCAGCAGATTTCGACCAAGGAACGAGCAAGCAAGTGTCTCAGGACCTGTTGGCTCTGAATGCCTGGGTCACGTAGGGAAGTGCAAAACGACTCTTGCCGACGAGATCGCGATGTGTGTCGCACAGTCGCAGAACGGCATCCGTCATCTTCTGGCGGTCGACCTCATCAAGAGCGGCCACATGACTGCGCGAATGAACATGTGCGATTAGCGTGTCGCGATCGAGCGGTTGGGCCGAGCGAAAGGTTCTTGACTCAATCTGTTCGAAATGGAGGAGTTGCTTCATGACGAATCGGGTCTGCTCGGAATTGTCACCACCCGTGATCTTGGACAGCGCCGTCACCCAATCGATCGATTGGTCCCTCACGTTCCAGACCAACCCAAGCCGGCCGTGTGGTTTCAGTACGCGTGCGATCTCGGGCAGGGCGCGGCTCTGATCAAACCAGTGGAACGCTTGCGCTACGACCACGACGTCCGCCCAGCCCCCTCGAACGGGCAGGGCCTCCGCCCGTGCGCACACGGCTCGAACACCGGTGACAACCTCGGTTAGTCGCTGCGCCATTGAGTGCTCGGGCTCGAGCGCCACGACGTCGCCAACGAGCCCGAGCAGCGACCTCGTGAGCTTTCCTGTGCCCGCTCCGAGATCGATGACCTTCCGGGCATCCCCGATAAGCCAGGGTACGGCGTCATCTGGGTAATTCGCGGCCTCCTGACGTGAATGTGGGTCAGGAGAGGCCGAGCTGAGCTGGAAGTCGTTGCACCGCAAGGCTTCTGAGATCCCAGGACACAAATCCAAGATGAGTGCAGGGCACGCCCCTAGGTTCGGGGCTGGTGAACCAACCGGACCTGGAGGTCGTGCCCATGCGCGTCACCACTGCATTCAAGCATCTTCTCCGTCTGCCGGGCGTCAATGTCACAGGCGTCGTGTTCCAGAGCAACCGGGTGATCGTGACCGTGGCCCTGCGTCGGCGGCGTCTTGCCTGTCCGCTGTGTGACCACTCGACCCGGGCCCGCTACGACCTCCGAGACGTCGACTCGCGCTGGCGTCATCTCGACCTCGGCGCATGGCGCCTGGAGGTCCGGGCGCGTCTGCGCAGGCTTCGCTGCCCGGACCATGGGGTGAGGGTCGAGTGCGTGCCCTTCGCCCGTCACCGCTCAGAGTTCACCCGCGACTTCGAGGACCTGGTTGCATGGCTCGCGGCTAAGACCGACAAGTCCGCGATCGAGCGTTTGCTTCGAATCGCGTGGCGCACGGTGGGAGCGATCGTGGAGCGCGTCGTTTCAGACGAGCTCGACCCCGAGCGCCTCAACGACCTGTTCGAGATCGGCATCGATGAGATCTCTTGGCGCAAGCAGCACAACTATCTCACGCTCGTGTCCAACCACCGCTCCGGCAAGGTCGTGTGGGGAGCCGAGGGCAAGGACACGAAGACCTGTGACAGCTTCTTTGATGAGCTGGGCAAGGAGCGCAGCTCCAAGCTCACCGCGGTGTCGATGGACATGGGCAAGGCGTACCTCAAGAGCGTGACGAAACAGGACCACGCGCCACAGGCGACGATCTGCATCGACCCTTTTCACGTCGTGGCTCTCGCTACCAAGGCGCTCGACGACGTTCGCCGCGACGTGTGGAACGACATGCGAGCACTCGATTCCAAGGCGGCCAAGAAGTTCAAGGACGCGCGCTGGTCGCTCATGAAGAACCCCGACAACCTCACCGACAAGCAAGCAGCTACCTTGCGTCGTCTCAAGCGGCGCGGTGGGGACCTGTGGCGCGCCTATCGGCTCAAGGAGTCGTGCCGGGCGATCTTCTCTGGCGATCTCGATCCCGACGAGGTCGAAGAACTGTTGGACCGTCTCATCTCCCAGGCCCAACGGAGCCGGCTCGAGCCGTTCGTCAAGCTCTCAAGGACCCTGCGTGACAACCGAGACGGGATTCTCGCTGCGATCCGGCTCGGCATCAACAACGGTCGTGCTGAAGGACTAAACAATGTCGTTCGGCTGATTGCCCGGCGGGCCTACGGCTTCCACTCCGCGACCGCGGCGGTCGCCTTGGTGATGCTGTGCTGCGGCCCGATCACGCTGCGGCTGCCCTACCAGGGGCTCCTGTGACCCACATCGATGTCAGGAGAGCCGTAATTCGGACGGCCTCGCTCGTATTCGTCGACGGTCCGGCCAAAGGAGCCGGCTAGCCGGGCGCGCGATGCGGCAGGCTCAGTCAATCGTTCGTCCACGGCCGCCCAGAATGCGCTTCACTATTGCGTCGCCGATCTCTTCTGTCGTTGCTCGTCCACCGAGGTCTGGAGTCTTCACACCGGAATACAAAGAGTCCTCGATCGACTCCAGGACCAGATCTGCAAGCTCTCCGAAGTCGAAGAAGTCAAGAAGCAGCTTTGCGGTCCAGATCTGCCCTATGGGGTTGGCGATTCCCTTGCCCGCTATGTCCGGTGCAGAGCCGTGAACCGGCTCGAACATCGAAGGATGGTCTCGTTCGGGGTTGAGGTTTGCCGCCGGGGCCACCCCTATGCTCCCCATAATAGCGCCGCCAATGTCCGTGAGGATGTCGCCGAACAGGTTGGAGCCCACGACCACATCCAGAGATTGGGGACGGGTCACGAAGAAGGCCGCGAGAGCGTCTGCGAGCACCAGCCGACTGCTGATGGAGGGATAGTCGTCGGCCACGTCTCTGAACACGTCGTCCCAGAAAGGCATGCTATACACGATTCCGTTCGATTTCGTTGCACTGACGACCTCGACGACCCTGTTCGGTCGCGAGCTCGAACGCGTAACGTACCGTCCGATCGATGGCCATACGAGAGAAGTAGTTGACCTGCACGGCCGTCTCGTACACGGTTCCGGAATGAATTCGACCCCCCATGTCCGAGTACTCACCCTCCGAGTTCTCGCGCACGACCACAAAATCGATGTCCCCCGGCTCTCTGTCGCGCAGGGGACTTCCCATTCCTTTCAGGAGTTTCACCGGGCGCAGGTTCACGTACTGGTGGAAGTGGCGTCGGATCGGGATCAGCAAACCCCATAGACTGACGTGATCGGGCACTCCGGGCCAGCCCACCGCCCCCAGAAAGATCGTATCGAAGTCGGCAAGTGTGCCAAGCGCGTCGTCGGGCATCATCAGGCTGTTGGCCATGTAATAGCTACAGCTCCAGGGGAACTCGACGAACTCGAACTTGATCCCGCCATGCACTTCGGCCACGGCCTCTAACACTCGTCTGGCTTCTCGAACGACTTCGGGGCCTATGCCGTCCCCAGGGATGCAGGCCACGTTGAGGCCGTGGGTCATCTGGCGTACATCAAGTCGTGAGTCACAAGTACAAGCCTCCGTTGACGTTCAACGTCTGTCCGGTAACAAAGGCAGCCTCCTCGGACACTAGGTACCGGACTGCGCCTGCGACCTCTTCGGGGCGGCCAAGCCGCCCCACAGGTATGGTCCGCTCGCCCTGATGTCTCGGCGCACTGCCCTCGCGCGCCGTGTCGATCAATCCCGGCGACACAGCGTTGACGGTGACGTTTCGAGATGCGTACTCGAGAGCCAGGGCCTTGGTGAACCCGAGCAGCCCGGCCTTTCCCGCAACGACATGAGCTCGATGCGTGGCGCCAGTCTGGCCGGTGAGCCCCGCAATCATTACGATCCTGCCCCACCCCTCGGAGAGCATGTCAGGCAGCACCTGGCGGCTACAGACGAACGCGCCGTCCAGCATGATGCCGGTCACGTCACGCCACTCGTCCCAAGAGACATCCAAAAAGGAAGTCTCGCGACGCACCGCAGCGTTATTGACGAGAATCGTGGGGGGACCGAGGCCGTTGCGCGTCTCGTCGGCGATCCGTGCGAAAGCGCGCTCGTCGCGTACGTCGGCAATCCCCACCAGCGCTCTGCGTCCCAGCCTCCTTACCTCCTCGGCCACCACCTCCGCCTCGGCGCGCCTGGTGCGTACGACGAGCGTGACGTCCGCGCCGCCCGCCGCCAGTTCGAGTGCGATGGACCGTCCGATATTGCGGCCCGCTCCGGTCACTATCGCAACCGGCGATCCCGAAGTCGAGCTCGGGCCCGAGTCAGGTTTGTCGGTAACTGTAAAAGGCCTCACTTCTCGGATCCGTCCCCGTATGTTTGCCGTCGCGTCACATTCGTATGATATCGAGACCAGGATGTGGTGGCTACCAGATGGAAAGGTGTTCCATCATGCAGGAACACAGTCCGAAGACCGTACAGTCCTTTGATCGGGCCGTCGCCATTCTCGACGCCTTCACGGCGGAGCGTTCGGCACTCGGAGTCTCACAGATCGCCCGCATCACCGGGTTGAGTAGGAGCACGGTGCACAGGCTCCTCGTCACCTTACGCCAGCATGAGCTGGTTCAGCAGTTGCCAGCGAGCACAGACTATGCGCTCGGCCCCCACGTGCTCCGGCTCGCCGAGGTCGCCTTTTCGCACGTCACCCTGCAGAAGACGGCAAGAGCGACAATGCCGGCGCTGCGCGATCAGTGTGACGAGACGGTCGGTCTGCACACGCGGCTCCATCCCACCGCGAGGACGGTTCTCGACCAGTTCCAGAGCAGCCAGCCACTGCGTCGCATCTACACAGAGATCGGAGTTCCGATTCCCATTCATCAGGGCGCTCCGGGCAAAGTGCTGCTCGCATACAGCTCATCCGAGCTACAGGACGAGGTGCTGTCCGGTGAGCTCGAGGCCGCCACCCCGCGCACAATCACGGATCCCGTCAAACTGCGAACCGAGCTGGCACGGACCCGAAAGAACGGCTACGCGCTCTCTCTCGAAGAGCGCATAGCCGGCACATCCACTCTGGCCGTGCCGCTGGCGAACCACACGGGAACGGTCATTGCCGCCCTGAGCGTCACCGGGCCAAGCAGCCGACTGAGCAGAAAGCACCTGCTTGAACTCATCCCACGGGCAGCCGCCGCCGCACACGCGATCTCCGAAGCCCTCGGGTACGCCGGCAAAAAGTTCCAGAACAACTCGAAGCCTCGAACCTAGGTTCGTTCCTCTCCTTTCAGACCACCGGCAGATTTCACATCTTCGTCTGCCATAAGGGCGCAATCCGGCGCGAGTAGCGCTCGCTGTCTTGACTCCTCCTCGGGTGGCCTATAAAGTTTCATCTGGTAGGACAGTGTTCCGTATCATGGAACACGAGAACGAGCTCACGAATTGGGGGGGATTCGGTGAAGCTGGACATCGCCGTGATGGACGGAGACGACATCGGGCACGAGATCGTTCCCGAGGCCGTTGCCGTGATGGAGGCCGCCCTCGAAGCGGAGTCTGGGCCTGACGTGACTTTCCACCGCCTTCCGGCGGGCTGGAAGAGTTATCTCGAACACGGCCACACCCTCCCGCCGGAGACTCTCAAGCGTCTGCATGAGATGCACGGCATCGTGCTGGGCCCTATCGGTCACGCGGCCTACCCAAAGGATCGGCCCGAGTGCATCAATCCGCATCCAATCATCAGAAAGCGCCTCGACCTCTTCGCCAACCTGCGGCCCGCACGCTCTCATTCCTCACTGCCACACCTCCACGATCACGTCGATGTGCTTGTGATCCGAGAGAACAACGAGGGATTCCAGCCAGATCGCAACATGATGGCCGGGTGCGGAGAGTTCCAACCCGGCCCGGACAGTGCCTTCAGCGTGCGCGTTATCACGCGCACCCAATCGGAGCGCGTCGCCCACGAAGCCTTTCAGGCGGCGCGTCGACGTGGCGGTAAGAGGCGCGTCACCGCAATCCACAAGCGCACCGTATTCAAGCTGACCGACGGCCTGTTCATGGACTCCGTCCACACCGTTGCCAAAGAATACAAGGACATCGTGCTGGACGACCACCAAGTCGATACCTTTGCAATGCTCCTCGTGATGCGCCCTCAGGAGTTCGACGTCGTTCTATGCACCAATCTCTTCGGCGACATCCTCTCCGATCAAGCGGCGGGGCTGGTGGGTGGCCTGGGCGTCGCACCCGGGCTGAATGTCGGCGACGCGCAAGCGATGGCACAAGCCACCCATGGATCGGCTCCTGATATTGCCGGCAAGGGTGTAGCCAATCCATACGCCATGATCGTATCCGCTCAGATGTTGCTCGCATGGCTCGGCGCAAAGCATCATGACGACCGCCTCGAGCGCGCGGCGCGGCGCATCGACAGCGCGGTGGAGCGAACCATCAGCGAGGGCAGGTACCTCACGCCAGACATCGGTGGAACCGCTTCAACTCACGACATGGGAAGCGCCATAGCGCGCGCCTGCACGCACCTCTTGGTCACCTAAGGTCGACAGAAGGGATTGGAGATGGCTCTCACCAAATACGTTGCGGATTTCGTACTCGGCCTACGATTCGAAGGCATACCCGAGCCTGTGCGGCGCCAAGCAGCTGAACACATGCTCGATGGCTACGGTCTCGCACTCAGTGCCCATGCCGAAAAAGGTCATGCAATTATGCGTCGCTATGCGGAGCGAGTGTCATGCGCGCAAGAAGTGGCCGTCTTCGGAACTTCGCTACGTTCCTCGGCGGAGTTGGCCGCGCTCACCAACGGGCTTGCTATGCACGCTATGGATTACGACGACACTCAACTCTCTACAAATCCCGATAGCGTCTACGGACTGCTGACACACCCTACGACCCCTGTCTTGGGGGCAGCGTCGGCAATCGCAGAGCTCGTCGGTGCAAGCGGCCGGGACCTCTTGACTGCATATGTCGCAGGAGTCGAGGTCGCGTGTCGCACGTCCGACGCATCCAACCCCCGTCACTATCAAAAGGGTTTCCACTCGACGGGTACCTTCGGGGCAATCGGGGCCGTGGCCGCGGCCGGAAAGCTGCTGAAATTGTCGCACGATCAGCTGCTTCAGGCCCTTGGCATCGCAGCGGCTCTTTCGGGGGGCTACAGGGAGAACTTCGGAACCATGACCAAGCCGCTGCATGCAGGAAAGGCTGCTGAGGCTGGCGTCTTTGCCGCACGGCTCGCCGCTGAGGGTTTCACGGCCGCCCGCAACATTCTTGAGGCGAAGAGGGGTATGTACAGCGCATCGAGTGACGGCTACGAACCCTCGCGCATCGACGGCAGGCTGGGTGCTCCCTTCTTCTTCGAAGATCCAGGAATCTCGATAAAGCCCTATCCGTCAGGCTCGCTCTCCCATCCCGGGCAGGACGCGGTGCTGGAGCTGGTGAACGAGCACGACGTGCACTCCGATGATGTAGAGAAGGCTATCGCGGGCACGAACTCGGCGATGCCCAATGCGCTCATCTACGCACAACCGCAGACGGCACTCGAGGCGAAGTTCTCGTTTCCCTACTTCCTAGCCATCGCCATCCTCCACCGCAAAGTTGGCATCGAGGAATTTCGCGATGACGTCGTCCTTGGCTCGGAGGTGCAGGAGCTGATGAAGCGGTGCAGTCACGTCGTCGATCCTGAGATCGACGCGCGTGGCTTCCAACACATGGACACCCGCATAACCATCCGGCTCAAGGGCGGACGCGTGCTCGAGAGGGTCGAGTCCTTCGCAACAGGGCACCCGCGTAAGCCGATGTCGCGCGGGCAACTCGAGGCGAAGTTCTTCGAATGTGCAGAGTTGGCGATCGATCGTAATCAGGCCCAGCTTGCCGCAGAAATGATCTTGGCGATCGACGATGTCGAGCATGTCGGGAAGCTGCATGAGATGTTGGCCGGTTGACAATGCCCAAGACTTTGAGGAGGGGTTCACTGTGCGAAAGGTAGACATCGTCTCCGGAGCCGTGTTCGTGATCTTCGGCGCTGTGACCTTGATCCAGAGCCTTCAATTGAGCTTCTTCGCCGAGGGCGTTCCCGGACCAGGCTTCTTTCCAGGTCTTCTGGCTGGTGCGTTGATGGTGACCGGGGCTCTGCTGGTCGTCACCAGAGTGGCCAAGCCCGAGGGCGCATTCGAGGACTTCGCCTGGCCCACCGCGTGGCAGGCGCGCCGTTCGCTGGGGCTGTGGATTGCCGCACTGGGATCGGTGCTGTTGATCGGGATCGTGGGCTTCCTCCTCGCCATGTTCGTGCTCGTCGGGGTGCTGCTCTTCGTCATCGAGGGAAGACGCAGCCTCTCGGCAGTCGCCACCGTCATCATTACTCCGCTGCTCGCCTATGGGCTCTTTGGAGTCTTACTCCAAGTTCGTCTGCCACTGGGTCTGTTCGGAGATTGAGGGTCTGACGCATGAAGGTTGCCATATCGGGTGAGGACAGGTCGTTTCGGGGGGACAATCGTGACTGAAGCGCTCCAGGGACTGGCGGATGGTTTCGCTGCGGCCATCTCGCCCACCAATCTCTTTTGGGCTTTCTTTGGAGTCGTTGCAGGAACGCTTGTGGGGGTGCTACCCGGGCTTGGCACGCCCGCCACCATTGCGATCCTCCCCCCGCTGTCGGTGAATCTGCCTCCGGCGGCCGGTCTCATCATGATGGCCGGCATTTACTACGGGTCGAAGTATGGCGGCTCCACCACGTCGATCCTGCTGAATATCCCAGGCGAGGACGCGTCCGTCGTGACCGCCCTCGACGGTTATCAGATGGCCAAGGAGGGACGCGCAGGACAGGCTCTCGGCATCGCCGCCATCGGTTCCTTTATAGCGGGGACCATTGGGCTCCTCGGACTCACATTCTTTGCCCCTGTAGTCGCAGATCTAGCAATCGTCTTCGGTCCACCCGAATACGCGGGTCTCATGATCCTGGGTCTTAGTCTCATAATTCTCTTGGCCGGGACTTCCAAGCTCAAGGCGCTCATCGCTGGTGTGTTCGGCTTCCTGCTGTCGACCGTCGGGCTCGACCTCTTCACCGGAGCAGTGCGGTTCACCTTTGGTCGGATCGAACTGGCCAATGGAGTCGAGTTCGTCGCCCTGAGCATCGGACTCTTCGCCATCGGCGAGGTAATGATCAACTCGGAAGAGCAGAGCGGTCACCAGCTATTCAGGGTCCCCAGAAAGATGAGGGAGCTCTTTCCCACTAAACAGGACATGAAGCAGTCTTCATGGGCCATTGGTCAGGGATCGATCGTCGGGTTCTTCATCGGTGCGCTGCCCGGCGCCGGTTCGACGGTCGCATCGTTCATCTCCTACACGCTCGCGAAACGTTTCTCCAAGCACCCGGAGAGGTTCGGCAAGGGTGCCATTGAGGGCGTCGCCGCTCCGGAGGCCGCCAACAACTCCGCCACCGCAGGTGCCTTCATTCCTCTGTTGACGCTGGGGATCCCCGGCTCGGCAAGCACCGCGATCATGCTCGGCGCTCTGTTCCTCTATGGCCTCCAGCCCGGACCCCTGTTCTTCACCGAGAACCCCGATGTCGTGTGGCCAATCATCGCCAGCATGTACATCGGCAACGTACTCCTCGTGATGCTGAACCTGCCGCTGGTCCCGGTGTTCGCGAGCATCCTGCGAATCCCTTACTACATACTGTCTCCCGGTATCATCGTCATCTCCATCGTCGGCGTCTTCAGCATCAACAGCTCGATGTTCGACGTCTGGCTGTTGGTTCTCTTCGGTTTGCTGGGCTACGTCATGCGCAAGACTGGCTTTCCGGCCGCGCCGCTGGTGTTGGCGTTCGTACTCGGCCCCCTGTTCGAGCAAGCGGTGCGGCGGTCACTCGTCCTCTCGCAAGGAGATCTGTCTATCTTCGTCACTCGTCCCTGGGCGGTCGTGTTTCTTGTTTGCACGGCCCTCCTGACCCTGGGCCCGACGGTGACTGGAGTGATAAAGCACAAAGGTCCACCGGAAACTCCGGAACCCTCTGAAGAAAAGGAAGGTGAGCAGTCTGTAGATGCCCCCGAGAGCAAGACCGAAGCTTCAATCTCCGGGAAACGACAAGGGAGGGTCTGATCATGTTCCGAACCCGAAAGATTCGCTCAGCCCTTATTCTCGTGGCGTTGTCGGTCCTCGTCTCCGCTTGCGGCTTCGATTCGGGCGGCTCGGGAGGCGGTTCCGAAAGCGACTTCGAGTCGACCAGTGTCGAGTTTCTAGTCCACACCGGTCCCGGTGGGGGCAGCGACATCTTCGCGCGCGATCTCATCGAAATAATGCGACAGGAAGAGGTCATCTCGGAAAACTGGCCGGTGCGGAACGAGGAGGCCGGCGAGGGCGCCGGCGCCATGTCGTACCTGGCGGGTCAAGGGGATGCAACCGACACGATCTCCGCCATGACCACCACCTGGCTCACGACCCCTCTAACCATCGAGGGCGCGGAGATCACGATCGATGAACTCACGCCGATTGCAGGGCTCATCGTTGAGCCCGAGGTCATGGCGGTAGCCGCCGACTCGCCCTACAAGTCTCTGAGCGACTTTGTCGACGCTGCCAAGGAGGCACCCGGCGAGCTTGTTCAGGCAGGCGGGTCAACCACCGAGGTCGGTGCGCTGAACGGAGCCTCCATTGCGGCTGAGGCCGGGACGGATTGGCAGTTTCTCTCCTTCGAGGAGGTCGGTCAACGCATCGCCGCTTTGCTAAACGGCGATGCAGACATGATGTTCGGCAGCGCCTCGGACTTTGCAGCCCAAGTGGACGCCGGAAAGCTCAAGATCATCGCCGCGATCAGCCCGGAGCCATCGCCGATCTTTCCAGATGCCCCGACGGCTGCAGACGAGGGCTTTGAAACCACGCTGGTCCCGCAAGTTCGCGGAATCATGGGACCCCCGGACATACCCGAGGAGGCTCTCGAGTACTACCAGGGGGTGTTCGAGAGGGCTCTGGAGACCGATGGCTGGAAGGAGTACGCGGAACGTAACGGACTAGTGACCGAACTGCGTCTGGGAGATAAGTGGGGCGACTTTCTCTCGCAGCAGAACGAGGTCGTGAAAGAAGCCCTCAAAGGTGCTGATTTGTAAAGGTTAGTGAGCGATTGGCGTTTAGACGAGCCAACCCGACCATGCGACCGAGCAGTTCGCCTGGTCTGGGTATCCCAGCCTGCAGCGAGACCGATTGAAGGAACCTTCGAACGATGGGCATAACCCTCGAGCTATCGAACTTCATTGCACACCTGAGTCCGGCGACGCTTCCCGACGAGATCTCACACCAGGCGAAGCGTTGTCTCATCGATTGGCTCGGGGTGACGCTGGCAGGCTCCGCCGATCCTTCCGCTGGGATGTTGTGCGCCGTCGCCGACGAACTGAGCTCTGGCGGCCGGGCAACCGTGCTTGGTCGCGGCCGCGAAAGTGGGTTGCTCGGGGCAGTACTCACCAATGGATACATGGCGCACGCCCTCGACTACGACGACACATACAATCCTGCGCGTACCACGGTTCATGGGAGCGCGCCGGTGTGGCCCGTGGTAATGGCTATCGGCGAGCACCGAGCGCTAGATGGCGCTCGGGCACTGGCGGCCTTCGTAGCGGGTTTCGAGGCGGAGGTCAGAATCGCCCTTGCCGCAGGCCCTGCGCATTATGAGGCCGGGTGGCATGTAACAGGGACGGTTGGTCACTTCGGCGCTGCAGCCGCCGCCGCTCGCGCTCTCGAGCTCGCGCCCGAGGCTGTGGTCAACGCCTTGGGAGCCGCCGGCACCCAGGCGGCTGGACTCAAGGGTGTCTACGGCTCCATGGGTAAGGCTCTACATCCGGGCAAGGCGGCCATGGACGGGCTTATGGCCGCGCTTCTTGCGGCCAACGGTTTCACCACGTCCGACTCGATACTCGAGCGGAAACATGGCTTTCTTGAGGTGTTCTCGGGCGATTCCAATCCGACTCTCGTCACCGCAGGACTGGGTGAACGATGGACGCTGGCCGACAACGGCTTCAAGCCCTACGCCTGCGGATCTCTCACTCACCCGACGATAGAAGGCATCATCCAACTGAGACAGCAGCATGAGTCGCGTGCCGATCTCATCGCAGCAATCGAGGCGACGGTCAATGACTACGTCTCCTGGGTCACAGCGAAGAAGGAGCCGGCGACCGGACTCGAGGGCAAATTCAGCATCTTTCACTGCGCGGCGGTCGCAGCGGTGGACGGCACTGCGAGTGTCCGGCAATTCACCGACGAGCGGGTCAACGATCCCGACGTAGCCTCCATGCGCGCTCGCGTCGTCATCGTTGTGGACGATGCTCTACCCAAAGATGCCGCTAGGGTCACGCTTCGCCTTACCGATGGTCGACGGCTGAACTGTGAGATCCGGCACAACAAGGGCACCTCGGCCAAGCCGATGAGTGACCAAGAGATCGAAGCGAAGTTCCTGGATCTAGCATCACCTCGAATCGGCTCCGATGCCGCTCGAGAGGTTGCCGCGAAGTGCTGGCGCGCCGAGGAGCTGCCGGACATCGGGGCGATTGCCCGACTCTGCCGGGGCGGAGCCTGATGGACGCTGCCCTCCGACCGCCCGGCATTCGGCGAGCGGCTTCGTAGACTCGTCGTGTACGGGCGCACCGATTACGAGCAGATGGCGGCGAGGTATGACGCTGGCCGCACACTTCCACACGAGTTGCTCGATTCCTGGCGGGTCGCTCTTCGTCCCTATGTCGTGCCCTCTACGTTTCCACTGCTCGATCTCGGATCGGGCACTGGTCTGTTCTCGGACGCCCTGGCGGACTGGTTCGACACCGATGTGATTGGAGTCGAACCGTCGGAGGCAATGCGCCGCAAGGCTGCGAGCAACCGTTCATCATCTAGAACCACCATCATCGGGGGAGAGGCGGAGCGGATTCCCCTCAGAAAAAGCTCATGCTCGCACGCCTGGGTGTCGACCGTCCTGCATCACATCCCCGACCTCGCGAGATGCGCAGCCGAGCTCCGGCGAGTATTGAGCGACCAGGCTCCCGTCCTTATTCGCAACTCCTTCGGGGATCGCTTGGACGGTATCCACTGGCTTCGCTACTGGCCTTCGGCTCGGCGTCTGGCGGCGCGCAGGTGGCCGACGGTCGAAGCGACTATCGAAGCATTTGGTTCGGCCGGGTTCGAACTCATCGAGCTCGAGGACGTTGGCGAGGTTGTGGCCCCGAACCTACACGCCTACTACGACAGGATGTTGGTGCGCGCTAACTCGACGCTGGTGTTGATCGACGACGAAGACTTCGCGCGTGGACTTAAGAAGCTACAGCAGGCCGCGCGAGAAGCGGCTGCCCTGGAGCCCATCACCGACCGGCGCAGTCTCCTGGTATTCGGTCAACGTTGAGGCACATCTTTCTAACAATCCCAGAACCGACAGCTCTGTACGGAGAAACGATGGGGAAACAACGAGAGGAGCGCTAGATGATTTTGGTGGTCTCGATTGTTATGGCGATTGGCGCAGCCTTGCTACTCGACTGGCTCAACTTTCCGGCCGGAGCGTTGATCGGAGCGATGATTGCTGTCGCTGGCCTCAAACTGTCCGGGAACACGGTTTCGGATATACCCGGCGCTCTACGATTCGGCGCTCTAATCCTGATCGGCTGGGACCTAGGTACCAAGTTCAACCAGCAAATGGTCTCCACCGTCACGAACAACATAGTGCCCCTGGTGCTCGTCGTGGCCACGTTTCTCGTCATGGGATGGGTGTTGGCCTGGGTGCTTTGGAAGCTGGGGCTCATGGATCCGGCCACCGCTATCCTCGCCACCTCGCCAGGCGGTCTGGTGCAAATGGGAGCGCTGACGGCGGATATGGAGGCGAACGTTGCGCTGGTGGTGGGCTTTCA